>JBBQPO010000245.1:0-9307 GCA_038217285.1 Chthonomonadales bacterium
GCCTTTGTCGGCCTGCGCGAGGATCGCCACGATCTGCTCGTTGGTAAACTGTTTCTGTTTCATCTTGCTCGTCTCCTTGTCCGTGTTGTTTGACGAGAAGACTCACTCTTCCTCTGCTACTCAAAACTGGGTGCATGTCAATCACCTTGAACACCACACGATTGCCGTTGACATCGTAAAAACGGGTGAACTTATAGTGAAGGGGAGCTGCCTACTTTTCATCAAAAGCTCGGAAGAACCCGATTTTTTCCGTTTCGTGAGGAGACCCCTTTCTCCTCGGGTGCGGCAGGAGAAGCGGAACTTGAGGTTTCGACGATTGCTTTGCTGCCTCTCATGCGTACTCTACGCATAAATGCGTGCTCTGCGCATGAGAGGACGAATGGCTCAGGGCTGAGATAATGCGAACGCGATGTACTTGCCGCCCTTCGGATCGTTCGGGCGACCTTTGCTCCCTTCGGCACAGACGACGACAAATTGCCGGCCCCGGGCTGAATAGACCGCAGGAGTGGCGTTGGCAGAGAATGGCAGCGTGGTCTCCCAGAGAAGCTTACCGGTTGTCTTATCGAAAGCACGGAATTTGCGATCATAGTTCGTTGCGGCGATGAAGACCAGCCCGCCCGCGGTGACAACCGGACCGCCATAGTTCTCGCTGCCCGTTTCCTTCATGCCCTTCTTCGCAAGTTCCGGATATTCGCCCAACGGGATCTTCCAGGCGAATTCGCCGGTGTTGAGGTCAATGGCATTGAGCGTGCCCCACGGCGGCGCGACTGCCGGATAGCCGTCGGGGTCCAGAAACTTGCGGTAGCCGGTAAACCGATAGTCCAGCGTCACCGCTGCGGACTCGTCCGATTCGATGGGTTTGCTCTCTCCGCTCAGGATGTACTGCGATACGGCCTTGACTTCCGCATCGGAAAGGTTCGGGAATCCAGGCATGCGGCCTGCGCCCTGGCGGGTGATTTTGGAAATCGCGGACACGTCCCACCTGGGACCCATATTCAGCAGTTTCGGCAACTGGGGCGGGGAACCCGCAAGGGTGTCCCCATGGCAATTGGCACAGTTATGCAGATACAGCCCGCGCGCAGATCTGGCCTCTTCGTTCTTCACCAGGTGCGAAGTCCAGGCCATCTCGTTTGCGTTGACGTAGAGGAGACTCGTCTCGGGGTCGAAGGCGGGGCCGCCCCATTCCGCTCCGCCGTCGAATCCGGGAAAGATGATGGTCTCCTGGCCGGCCCGGAAGGGCACGAACGGTCCGCCTCCGTGGAACGACCGAAATTGCTCCACGGCCCAGCGGTGCGCTTCGGGCGTCCGATTAGTCAGCAGCTCCTCTGTCAGCAGCTGTCGGGCAAACGGTGCGGGTTTCGTGGGCAGTGGCTGGGTTTTAGCTGCCACTTCACCCGGGACGACGCTAGGCTCATACCTGTGATATTGGATAGGGAAGAGCGGCTTTCCGTTATCGCGCCTGAAGACGTAAACATGCCCGGTTTTGGTCGTCTGTGCCACGGCGTCCACCCACCTCCCCCCACGTTTGACGCGAACCAGGGCGGGCGGCGCCGGAAAATCACGGTCCCAGATGTCGTGTTTGACTGCCTGGAAATGCCAGATACGTTTCCCGGTGTTGGCATCGAGCGCCAGCATCGTGTTGGCAAAAAGGTCGTCGCCGACCCGATCCGCCCCATAGAAGTCGCTGGCCGCCGACCCGGTCGGCACGAACACGATTCCCCGGGCGGAATCCACGGACATACCCGCCCAGTTGTTCGCTGATCCAGAGACCTTCCATGCAATTTGGGCCATGTTTTGTACCCGAACTCGCCCGGATGGGGAATTGTGTGGAACGCCCACCGCATCTTTCCTGTGCGCACATCATACGCGCGAATGTCGCCAGGAGTACACGGCAGTCCCTCGGACACTCGGCCTCCGACGATTAAGAGGTCCTTATAGAGGACCCCCGGACTCGTCAGAATGATGGACTGTTTTGCCGGGTCGCGTCCCACTCCCTCGCGCAGATCGATCCGCCCCTCTGTGCCGAAACCTGGAATGGGCTTGCCGGTCGCAGCATCCAGTGCATAGACGAAGTGCTGAACCGCCGCAAACACGCGCCGCTCGCCGCCCTCGGTCCAATAAGCGACGCCGCGATTCGGGCCGCGCCCGGGGATGCCGGGATTGAATCGCCAGATTGGCTTTCCCGTTGCGGCGTCCAGGGCAACCACGTTATGGTGCGGCGTCACGGCAAAGAGTACGCCACTGGCAACGAGCGGCTGCGTCTGGGTACCGCCCGGTCCCTCTCCGCAATCATACGTCCATGCGACCTGAAGTTTGCCGACATTCGTGCGGTTGATCTGTGTCAAACTGGAATATCGAATGCCGTCCGGGCCTCCGCCATAGCTGGGCCATTCGCTCCGGCTCTCCCACGGCAACCCTGTCGCCACCGTCTGTGTGGCGACATGCGCGGATGAAAACAGCAGCAACACACCCAATAGAACGGTCGGCATCTGTTTGCCTACTCTCATCGATAGTTCCTCTCTGCGGTGTATTTTCTGTCCGGCTCGCTCAGTCCAAAAGCACTATAAACCAGGCCAACCAACCCCTTGCCATTTAGCAGAAAGCATTCGTCCCTCCGAGAACTGCCTCATTCATTGCCTCACTGGAAAGCATACAATGAGCCGCTTCCTCTGCTTTCAGTGACACATGGCTCGATATCATTGCTCGGTTCAGTTATTCAGACCCTCTTTTCGGCTCGTTCTGCCGCTGAAAGAAGTGAGCAGAGCTACCGAGGATATGCGCCAGCGCCAGAGCCACCTCGATCATTGAGGGAGCCATCCTCTTGCAGGTCCTGCCCACGCCCACAGGCGCCGCCTGCCCGGCGGCGCTCAGAGCTGGCGGCGCTCAGAGCTGGCGCTCCATGAAGCGCCAGTTGCCGTGGAATTCGGCAGGCACTTCCACTCCCTCGTAGGCGGAGCAGTCCGAGAACGCGTTCTTCTCGTAGAGGCGATGCGCGGCCTGCATGAATATGGCGGTATCCAGGCAGACGCTCCGGTAGCCGAAGGCTTTCGCATCGGCGAGGAGGAGGCTCAACATCAGCTCGCCCAGCTTCATTCCGCGAAACTCGGGCCGGAAGTAGATCCGTTTGATCTCTGCGACGCCAGGACGGAGGAACCGCAGCCCGCCCATACCCGCCAGCGTGTCGTCGACTTTGACAAGGTAAAAGATCCCCTTGGGAGGCGGATCGCCACAGACTTTGTCGATAACGCCCGGTACATACTCACGGGCGGGCATTCCGGCCACCTCGTCCGCCGGAACGGCGAAGATCTCCTCGATCCCGGCGAATACCCAGGTCAGGTACTCGACATTGAGTTCAATCAGTTCGGCCCGATGCGTTTCGACGTTGGCCACGATGAATTCGTAGTTGAGCATGAGCGATTTTCCAGTCCTGTAGGGTCTTGACAGCGGGGGCAGGCCTCAAGCGCCAACTCACGGTTTCGGACGAAGATGAGTGCTGTGCCGACTGCAGCTTCCTGCTCCCTCTGCATGCCAAGCTTGCGGGTAACCGCAATCGATCCCGCATTTTCGGGGGCAATGTTCGCTACGGCCCGCAACGCCCCGACTTGCTCAAAAGCGTACTGGATCACCGCCCCGGCTGCTTCCGTCGCGTATCCCCGGCCCCATGCCGACGGCTCGACGATCCACCCAATCTCCACGTCATCGCCCTGTTCCAGCTGCTTCAGCCCGGCGATGCCGATGACTGCGCGCGTTGCGCGCTCCTCTACGCACCAGCCTCCAAAACCGTGCAAGACCCATGATCCGGCATGCGCGGCAAGAAGCCTCGCCGCAGCCTGCTTGTCAAGCGGCTCGGCAAATATGGCGCATGGCTTCCGGGCTGCCGTAGAGCGCCTCGTACGTCGCCAGATGCGAATGATGCGGTGGCACAAGATCGAGTCGCTGAGTGCGCAGCGTGGGTATGGTCACTTGCATTGCGGCTTTTCGTCCTCTCAGTGTGCCCCTTGAGGCCAAACGCCAAATCCACCGGCGACACTCGCGACAACAGCCTCTCGACGACCCGCAGGACACGGCGCGGGTGGCATTCGGGTGTAGCCCACGGTTGGACAGCAGACTAGGGCAGGCCCTCGACCGCGATCATACGCGCCGAACTGCATTCGTCCCGGATCGGCTTGATGGAAAGGTACGTCGGACTATTATACAATGCTTCAATGGCTTCCATCGAAGGAAACTCAAAAAGCACAAGACGCTTCGGCTCCCAGTCTCCTTCATAGACTTTATGCGGCCCGCCGCGTGCCAAATAACGGCCTCCTGCCGCCTCGATCGCCGGCTTGACCTGCTGCATATAGTCCTGGTATCGGGTCATGTCGTGAATGTCGACATCATAGATCACATACGCGCTCAATATTTGCTCCTTCTGATAGACAAGGCACACCGGTAAAGGCCCAAGACTTCACGACAGGGTAATCACGCTTAACCAGGCATTGTGAATGCACGTCGCCCGATCCTCTAGTGAACGGGTTAATCGCTGCCCTGAACGGTCTGTTCCGACAGAGGTACGCCGATGCTATTTCGGGCGGAACTGAGGTGCTGAACGCTTGGCCCAGGTCCGCGCGGTGATCTTCCAACCGCCGGAGCCCTTATGCAGTGCGACAGTCAGCACTGCCCCAGTCTCCTTGACAGGTTTGCCTGGCATTTTGTAGACATACTCTGCCTGTATCACAGCGTACGCCCGATCGCCTGTCACATCCACGCGCCATGAGGTAGCGATCGTCACGATGCCATCCGTAATGCTGTGCTTCTTCGCATCGACATCGTAGTCGTGCAGCCATTTTGCCATCGCGCCCTAACCGTGCCATTCGTGCGGCGTGAAATCATCGACGATGTTCATGTCTGCCTCGGCTGCGGCGACAACGGCCTTCATGTCTCCCTTATTGAATCCATTGATGAACTGCTTTACCGGCGCCATCGCCTCTGTTTCAGGCGAAGCAAAAACGGAACCAGAAGCTGCGACCGCCATGGCAATCGTGAGAAGGATCTTGCGCATGTGTGAAACTCCTTTGAAGTTGAGGCGAACGGATACAAGGCCACGAGAAGTCCATTTCAGCCTATAAGGCAACTCAAAGTGGATGTAGTACGTGGATCGGCGACACAGTGACGAGCGGATATTTCGAGAGAGAACGGTCGGGATCCTGCTGATACGGGTGTAACTTGCATCCGTATCAGCAGGTGTTCCTGTACATCTGGGTTAAGCGACTTGACCCAGATGTACAGGAACACCTCGTTCGCGAAATGAAAATAGAATCGTAATGGGGATACCAAATCAGTTGCGGATGGCGAGAAGCCCAGAACGATCGTCGATGCATTTCGTCCGAAGTAAAACATGAAAACACTATGCACCCAGTGTGAGGGAGAACCCAATTGAGGAAGAGTGGCAGTATTTTGCGAGCCGCGTTGCTGCCATCGGACACCTCAATAAGGGGTGACTTGTGACCGACCTATTCACAAGTCACCCTTTACGGTTCTCTATTGGGCTCCCATCAAGCGATACTCCAGTTCTTGGTCGAACAACTGCGCCATCTCGTGCAACGCATTCTCGAGGCTTCCCTTCATCTGTCCCAGGCCCGCAATCTCCTTGGCATACCGAGGGATAAAATCTAGTCGCTCGACGGGAAGAGCGAGCAGGGGGGCACCCTCCGCGATCTCCTGACGAACCTGCAGAAACGCGGTGGATTGCCTCGTGGGTAACAGAATGGAGACGGTGTCCATCGCAGGGAGAAGGGCCACACCGGAAATCAGAAGCATACCAAACGTCTCAAAGAACAACATCAGAGTAACCATCTGCTGGTAGACGCTCAGATCCCGCCAGTCTTGAGGCCAGGGCAGGCTCGCCGGTCGGGTCAGAAACATCTGCTGCTCATCTGCCGGGCGATCGGCGAGTAAACGCCATTCTCGGGCTATAGCCGTATGCACACGCCGAAGGGTTTCATCCACGGCGCCTGCTATCTCTCCTGCGCGCACCAGCGCGATGTAGACGGGAGAAAAGAGTTCGGGGTGCCGGGACATCGCCTGAAAGAGGGAGCGCGGGTACCACCAGGTATCCTTATGTTCTTCTCGCTCTTGCGCAGACATCGCCTGACATTCAGAGTTCCCCTGCTCGATCTCTCTTTTGAGATGCTCGGATACGGCTCCATACGGAGCAGGAGCGTCTTGAAGAATGTCGAATGCGCGCGCCATCGCCACATGGGCTTCTTTGAGGGCAGCCAATCTCTGGGTGAACAGCAACAAGGCCAGGGGATGCGGCAGATCGTGTTGCGCGAGTGTACGCAGGTTCGGATAGCGCATCCTGTCATCGGTCTGCGGTGTTATCATTGGTGTGCTCCTTCGTTGTGTCAGGTATTGGATTGCCCGGACGACTGACCCAAAAGGCGGTGCCCTCGTTGTATAACAAGCGCTGCATCTGCCGTTTGGCGCGATAGATGCGTCCTTCGACGGTTGTCACCGGTACTTCCGTAAACATGGCGATCTCCGCATAGGGGTAATTGCCCCACACGTGCATCAGCAAGGCGAGCCGATTCGCCTGGGGAAGCTGCAGGAGTGCCCGGTGAAGTTCGCGTTGTTTCTCCTCGGAGAGCACGATCTCTAAAGGTTTCGGAGCACTATCCGCGCGAACCTGACAGGTGGTCTCCGTGTCCAGGGAGGTCGTGTGTGTCGGTCGTCTGCGGTACCAGGTACTGCAGGTATTGGCCGCAATGGTCTTCATCCAGGGCAGGAACAAGGCGGGCTGGCGTAACCCGGGCAGTTTTTGCCAGACACGCACGAGGATCTCCTGGACCAGGTCTTCCGCTTCATAGAGATTGCGGGTGCGCAGAAAGGTCAGCGCCAGTAAAACAGGACGGTAGTGATGGACCAATCTGTCGAAAGCCGCGGTGTCACCCGCGCAGGCAAGAAGTACCCATTCTGTGTCTCCGGAGGGAGGTAAGGTTGCCTTGTTATTCATGGTTTGGTCCATATAAGAGAAGACTCACCTTGGGGTGGAAAACTGACGCGACACTGAGACGGATCCCTTCGACGCCGGTGTTAGTGCGGTGGGATGTCCTCAATCTCGTCATCCACAGTCGTTTCGGTGACAGAGCGCAACGGTCGCAGTTGACTGAGCGGCCCAGCCTCCGGCTATCGGCTGTTCACCCCCTCTTCTACACCGGTCACTTCCTGCGACAGGGCATCGTGCACAAAGGATCGTACCTTCCGATGATTACGCGGGCGGAGTACGCGCAGGTGCAGGACCGGCTCGTCCGGCAGGGACAGACGCAGCCCAAGCGGCGGGTGTATGCCTACACCGGACTGATCCGCTGCGGCAACTGTGGCTGCATGATCACCGCCGAGATCAAGAAAGGGCATCTTTAACTACCACTGTACCAACGGCAAACTTATCTGCACCAAGCGGGGAGTGATGCAGGAGGAACTCGATCGCCAGATCCTGCGCGAACTCCAAAGCGTGCGCCTGCCCGCCGATCTGGAGACACTGCTGCTCGATATCATTGCCTGCTTCGAGACCGCCCCGAGCAGGCGCTCTCCGAGCAGTATCGGCAGGTCAGCCGCCGTCTCGAGAGCGCTCAGGAGAAGATGAACGAACTGGTGCTGATGCCAGTGAAACTAATGTTTCACTGGCCTCCCAGCCTCCTTTCGAACCTGAAGCGCGGTCTTGCCGGTGAGGCGTTTGAAGGTGGCCGCGAAATGCTGAGAGGAAGAAAAACCGAGTTCCAGAGCCAGCGCCGTGATGGGTAGATCGGAATGAACGAGCATCTCCTGTGCCCGATCAATACGTACCTGTAAGAGATAGTGACGCGGTGGCACGCCCACCTCACGGGTAAAGCATTCCACCAGGTGATTCGTGGAGAGGCCTGAGCGGCGAGCAAGATCGTCCAACCGCCACGGCCGGCCCGGCTGATGCTCAAGCAGTTCCCTGGCGCGCAGCACCGCCGGATGGAGGAAGACACGGGAGGTGGTGGGCGAGGAAATGCGTTCGCAGAGGCGGGTTGCTTCAATCAGCATAGCGTCGAGGGCCAGACGAATGCCTAACGTGCGATGCGTCGAGTTCAGGGAGACTTCACGGATCAGATGCCGAAAAGGAGTGAACAGGCTCTCCGCATGCGAAATACAGACGATTCGAGACCCGCGCCAGGGTTCGTCAAGAGCGGGGTGTCGGGCCAGAACCGCCTGCATATCGATGGCGGCGAATAAGAAATGATGCACGGCGTGGGGCTGCTCACGAAATCGGTGAGGCACTCCGGGGGGCACGGCACAAAAGGAGCCAGGTTGCAGCGTGTAAGGTGTCCCTGTACCCTCCTCCCAGTGCGAATCCCAACGCGTCTCCCCGGTAATCTGCAAGGTGAATTCCCAAACCTTGTGTACGTGGCCGATGATGGCGTAGCTGGTGGGCGCCCACTGCTCACCAATATGGACAAGTTCCGGTACGGCCGGGTCGGGATAGTCGGCGTGGAAGCCGGCCATAAGGCCGCGAGGTTGTCGAAACTGGGTTTGCAGCATAGCGATCCTTTCGATAAAATAGAGATCCTTTCGACAAACCGAAGATTCCACACATTTTCACGAAATCCCTGCAAGCCGTATCGGGTGATTGACGGTACTATAGAGCTACTATTATCCAAGGAGAACGTCCCTCTATGGATCCAATCCACCCCCTGACACCAGAGCAGATCGCCTTTTACCGGGAGAACGGCTTTCTGGCGCTTGAAGCGATAACGACGCCCGAGGAGATCACGCGCCTGTGCGTCGTTTACGATACCCTGTTCGCGCGCCGTGCCGGCCGTGAGGACGGCAATCAGTTCGATGTCGTGAGTGCCGACGAAGACGACGGAGCCGAAGCGACCCTGCCGCAGATCCTGAATCCGCGCCGGTACGCGCCGGAACTTGCGGCAACGCTGTTCGAGGCGAACGCGCTGCGGATCGCCCGCCAGCTTCTGGGTGACGAGGCGCGATTTGCCGGCGATCATGCGATCTTCAAACCTGCCGGGAACGGCGCTGAGACGCCCTGGCACCAGGACGAGGCGTACTGGAACCCCAATGTCGATGCACACGCTGTTGCTGTCTGGATGCCTCTCCAGGAGGCGACTCTGGAGAACGGCTGCATGCAGTTTCTGCCAGGGAGCCAGAAGATGGAGATCATGCCCCATCGCTCCATCGGAGGCGATACGCGTATCCATGGTATGGAGTTAGATGTATTCGTGGACACGACAGAGGCGGTCGCCTGCCCGCTGCTGGCAGGTGGTGCAACCTTTCACGATGCGCGGAC
>JBBQPO010000246.1:0-9261 GCA_038217285.1 Chthonomonadales bacterium
TGATGGACGGAATGCCGACCATTCCAACCAAGGATATTCATCAACTGGGCCTCCATGTCCGCGCCTTGGCCGCCGTCCACGACCTGCTCACCCAGGAGTCGAAAGAGGGGGACGGGCAGGCGCATTTTATCTCGGCGAGGGCGCTGCTGCACGACCTGATTCCCATGCTCCAGGCGACGGCCGCCGAGCGTACCATCGAGTACGCTATTGCGGACGCTCGCCTGACAGCCCGACAAGGCACCTCGCTGGCCCTGGTCGTCAACGAACTCGTCAGCAATGCGATGAAATACGGGGTGGGAATCATTCGCATTCGGTTCATCGTGGAAAACGAGACGGCCACCCTCGAAGTCTGCGACGATGGGCCGGGTTTTCCGGAGGGCTTCGATCCGATCGAGGCCGCGAACACCGGCCTGGAGTTGGTGCAGCACCTTAGTCACTGGGATCTGGAGGGCACGGTGGCCTTCCAGACGCGGCAAGAGGGCGGCGCGCGTGTGCTGGTGACTATTCCCGTGGACGAATCGGCCACGCATGCTCTCGTCACTGCCATGCCTTAATCGGGCTTGCCGCCTCACTCTTTTAGACAACGTGAAAGAAGTTCGGAACTATGCAATTTCGTCTACGGCGTTCGGGCTTTTCTTATCTCCAACAACGCTTTCCGGTCCTCATTCTCGCGCTTCTTGCCGCGATGCTTTCGCCTGTCTGCTCCCAGGCCGCTGAGACGGCACACGTCGAGAATCCGGACGCGTTTTGGGCGAGCCGCGTGGAGCCGCTGCTGGACAAACAGTGCCTGAAATGCCATGCCGGAGTGCGGCAACTGGGCGGGCTGGACCTGCGCTCGCTCGACACGATTCTGCGCGGCGGGGATCGCGGGCCCGCGATTGTGCCGGGCAAGCCGAATGAAAGCCGCATTATACAGTTTATACTGCCGAAGCCCGGCGAGCACATGCCTCCGGACCCTAAAAAGCAGATCAGCGCCGAGGAGATCTCCGTCCTCAAGACCTGGATCGCGCTGCTGCCCGCGCCGAAGTCAAAGTTGGCCTCGGTCGCCTCCAAGGATAATGCCTGGGTGCCGGACTATCTCGCGGCCTACCGGCATACGTTCCAGACGCATGAGATTCCGCCGCCCAAACTCTCCGGAAGCGCGGCCATCGACTGGTTCTTACAGACAGACTGGCAGCGGGACAAGATCGAGGCGGCAAAACTCTGTGGCGATTCCGCTTTTGCGCGGCGGATCTATCTGGATATCGCGGGCAGAATTCCTTCCAGGGACGAGTTGAAACTGTTTTTGGCCGACGCGCGTGGTGACAAGCGTCCGCGCCTCGTCGCCAGGCTGATCGCTTCGGACGACTATCCGCGCCACATGCGGGAGGTGTTCGATACGGTCCTTATGGGCAGACCGACCGACAAAAACGCCCGTGCACGCGCCGACAGAGGCTGGAACGCATTCCTCGAAGAGACATTTCGGGTGAATCGTCCGTGGAACGAAGCCGTGCGCGACATCCTTGTGGCGCGTTCGACGAACGGACCGGGCCGTGGAGCGGACTGGTTTCTTGCCGAACAGAACAACAGCCACCAGGCGATAGCCGAGGCGGTCGCACCGGTCGTGTTCGGGATGCAGATCAAGTGCGCGCAGTGCCACAACCATCCGCTCGCCTGGGAGATCGAACAGCGCCACTACTGGGGATTGGTTGCGGTCTTCAATCGCAGCAAAAACGTCGAGACCGAAACTGGTCCCGGCGTCGCTGAGAGCGCCATCGGCGGCTTCGTCAACTTCGCCAACCTGAAGAAAGAGTCGCAGCCCGCCATGCTCGCATTTCTCAACGGGAAATCGGTTGCTGAGAAGATCCCCGGCGCGAACGACAAGGAGATCGACAGCCCCGATCTGTACGTGGTGCCGCCCGCGAAGGAAGGTCAGAAGCCGCACAGTCCGGCGGTGCCCAAATTTTCGCGGCGCGAAGCGTTCGCCGACTCGGTCACGCACGACAATCCGCAGCTTGCGCGCGCCTTTGTGAACCGCCTCTGGGCGGACCTGATGGGACGCGGCATCGTGCATCCTGCGGATCAGATCGACTCGCGGCATCGACCGAGCCATCCGGAACTGCTGGAGTGGCTTGCGCACGATTTCGAGCAGAGCGGCTACGATGTCAAACGCATCGTGCAGACCATCGTCTCCTCCCGCGCCTATCAGTTAGACTCGAAACCGGCAGGCAAGACGACGCCTCTGCCGCAATCGTTCGCGCGCGCCCTGGACAAGCCGCTGTCGGCCGAACAGTTGCTGCACTCCCTGTGGATCGCGACCGGCACGAAAGTGGAGCCCTCCGCAACGGCCGAAATGGAGCGCACCTTCGTGGCCAAGTTTCCCGATCTCATGGCGGAGACCTACAACCCTTCCCTCCAACAGGCGCTGTTCCTAACCAACTCGCCGGTGCTGGACGACCTGTTAAAACCCGCTCCCGGCAACACGGTCGCGAAGTTGATGGCGCTGAAGTCCAATGAAGCGCGGGTGCGCGAAGCTTTCAGCGCGGTGCTCGGCCGCACGCCGGATGCGGTCGAACTCCAGCAGTGTCAGAGGATGCTAGCCGCGCAATCTCCCGAAAAAGGCGTCAAGAACTTGCTGTGGGCCTTACTGACCTGCGCAGAATTTCAGGTGAATCACTGATGACGAAAGACAACGAGCCGATAGAAGGCATGGGAGAGTGCAAGACTCCCGAACATACGATGCACCGCCGCCTCTTCCTTCAGGGGATGATGGGCGCAGGCGCGGCCTCGCTGATGAGCTGGAACGGGCTCTTTGCGATGAACGCCTTCGCCGCAGAAGCTAAGAAACAAGACAAGCACTGCATCCTGCTCTGGCTGTGCGGCGCACCGAGCCAGTTCGAAACGTGGGATCCGAAGCCGAACAGCATCTATGGCGGTCCCTTCGGCAGCATTCCGACCAAGATCCCCGGCGTCCATTTCGGCGAACTGATGCCCAAGTGCGCCACGATCGCGGATAAGATGTCGATCGTGCGGTCGATGAAGACGAAGCAGGGAGAGCATTTCCAGGCGATCAATCTGCTGCAGCGCGGCGCGGAGCCGCGCGAGCCGTTCGTCCGCCCCACCCTCGGCTCCGTGCTGGCGCAGCAACTCGGACATCTCGACAGCCCGATCCCCAACTTCATTCTGCTTGATCCCAATCCCAAAGGCAACGAGTTCGAGTCGTTCAAAGCGGGCAACTGGGCCGGATGGCTCGGCGCGCAGTACGGCCCCGTCCGCGCGGGGGGCGAGTACAAACTGGTGGACGTGAAACGACTTGCGGACACGACGACACAGGATTTCGAGCAGCGCGAAGCTTTGCGCAAGTTCCTCACGCGCAAATACGAAAACGACCGCGCCAGCGCGGCGGCCTCGTCGCAGAACGCCGTCTTCTCGCGCGTCAAGGGCCTCATGAGCTGCGCCGACCTCTTCGACCTGAACAAAGTCAACCCCAAAGACCGGGAGCGTTACGGCCCCGGCAACTTCGGACTGCATACGCTGCTGGCGCGCAATCTGGTGGAGAACGGCGCGCCCTTCGTCATGGTGGCGAACGGCATGCCCTGGGACTGCCATGTTTTCCAGCACGAGGTCTATCAGATGCTCGTGCCGGAAGTCGATAAGATCATCTACAACCTCATCACGGACCTCGAAGAGCGCGGCCTGCTCGACAAGACGCTGATCGTAATGATGGGCGAGTTCGGTCGGACCCCCTGGCTCAATGTCGCGCGGGGACGCGACCACTATCCAGACGCGTGGAGTCTGGCAATGGCCGGAGCCGGGATCAAGCGCGGCGTGGTGGTCGGCGCGACCGATGACGACGGCGTCGATGTGACCGAGAAGCCGTTCAACGAGAAAAATCTGTTCGCGACGATCTTCTCGGCGCTCGGCATCGATCCCTATGCCGAGTACGAAGAGAAGGACATCGCCACTTTTTATCGTGTGGAAGAACACGCCGCCCCGATCCGGGAGATACTCCTATGAGCGCACTGGAAACACCGACCCGCGCAGGCGTCGCAGACGCCTCCGTCAGCCTCGTTGCGGGCAAAGTCCTGAACTTGCCGACGGCAGTGCTGGCCCTGGATCGCCACCCCGACGGCAAACGTCTCTTCGCCGCCTGCTTCGACGGAGGCGTCTATGAAGTGACCCTCGAAACAGGCGCGCACCGACTTCTGGGCAAACACTCTAGCTATGCGAGCGGCGTGCAGTATCTGCCCAGAGCGGATCGGCTCATCTCCGCCGGATACGACGGCGTGCTCCTCTGGATGAATCCTGCCGAGAACAAACCGATCCGAACCGTCGCGGCCCACAAATTCTGGTCGTGGAAAATGCGCGTCTCCCCCGATGAACGGTTCGTCGGAACGGTGACGGGTCAGTACATGGCGGGAGGGTACAAGTACGAGCCCGCCGCCGAAAGTGAGCCGAGCGTCAAGGTGTTCGAGGCCGAAACGGGTAAACTCCGCTGGTCTTTGCCGCACGTGCCTCCCGTGCTTTCGGTCGCCTTCAGCCCCGACAGCCGCTACATCGCTGCGGCGAACCTGATGGGCGAGGTGCGCGTGTGGGATCTGGAGACCGGCAAGCAGGCCGCCGTCTGGACCACGCCGGATTTCACCTGCTGGGGCATCATCAAGAGCCATCTCTATATCGGCGGCATCTTCGACCTGATGTTCAGCCCGGATGGCCGTGACCTGCTCGCCTGCGGCATGGGTCCGATGATCGACCCGATGGCCGGCAACGGCAAGCAGACCTGGCAGCGTTTCGCCTGGGGCGAAAAGCCGCCCCGTAAGGTCGCCCAGATCAGGGATGCCGATGCGGGCGCGGGGTTGATGGAGATACTCCGGTTTCATCCCGACCAGAAGCTGTTTGTCATGGCGGGTCGCCTCGCGCAGGGGAAGTGGAACACCGCTCTCTTCGACAATGCTTCCGGTCATCTGCTCCATTCGCTCGACACCAAAATGCGCGTCACAGACGCCGTATGGCTGAAGAACGGTACGCAACTGGCGCTCGCAGGGATGACGTCGCAGGGCAAAAAGAAAGATGGCAAGTACCCTGAATTCGGCCACATCAAACTCTTCGACCTTCAGCGCACCTGACCCGGCCCCATCCTGCCGCCGTTTAAGAATAGGAAAATAGAATGAACGCTTCGAACGTGCCGTTGCTGCTGTCGGTGGCCGCCGTCTTGTTTGCTTGCGTGGGACAGGAAGTTACCGCGCAGCAGGCCCCGCCACTGCGGGATGCCGTCGAGTGTCGAGAACGGGGCGGGTTGCCGAACGTCTTTGCGAAATGGAAGAAGGGCAAAGAGGTACGGATCGCCTATCTCGGCGGCAGCATCACCGAGGCGAACGGCTGGCGTCCCAAAACCCTGGCGTGGTTCAAGACGCAGTATCCAGCCTCCCCTATCGTGGAGATCAACGCGGCAATTGGCGGAACCGGATCGGATTTGGGAGTCTATCGTGTCCGCCAGGACGTTCTGGACCATAAACCGGATCTGCTTTTCGTCGAGTTCGCGGTCAACGACGGCGGCGCGCCCACAGAGCGCATCCTGAAGGCGATGGAGGGAATCGTCCGGCAAACATGGCGGGCCGATCCCGCTACCGACATCTGCTTTGTCTACACCCTGACGGAAGGCATGTTAGGCGATCTGGAGGGCGGCAAGTTCCCGCACGCCGCGAGCGCCATGGAGCAGGTCGCCGATCACTACGCCATTCCCTCCATCCATATGGGTCTGGAAGTCGCCCATCTGCATCAGGCCGGCAAGCTGATCTTCACCGCTCCGCTGCCGAAGACCGAGGCGGAACGGGCGGCGCTTAACGGAAAGATCGTCTTTTCCGGCGATGGCGTACACCCTTACCCCGAAACCGGCCATCAGTTGTATCTGGAGGCCATCGAGCGCGCTTTCGCGAAAATCGAGCGCGCAGGCAAGGCAGGCCGACATCGCCTGCCCGCGCCGCTCATCGCCGATAACTGGGAGCGGGCGAAATTGATCCCCCTCAGCGCCGTCACGTTGAGTTCCGGCTGGCAGAAACTCGATCCGACTACGGACACCCTGGCGAAGCGTTTTCAGAATCGGCTGCCGGGGTTATGGAAGACCGACAAGGCGGGCGAGACGATCACCTTTCGCTTCAAGGGAACCGCCGTGCTGATCTACGATCTGCTCGGCCCGGACTGCGGTCAGATCAGCGTCCAGTTCGATGACCAGCCGCCCGTCGTGCGTGCCCGCTTCGACGCCTACAGCAGCTATCACCGCCTCGCCACTTTGTCCATAGCCGATGGCGCTCCTGATGTCATTCACACCGTCACGCTCCACCTCCTCCCGGAGCAGCCGGACAAACTTAAGATACTGCGACAACGCAAAGAGAACGACAACATCAAGGATCTGGACCCAAAAACCTACAACGACACCGCCTGGTACGCCGGTGCCGTCCTCCTCATCGGTGAGTTGGTGAAATGAACCGGTCGTATCCCCTGCGGCGTAAAGATTATTGGGACTGTTCGGTATCATCTCCTTTGGGGTAATAAGGAGTCCAATGACGTGAAAAGTAGTCAACAGCGCCGCGCCGAAATAGCCACAAAGAGACAAGCCCACAGGGACACGGAAGCTGCGGAGCAGTCCTCGGCACAGAAAGCCAGATGGGAACGCGAAGCCGCAGGCGGCGTACTTGTTGACTCAAGCAAGCTCGCCGCAGACGGCAGCGCCAGTGTTCCAGAGTTCGTTGGTCGTGGTTACTATATGGACGAGCCGTTTGCCTGTCAGGAGTGTGGCAGGGAGGAGATCTGGACAGCGACACAGCAAAAATGGTGGTACGAGGTTGCGAAAGGAAGTGTCTGGACAACCGCTCGCCTCTGTCGTCCCTGTCGGCGCGACGCACGGGAGCGACGATCAGAAGCTCGTCGCATTCACTTGGATGGAATCGCCCTGAAACAGAAACACAATACCCAGAGTTAACGTCTCGATACGGTGATGTTCACGCCTCTGGTTTGTACGCGGTGACAGAGGGCGACGGCAGCCCATAGGCAAAACGCCAGGTCGACTGCTGCACCTGCTCCATGCCGTTCTCACGAAATACGCGGGCATACTCGCGCGTATTGCGGAAATCCAGGATCGCCACCTGTCCCCCGGGCTTCAGCACACGCACTATCTCCCGGAGCGCCCTGACACGCTCGTCCAGGTTCGAGATGTTGTGTATCACCTGCGAAGACACCACCACATCGAACATAGCATCTGGGAAGGGCAGTTGCCGCGCATCGCCTTCCTGTACAGTGACACGGTCGGCAACGCCTTCAAGGCGCGCATTCTCCAGAGGCCCCTGACTGTCGTTCCCGGAAAGATCGTGTTCCTGCCAGAGATCTATCCCGATCGCTTTGCCATCCCGCAGACGCCGGGCGGCGGCCACCAGCATCAGCCCGCGCCCACATCCTACGTCCAGGACCGTTTCATCGCCGCGCCACACGATGTGATCCATGACGCGCTCACGCACCCGAATTTTGCCGACGCGGCTGCTCCAGACCATCGCGATGGCAGTCATGAACAGGCTGAGAGCCGAGAAGATCAGCCCACGCAGCGGCGCGTACGCCGCCGCCAGCAGGCAGGCAAGCCCTGCCAGACTCAGATTGCGGATGACATAGGGGGCATCGATCCCATAATTCACGCGTTGGGAGCGATCTATCGACCGGTTCATAGTAGCCTCCTGACTGAGTTTGGAAAGACAGGTCTTCTGCTGGAAACGCAGACGAAAAGAGGCCTCCCGGACGGTGCCTGGCGCTCCATGCGATTCCGGGCAGGCTCCTACCAACGGAAGGATGAACACTGCGTACAGGTTCGCTCTCCTCTTGAAACTCTAGCTACGGGACGCCATTCTACGGAGAACTGAAAGGCCCTGCATTTCACGCTCCGATCTCAGGCTGCGAATATTTATTCTGACGATGTATTTCTCCAGGCCCAGGCCTCCTCTCCTTTCCAAGCACAAACAAATCAACGTGCGTTCGGCCCGGCAATAGCATAATCCCATCAGCCGTGTCTATCTTCGAGGAGAAATCATGAAACGTATTCTCAGTTTTGTCGCACTGTTCTGTGGACTGGTATTGTTGCTTGCGCCTTTGAGCGTTCGAGCGAGTGGCGGATCGAGCGGAAACGTGGAAAAGATCAATGTCTCCAAGTGCTTCTATGACGTCCCCACCGGCCAGATGTTGATCAAGGCGAGCAGTTCTGATTCGACTGCGCACCTCTATGCGTACCTCCCATCCGGCGCCTACCTGGGTGAAGTACAGAATGGCGGCGGCAGCAGGTACGGCGGGACCGTGATGGGTTACCAGCCCCAAAACCCCCTGTCTGTCACCATCAAGAGCAGTTCCGGCGGCAGCATTACCGTGCCTACGACACCATTTATCCTCTAGTCTCATAGGGACAGGATTAGCGTATGACGAGTCTCTCCGAGGCTCAAGCAGGTTCCTCAAACACAAAAACGCGAAAGTAGTGAAAGCCTGCGCCGTAAACAGGGATTGGAACGATTCAAGTAGAACTTCCTCTTCGGGCGACGAAATTCATGGGTTCATGAGAGATACCTCTTTGTTGGGAGGTTAGCTCTTCGATCCGAAAACAGTGCAACTGTTGCCTCTCCACAAAACGCTCAACTACAGGGGAAGTGATAGCATGAAGAAACTGATCAACGACGTCTCCGCGCTTGTGACGGAGATGCTTGGCGGCATGGTGGCGCTCAACCCCGGTCTGGCGCTGCTGCAGGGCGGCGCCATCGTCGTGCGGTCGGATGCGGCAGAGGCAGCGGCGCGGGGCGAAGTCGCCCTGATCTCAGGCGGAGGTTCCGGGCACGAACCGGCCCACGGCGGCTATGTCGGGGAAGGCATGCTCAGCGCAGCCGTGGCGGGAGAGATATTCACCTCGCCCTCCACCGATGCCGTTCTCGATGCCATTCGGGCCGTGGCAGGACCAGCGGGGGTACTTCTGATCGTCAAAAACTACACCGGGGACAGGCTGAACTTTGGGCTCGCGGCGGAGATCGCCCGTGCCGAGGGCATTCCAGTCGAGATGGTGATCGTCGCAGACGACGTGGCGTTGGCGGCGGACGGTCCGCATGCCGGCAGGCGCGGTCTAGCGGGTACGGTCCTTATTCACAAAATTGCGGGCGCTGCCGCTGCGGAAGGTCTCCCCTTGCAGGAAGTGGCGGACGCTGCTCGGGCGGCGGCTGCCGCGATGGGAACCATGGGCGTCGCGCTCTCCGCCTGCACGGTGCC
>JBBQPO010000247.1:0-9232 GCA_038217285.1 Chthonomonadales bacterium
GAACGTATCGCCCGCTGGGCGCTGGCCACCCAATACGGCCTCGGGGTCCGCTGGCTCCCCCCGATGGTCACCGAGATGAAGGTCGAGGACGTCAAGATCACCCTGCAACTCGACAGTTCAGCCCGCCCGTTCCACGATGGCCCGATACTGGGCTTCGCCATCGCCGGAAGCGACAGGAAGTTCTACCCGGCCGACGCCGTCAATGGGAAGAATGCCTCCGTCGTCGTTCTCTCCAGCCCGTTTGTGCTTCATCCCGTCGCCTACCGGTGCGCGTGGCACAGGAACCCGACGGCCAACCTGAAATCGGACGATCACACCGAACTGCCCATGCCGATTGAGCGCAGCGATAACTGGAGCATGAACGACCTCTACGAGGCGTACGTGGGAAAGAAATCCAAGTCCCCCTCAGCGCTCGACAATAACGAACGCCGCGCCTTCCTCACGGCACTCAACGCCGCAGACATGGACAGACGGCTCCATGAGGCGCAGGCGTTCGTCAAGGAACATCAGGCGGGCGGTGAGCACTGAGATGGGGAGTGAGGCACCACCGGGATTGGCATTGTTTCGACCACTGAGATGATTCACCCACCTGTCTCTTCAGCATTTAGTTTGTTGTGCCTGGGGAATGTCCAACGGTGGCTACCACTATCTCGGCGCGGCCAAGATTTTCGTATTGATCGGCAAGGCTTTTGCCGAGACGATGGCCCATTTGCACCGTCCCCAAAAGCAGCATAATCCAAAAAATGTTGTCTCGCTTCGAGACACTAACCCGGGGCGCCTGGCTATGAATCTCTCGGTCAGGCTGACTCACCATGAAGGACCAGCAGCCATGACACTTGCCATTCGGATTATCCTTGCGCTTATACCACTGCTCAGCGCCCTGCCAATAGCCGCAAATACAGGTCAACTCTCTCCATCTCCAGACCAGCCCGACACTTCCGACGTCACTGCGCATGAGGACGGCCTGCACGGATACATCAGCTACAACACACAACCTAACCCGGACAAGGCGGCATCCAGCGCAGGGATCGGCTTCTATTCGGCGGTATGGTCACTGATCGATCAACCTCTGGCCGGTTTCCAAATTGGTCTGCCCGGATGCTGGATCCTACCGGATAACAAGGACAACAAAGACCATCCTCTTGCTCCCGAGGGCACTCTTGCGCGCACTTGGAAGGAGCGCGGCCCTACTTGGGATAGCGTTTTTCAGACAGTAGAGGGCGGGCTAGGGTACTGGCAAGGTAACCATTTCCGGTATAGCGGGCCGAAATTCAGCATGAACGCCACTCCGCAGTGCTACGACTACGAGGTCGGTTCACCAGGATGGTCCTTCTTCTACAACGATAAATCTTTGCCGGATAACCGCCTGGGTATCGCCCAGTTCAGCAATCGCCTCCTTATCCCCCCGGACGGACTGCCGTTTGACAACAGCCACGAGGGGCAGTTTTTGGGTTATGCCTGGCTCGCCCTGCCCTTCACCACTCCAACAGGAGAGGACGACCCACCAACCGGAGATCAGAGCTGGACATGCTTTCTCAACGCCGCCAATTTTAAAGGTCCAATCGCTTTCTACGTCCCCCAGACCTGGAGCAAGATCGGTGCCCTCTTCAAGGATCCCTTCCTCTACGGCCGTGGGCTTGATGCCCGGCCCGGCGTGGTCGGAGGAGGCGCAATTGAGATCAATACGGTGCCGCGCTTCGAGGCGCACGACGCCAAGGGTACTGTCTATTCCCGGATCCCACGCCTGCACTTCCCCGTAGACGAGGCTGGACGGGCAGTACTAGTTCAGGATGTGGCTTACTTCTCCAAAACGGCTCTGTACGATTCAGTTAAACGCTGGCGAGACGAGGGCACACCGTGTTCTGGCGCATTTGATCCTGCTGGCACCTGGAAGCCCACGCTGACCACAAGCCCCACTCGCTACGATCAGGAGAAAAAGCCCATCACAGGTGTCGAGGCAGTGTGCTTGACCAAGGTCTTCCCAGGAAACCGATGGGGAATGCAGTGGTTCCCGAACACCATCACCCGTGCAGGGGAGTTCCCAGAATACTTCAGGCAAGACGGTGCGAAATGGACTCCCGTCCCTGCTAGCGCGGTGCCACAGGAGACCGGCCTCACTACTCAGAAGTTCCGTCTGGCAAAGAAGGGTGCCACTTATGTCACTCCCACCAGCCCAGCATGGAAGACCCCCGGTGCGGCGAGTGCGCCAATAACCGTCACCCTGAAGGATGGTTCTCAAGTCACCTATGCCTGGTACCGGTTCATCGATCAGCCCGTGTTCCAACAGTACCATTGGGACGCTACGCGGAAGGAACGATTGCAGAAACTGGTAGACGAGATGCAGGCACGTTGGACTATCAATCGAAACTACATGCCTCCTCCCAGCGCTGGCTCGTTGGTTCGACTTGATCCTGCCTTGATAGTGACCCCACCAGCGGGTATGAAGACCGGATACGTCCCTATCGTCATTGGGCAGAAAGCCAGTGAATGACGACTGTGACTCGGTTCCCCATCGCCCCGCTGACGTGCGGGATAGCTGATTGATCCAGAGGGAGAGCCACTATCCGACTTTTCAATAACGCGTTCGCTCTTCAATATAGACATTACGGTCGGGCTTATTTTCACCGTCCGCTATACGCCGGTTTCCTGGCTTGCATTGCCGAGTAGCTGTCGGGCATGGATGGTCATCGTCGGGATCCCTGGCATGTTCTGGGCAATGACTACCGGGATGACGAGACCCGGTTTAACTGTCCGCGCCTGGAATGATGCAACTCCTTGGCTCGCCTACAGCATAGTGTGGATTCGGCGTGGGGAATCTCGCGCCGACCTGCTTCTGCCAGGCGTGCAGTTCATCGCGTAGTTGTTGCGTGCGTGCCGGCTCTTGCACCGCCATATTGTGCGTTTCGCCAATATCGTGCGCCAGATCATAAAGCTCGAGCCGGCTGCCTTCGAACCATTCAATAAGTTTCCAATTGCCACGCCGGATGGCCGCGCCCGGCGCACCGCCCTGATTGCCGTAGTGAGGATAGTGCCAGTACAATGCACGTTCCGGTGGCGCCCCGCCCTGCAAAATCGACTTTATATTGATACCGTCCAGGGTTTGATTGGCCGGTGCCGTCGTCCCGACGGCATCAAGCAGTGTCGGGTAAAAATCGGGGCTGGTAATCTGCGAGGCGTTGGTTGAACCCGGCGGCGCCACACCGGGCCAGCGCACTATCAGCGGTTCGCGGATGCCACCTTCATACAGCCAGCCTTTACCGCCACGCAGCGGCACATTGGCAGTCGGCCAGCCTTCGGAGGTCGCCAACCCGCCGTTGTCCGAAGTGAAGATGACGATGGTATTTTCACTGAGACCCAGGTCATCTAGTTTGGTCAGGACTTTTCCGGCGGCTTGATCCATCGCCTCGACCATGCTCGCATAAACCGCATGGTCTTGTGTCAAACGCAGCGTGTTTTCCCCCTCTCGGCCCCATGCTTCCTTAAGACCCAGTCGCTGCTTTTTCGCAAGGTATTTTTGGTGCAAATCCTCTCGCGCCATCAGCGGCGTATGCACATCGTAAAACGCCAGATAGGCCAGAAACGGACGTGACCTATTGGCCTGGATAAATTGGCACGCTTCACGTGCCAGACGGTCAGGCAAATGCTCGCCGGGCGGTCCGTCTACGAGCGTCGGGATTTTATAGGGACTGAAATACGTCGCGGGATGCCCCATAGCACAACCCGCGATATTCACGTCGAAGCCCTGGTGCTCTGGAAAGAATTGGGGGCCTCCCAGATGCCACTTGCCGAAAAATCCTGTCGCGTAGCCTTGCGCTTTCAAGGCCTCGGCTAAAGTCACTTTTTCGAGCGCCAGGTGCTCCTCATAATTCGCGGGCAAAAGTGGCGTATTAGGGTGCCATTGCTCCGGCTGCGGAGCACCGATGTAGTCGGTGATGCCGGTGCGAGGCGGATACTGGCCAGTCAGCAAACTGGCGCGTGTAGGCGAGCAGACCGGGCACGCCGCATAAGCCTGCGTACAGCGCACGCCCTGCGCCGCCAACCGGTCAAGGTGGGGCGTTTCGTAAAAGGTACTGCCGTAACAGCCGAGATCGCGCCAGCCAAGATCATCCGCGAGCATGAACACGACGTTAGGTCGCTTTTCTACCCCCCGTGCGCCTGTCCCCAGGGTCAACTCCGCCGCACCGCACAGTGTCTGTTTCAAGAAGTCGCGCCGTTCCACTTTCGCTCCTTTATCCGATGGACCGGACCAAATGCTAAACCTACAACGCGAACCATAGTTAGGCAGTCGCTAATTTATTTCACGTCTGCATGCCTATGAGACTCTGAGTTTCGCTGTTTCGCGGCGATAATCCTTCAAGATAGCGCTTCCTGCTGGCTCTTCATAGGGGAGGAAAAGCCGATGTTCAGGACGAAGTGAACGCCATTCGTTCGAATTCAGAAGGAGAGAGAAGGCTATGTCGCAAACGAGGGGCAACGGGATGAGCCGCCGCCGGGCGGTAAAGTCGCTGGGAGCAGTAGCCGCGCTCGGATTTAGCAATATGGGGCAGACGGAGGCGAGAGAGGCAGCACCAGTGCAGGACCGTCCGAATATTCTGCTCATTCTGGTGGATGACATGGGCTTCTCCGATCTCAGTTGCTACGGCAGCGAGATCCAGACGCCGCACCTCGACTCCCTGGCGAACAATGGCCTGCGGTTTACCCAGTTCTACAATACGGCGAGATGCTGGCCATCCCGTGCCGCCACGCTCACCGGCTACTATGCCCAGCAGGTTCGCCGCGACATCGTCCCCGGAGTGAAGAGCGGCGTCGGAGGTACACGCCCAGCGTGGGCACGTCTTCTTCCCGACTTCCTGAAGCCACTGGGTTACCGCTCCTATCACTCGGGCAAGTGGCATATTGATGGCCTGCCTCTGCACAACGGCTTCGACCGCTCCTACAGCCTCAACGATCACGACCGCCATTTCGCCCCGCAACATCACACTGAGGACGATAAACCGCTCCTTCCCGTGAAGCCGGGCAGCGGCTACTACTCCAGCACTGTCATTGCAGACCATGCGGTCAAGTACCTGAAGGATCACGCCGAGAACCATAGCGGACAGCCGTTTTTTGAGTACTTAGCCTTTATTGCACCGCACTTTCCGCTCCAGGCGCCTCCGGAAGACATCGCGCCGTATCGCAACAAGTATGCGGACGGATGGGACGCAATGCGCGCAAAGCGGTGGGAGCGCATGAAGAAGAGGAAGATTGGCGGGTCAGCGCTGTCCGCCACTGAACGCAACCTCGGCCCGCCCTACGCCTTTCCGGAGGACCTCCGCAAACTCGGCCCGAACGAGTTGAACCGCCCTCTACCCTGGACCCAACTCAACGCGAACCAACGCAACTTTCAGGCGCGAAAGATGGAAGTGCATGCGGCCATGGTCGCACGCATGGATCATGAGGTCGGGCGCGTGCTCACCCAGATCCGGGAGATGGGCGCCTGGGACAATACGCTGATCCTCTTCATGTCCGACAACGGCGCAAGCGCCGAGATGATGGTGCGCGGCGACGGTCACGATTCTCATGCGGAGCCAGGAAGCGCAGCAACCTTCCTCAGCATTGGGCCAGGATGGTCTACAATGTGCAACACGCCCTTCCGACGGCACAAAACATGGGTGCACGAGGGAGGCATCTCCACTCCACTGCTGATCCATTGGCCAAAGGGAGTGAAGGCGCGAGGAGAGATGCGCCACTCTCCCGCCCATATCATTGACCTCGTACCGACCCTACTGGAGGCCGCGGGAGGCAAGGCGCCCACCACCTGGCAGGGCAAGCCCGTGCCGCCCGCGCCTGGTAAGAGCCTTATGCCGCTGCTGGCGAGAGACGGCATCATTCTACACGACAATCTCTGGTGGCTACACGAAGGCAATCGTGCGCTCCGGGCAGGAGATTGGAAGATAGTCGCGGCAGGCAAAGACTCCCCGTGGGAACTGTATGACGTACGCTCCGACCGCTCCGAAGACAAAAACCTTGCTGCAGAGAGGCCCGAAAAGGTGGCGGAACTCGCCGCTCTCTGGACAGCACAATGGGATCAGTACGACGCTCTAGCCCGCAAAGACTTGCCTTCGAATCAGATCACCAAACCGCCGCAATGACCAGTAAAAAATAAGGAAGTACGCCATGCCTGCTTTGCCGCTGCGCAGCGCGCCACAGCAGACGCTCCCGACCGCGTTTCACATTATGACGAAACCGATC
The DNA here is from genome assembly GCA_038217285.1 of Chthonomonadales bacterium. Classification (GTDB taxonomy): domain Bacteria; phylum Armatimonadota; class Chthonomonadetes; order Chthonomonadales; family Chthonomonadaceae; genus JANXLO01. The sequence goes on from JBBQPO010000247.1 coordinate 6,232, forward strand.
GGGCCGATCTGCAATCTCGACTGCAAATACTGCTTCTACCTCGAAAAGGAGGGCCTCTATCAGGAGGATCGCAAGGTGCAGCCCTCTTGGCAGATGCCGCAGGAGGTGCTGGAGACCTATATCCGGCAGTATATCGAGCAGCAAGACATCCCGGAGATAAGCTTCGCCTGGCAGGGTGGAGAACCGACTCTGCTCGGCGTTCGGTTCTTTCGCAACGTGGTCGCACTGCAGCGCAAATACGCGGGCGGCAAGCGGATCATGAACGCACTTCAAACCAACGGTACGCTCTTAGATGACGAATGGGGCGCGTTTTTGGCCGACGAGAAGTTTCTGGTCGGGTTGAGCATAGACGGCCCGGAAGCGCTGCACGACACCTACCGCGTGGACAAGCAGGGCCGACCCACCTTTGCGCAGGTCATGCGCGGACTGGAGGTCTTGCAGCGGTACGGTGTGGAGTACAACACGCTTACGGTCCTCCATCGTAAGAACAGCCTCTATCCTCTGGAGGTCTACCGGTTCCTCAAGCAGATCGGCTCCACGTTTCAGCAGTACATTCCTCTGGTCGAGCGCCGTCTGACCGCTCCTCCGCCTGTCGAAAACGGACTGATACAGCTTTCTCTTGCCTCTCCTTCTCAGCGGGGATCATCGTCCTCTCCGGTGACCGAGTGGAGCGTCGAGAGCGAGGCGTATGGGCGGTTCCTGATTGCGGTCTTCGAGGAGTGGGTACGGCACGATGTTGGCAGAACCTATGTGCAGATATTCGACGTCGCTCTTGGCATATGGGCGAAGGCGGGAGTGGGGCTATGCGTCTTCGCGCCAACATGCGGTTCGGCGCTGGCGATGGAGCATAACGGCGATGTCTACGCCTGCGATCACTATGTCTATCCGGAGTATCGACGCGGCAACATCATGGAGACATCATTGAAGGCGATGGTGGAGTCTGCGGAACAACGAAAGTTCGGCCATGACAAGTCCGACACGCTTCCGCGCTACTGCCGCAAGTGCGAGGTGCGCTTCGCCTGTAATGGCGAATGTCCCAAACACCGTTTCTTGAAAACCCCGGACGGCGAATGGGGGCTGAACTATCTCTGCGCAGGCTACAAACGATTTTTTACCCACATTGATCCCTACATGAAGACTATGACACAGTTGCTCCAAGCCCAGCGTGCCCCCGCGGAGATCATGAGTATGCTCGCCCTACCTCACGCAAAAGCTGTCGGACGCAACGATTCCTGCCCCTGCGGCAGCGGTCGGAAATACAAAACTTGTTGCCTGAATCGCTCCTGACAAGTTACTACACAGGCGTTTTGCGGTTCGGGCAACTTCTGAGACTTGCCTACGTACTGACAGAGTATGCTGACACGCGAAGAATTTCAGGTTCTCTACGAGCAAGGGCCGGACGCCGTCTACTCCCTCTTCCAAACCTTATGGACGCGACTTGTCGCCCTGGAGGAGCAGAACGCCCACCTCTCGTCACGTGTCCAGCAACTCGAAGCCCGCTTGTCCAAGGACAGCCATAACAGCAGCAAGCCGCCCTCAACCGATGGCTTCAAGAAGCCAACCCCCAAGCCCTGCAATCTGCGCCACAAGACAGGCAAGCGCTCGGGAGGACAACCCGGTCACCGGGGAGACACCTTGACGTTGGTGGACAAACCCGACCACCTCCAGGTGTATGCCCCCTCCACGTGCACCCGTTGTGGCACGTCCCTCAAAGACGCTCCCGTGCAGAGGAAGGAACGTCGGCAGGTCTTTGAACTGCCGCCTCTCAAACTGGAGGTGACCGAGCATCAGGCCCACACGTGTGTCTGTCCGCACTGCCACACGCGCCATGTCGGCACGTTCCCAAAAGAAGTGACCCAACTGGCCCAGTATGGGCCCTGGATGCTAGCACCCCGTCAAGGTAGTAGGCTTGTGTCGGTTTCGAGAGGTGGCAACCCGTTTCTGACCTCATGGACAACATATAGAAAATACCTTGAAGAGTTACTAGTGGGTCACTTGTCACGCAACCTTACGAACGTTCTGAGATCGTTTACGGCGAAAATGGCGTCTAACGAATGTTATATTCCGTGGCAAGTGACCCACTAGGGCTGTGCGTCTACTTGAGCCAGTATCAGTTGCTGCCCCTGGCCCGCACGCAGGAACTGCTTCTGGACCTGTTAGGGCAAGGCACCAAGCCAGGGAACGATAACGGCGGCGATTGCGGCGTGTTCGCGGCGGCTTGAACCTGTCGAAACCGCGCTGAAGGCCGCTCTCACCCAGGTGCCGGTACTGCACTCTGACGAGACGGGCGTCCAGGTAGACAAACAGTTGCACTGGGTCCATGTGGCGTGTACGCCCCTGCTGACCTTCTATGCGCACCATGCCAGGCGAGGGCGAGAGGCGTTTACCGCGCGGGGCATCCTCCCTCATTTTCGTGGGACGAGTGTGCATGACAGCCTGGCTTCCTACCACGCTCCGACCTATGTTTGTAGGCACAGCCTCTGTAATGCCCACCTGCTGCGTGAATTGCTCGGTCTCTTTGAGACGACCCGTCAAACCTGGCCCCAACGGATGAGTACGCTGCTACGCTTTCTCAAACACGCCAAGGAGACGGCTCAGGCGGCGGGGCATACGGCCCTGGAACCCGCGTTGCTTGCCCGCTGCCAACGAATTTATCGCCGGCTGGTAGTGCGTGGGTTGGCGCAGAACCCGCCGCCCACGCGTACCCAAAAACGTGGTCGTCCCGCCCATGGGGTCTGTCGCAGTCTGTTGTTGCGTCTTCAGAAGCGCGAGGACGAAGTGCTTCGTTTCGCCCTGGATTTTGCGGTTCCTTTCGACAACAATCAGGCGGAGCGCGATCTACGGATGATCAAGGTGCAGCAAAAAGTCTCGGGTTGTTTCCGCAGCCCCAAGGGTGCCAACCATTTCTGCCGTATCCGCAGTTACATCTCCACCCTGCACAAGCAAGGGAGCGGCATTTTGAGTGCGCTGAGGTCGGTCTTTCAGGGAGATCCTATCTACC
>JBBQPO010000248.1:0-9226 GCA_038217285.1 Chthonomonadales bacterium
CGTGGGGCGAAGCCGTCGCGAAGAACGCTCTGGGGGTCGTCGAAGCCCTCTCGAAGTCGCTGGTCGAGGCGATCATCGTTCTGCTCATTGCGCTCTATTTCCTGATCTACAGCACGGAGATGCGCGAGGCGCTCAACAGCAAACTGCATGCGCGTTTTCTGCCCTACGCCGAACAGTGGCAGGCAGACGTGAATCGGATTCTGGGTGGTTTCGTACGGGGGCAGTTGGTGCTGGCCGTGGTCATGGGAACTCTGGCGGCGACAGCCTGCGCCCTCCTCGGGATAAAGCTCTGGCTGCTGATCGGGCTGTTCGTCGTGGCGGCCTCCTTAATTCCGGTGTTCGGGCCCTATATAGGAGCCGTTCCCGCCATGATTGCTGCTGCCCTGACACCGGCCGGAGTTCTCTCCCCGTCTGTGCGCGTTATCGCTGTTCTGCTGCTCTTTATCGTTATCAACGAGGTCGGATCGAAGATCCTGTATCCGCGTCTGGTGGGAGCGGCACTGGGTTTGCACGAGGTGCTGGTGCTCTTCGTGCTGTTCGCGGGGCTGGAGGTCGGGCATATCTGGGGCGTCCTGTTCGCCGCGCCTCTGACAGCGCTCACCATCGTCACGGGAACTCAACTCTACCGATTCTGGCAGGGTCTGCCGCCGCTCTCGCTCTCGCAGGCCGCTCAACGCGGCGGAGTCGAAGCGAAGCGGCACGGCACTCCCTAAGCCGCTGAAGATCACCCGCTCACGTCGGATCTCCTTTTGTGGGGAGGATACCGGGAGCAGGCGTACGTATTGGAAAGGGATTGGGTATAATTCCCACACGGCCAGGACATAGGGAGACAAGTTAAGGATGCTTTTTTCGGGTGGAGTTGGCAATCGAATGACGCGCCTGTTCGCGGGACTGGTGGTACTGGCGATGGGCGCGCCGTTGCTCCTCTTTCGCAACCCGATCATTCTGCTTGTCGGACTGGCGATCTGTGGCGTCGGGCTGGGCGCCGCCCTCTGGCAGGGCGTACAGATATGGCGAGAGCGGGTAGACCCTTACGATCTGACCCGCCTCTGGGATACGCCTGCCGCCGAACCTGAGCCTCCCGTCGCGTTACCGACAGACGCTATGCTGATCTACTGCCATCGCTGCGGCTCCTCGATGTCGGAAGTCCACGCGATCTGCCCCGAGTGCGGCAACTTTCTGGGCAGTTAATCCCGTCCCGCTAAAGAGGGAAGGCAATCGAATTTCATTCCCACCCCATCGGCGCCTACTGCACGCCGTGCTCTTTGAGTTGTGCGATCAACTTCTGAGCGACGCCTTTGAGATCCAGCGGGCAGTTCGGAACGGCCCGGACCGCTTGCAGTTCCGGCAGGGCCTGCTTGAGACGTTTCTGCGAAAGATCACAGTAGGCTATGCTGAGATGTCCGTACGCCATATCGTGCGGGGCTTTGGCGATGTGGATCGCCCGGCGATAGAGCGGAACCGACTTGTCGAACTGACCCCGCATCGAGTAGGAGTCGCCCAGGGAGAGAATGGAGCGCGACAGTATTCCCTTGGCGTTCTGCGGATCCAGGCGCTCCACCTGTTGCTGCATGGCGATGGTCTGCGCGCTGTTCCCCTGCGCACCATAAAATCCTTCCAGATCGAACGCGGCCTGGACATCGTTGCTGTTCTTATGATAACGCATCTGCGCCGCCACAAAGTTCTGATGCCGCTTCATCGTGTCGCTGAAGTTTTGGGCAAAGCCGACAGGCGGCAGATAGCCGCCAATCATCCCTTCCACGCCGCCTGCTTCGTTCAGGAAGAGAATCGTCGGGAAGCCTCGCACCTGATACTTACGCGCCAGCGCCTGGCCCTCATGCTCGGCATCGACCTTGACCGCTACCACCTGACTGCTCAGCCGAATAATGTTGGCATCCGTGTATACTTCGGCATCCAGCTTCTTGCAGTAGCCGCACCAGGACGTATAGAAATCGACCATGAGCAGCTTATGGCTCTGCTTTGCCTCCGCCTGAGCGGCAGGCAGCGACTTGCGCCAGGCAATCGCGCTTCCTCCTCCGGCCCAGGCTCCTCGCCCGCTTATCAGCAGCGCCGCACTCGCCATCAACACGCGCAAAATCGTTGTTCGCATCCGCTTGGTTCCTCTCGCTTTCCGCCAGGGCTATTGGGCTCTACAGCCTTGCGATCTCCTGTGAATTTTGCCGTTAGGCCAACCGTCCGAACGGTATTGCGCCCGGTCGATGGGCCGCTTCAGACCTATCTTCTACCCCACATGTTGACTCCATTGTACCACGCACCACTTCAAAGGAGAGGAGGCGCTTGCCAGTTCTCGTCGAAAAACCCGGCCAATTCGGTGTTTTTGGCGCGGTCGTCGGTATAGGCTTCCGGCGCGATCCGCAGGACGGCGTAGTCGGGCAGGTGCGGGTACTGCTGCGAATTGCTGCCGTCCATATCGGCCCGGGAGAAGGTAAAGCCGACGTTCAGGACGACATAGCGCTGCGGATTCTCCGGATTCGGGAAGATCAGGATCGGCAGATGGTCGTGGGAGGAGAACGTCTTTCCAGCCAGCGTGATCGTGTCTCGCGTCCAGCGCAGGGGCAGCTTCGGCAGCAGACGACGCAGAACAGCATTGGAGCCGGGGTCGCCGAACAGGTACAGATTCTTGTCGTGAATGTCGGCGGCAGTCAGGGCCGCATCGGTGGTTTCGGGGAGCGTGGCGCGGCAGTAGCGGCCCCATCCTTCCCGAAAGACGCTCGTCTCCTGTTTCGCCCAGGTCTCCGCCGCCGGGTTCCAGGCCGTTCCCGTGCCTGTCACAGCCAGAACGGAGCCGAAGAGGGCGTCGTCTATCGGTCCCTGCAAGCCGGGCCGCTTGTGCAGTCCCCGCGCCTCGCCTCTACTCCACCTTGTGCCGCGCCTGACGAATGCAAGTGCCGTCGAGGCACGCGGCGGCATCGGCAAGGTCTGGCCGTCTATCACGAGGCGGCCTCCGGGTTCCCAGTCTGACGGTGTGAGCCGGAATGCGCTGACGTTCCGTGTCGTGACCTCGATACGATTCGCAGCCGCATGGATGGCGTGGATCTCCGCGCGCTGCCAGTGATGTTCCAGTCCTTCCAGGTGCACCCATTTGCACTCCGAGAAACGCAGCGTATAGGTCACGAAATCGACGTGCTCCGCCTCCGGTTCTCTTCGCCGGGGCACCAACTTCGCCAGTAGGGCCTGCAGCGTTTTCGGCTCATAGCGGTGCCCTGTCTGCGGCCCGAGGAGTGCCTCATAGGGCGCCTTCTCCTGTTCGAGCATCGCATACATGATCTTATGTTGGGCATAGAAGGTGTCTGTCTCCCCGACATAGGCCAGCAGCGGCAGGTTCTTCGCGTTGGCGGCGTAGTCGAGCGGATCGTAGAGATGCAGAAGCGACTCCTGCCAGTCCGGCAGCGACGCTGGCAGATTATGGTAGCGCTTCGTCTCGACAAAACCGGCGCCGGGACTCATCACGGCCCAGAGGCCGGGGTGCTGCAGGCCGATATGCCAGACGCCGTGCCCGCCCATGGAGAAACCGCGCAGGGTCGTCTGGTCTGGATCGACCGGAAACCGGCGACGAAAATCGGCCATCGCCTCGAACACATCGCGTTCACCCGTCCAGCGCCAGCCGTTGTTGCCGCGCCCGTAGGGATAGAGCGCAAATCCGGGCGGAGGCTCCGCGCCGAAGTTACCCTTTACCCAGCCTGTGCCGCGCAGGAAGGCGATCTCGTTCAGATTACCGCCGCGCCCATGCAGAAAGAGATCCAGGCGGAGCGGTTTGCGGGCGGTGAAATCGTAACCGGATGGAATGTAAGCCTGATAGGGCTGTACGGAGCCGTCTATCTCCGACCGATAGCCCAGCGCCACCACGCCAGTCTGCTGCCTCCAGGGTGTCTTGCCCTCTTGCAGCGCATCGGCACGCGCTTCGCCCTCTTTCAAACAGGCCAGCCCCTGCCCGACATTCGCCTTCGCGAAGAAGAGATTCTGTTCGAGATTGCGGGCCACGGCGTCCGCAAAGATCTCGACATCCGGCAGAAAGTCCGCTGCCATTTTCGTCTGTGGCCTTTGTAGTGCCTCGGCGCGCAGGTTGGCAATGCGCTGCCGCAGATGGTCGCGCCCCTGCGTCAGTTGCTGCCGCTCCTCCACCGAGAGCGCATATCGCTCCGGCTGAAACTGCGCCTGCATCGGCCCTGCCCACAGCGCAAGAACCGCTCCGAGCCCCAACAATCCCCATCGAAAAAGCCGCATCCGCTTGCTCTCCTTCTTTCCCTTACGGGTTAACTTCCCAAGCCTCCTGCACAAAGGTCCGCGAAAAAAGAAGCCCCTCTCCGCAATCGCGAAAGAGGGGTTTACATGGCCATACCTGTCTATTCGAAGTAGACGGGCTTGCCGGTGGCGGCGGAGGTGTAGATCGCTTCCAGAAGTTCGGAGACGACACAGGCCTGCTCCGGCAGAACGACCGGGTCGGTGTCGTTGAGGATCGCTTCGATCCAGAGGCGGGCCTCGCGGTCGGTATCGGTTTCCGCTTTGCCTTCGTAGAAGGCCGCGCCGCCCGCGCCGAGGTCGACCTTGGTCTCATAGAGACGGCCGTAGTTCTCACCGTTGAAGCGCAGGCCGCCGATCATGTCGGAGCCGCCTTCGGTGCCGCAGAGCGTACACTTCGCCTCATCGACCTGCAGGGTGTTCAGGGCCCAACTGGCGTCGAGGGAGACCGTCGCACCGTTCTTCATGGTGATGAAGCCGAATGCGCTGTCCTCGACCGTGAACTTCTTCGGATCCCAGGGTCCCCACGCGTTCGCGGCGTTCTCTTTCTGCGACAGTTTGTGGTAGACGTTTCCGACGACCATCTTCGGCTGGTAGTTGTTCATCAGCCAGAGGGTCAGGTCGAGCGCGTGGGTGCCGATGTCGATCAGCGGCCCCCCGCCCTGCTTCTCCTCATCGAGGAAGACGCCCCAGGTTGGGACGGCGCGGCGGCGCACGGCATGCGCCTTCGCGTAGTAGATCTCGCCGAGTTTGCCTTCTTCGATCGCCTGCTTGAGATACTGGCTGTCGTTGCGGTGGCGGCTCTGGTAGCCTATCGTCAGCTTTTTGCCGCTCTTCTTCGCCGCTTCGACCATCAGGCGCGCGTCCGCCGCCGTCTTCGCCATGGGCTTCTCACACATCACATGCTTGCCCGCCTCCAGGCCCGCGATAGTGATCTCCGCATGCGAGATGTTCGGCGTCAGGACATGCACGACATCGATGGTCTTGTCTGCCAGGAGCTTGCGGTAGTCGGTATAGACCGTAGCGCCTGCCGCACCGTACTTGGCGGCCGCTTTCTCCGCCTGCTCTTCGATGATGTCGCAGAAGGCGACCATCTCGACGTTGCTCAAGCGGGCCAGGCTCGGCATATGCTTGCCGTTGGCGATCCCGCCGCAGCCGATAATTCCAATGCGAACCGTATCTGACATCAGATGTGTCTCCCCTTTGATGGTTCCGCCCGCAAATCTATCGTCGCGGTACGGACGAAATGTCCCCTTGCAGCATGCGGCCTCCGGGTCCGTGACAAACCTTCGCCACTTCCCCCGTCATTTCCTGCCCCAATCCGCCAGGGCACTACCAAAATCAGCCGCCGCCCTCGTTCAGCGGACCGAACAGTCGAAAATCGAAAATCGAAAATTTCCTCAGTAGACCACTTTGTTCAGCGGATACTCCACGATGCCTTCCGCGCCCGCTCTTTTCAGTTGCGGCAGGATGTCACGGATCGTGTTCTGCTCCATGATGATCTCCAGCGCGACCCAGTTCACGTCGGAGAGCGGAGAGATGGTCGGGGTTTTCAGAGCCGTCAGCAGGTTGGTGACCGCGCCCAGATTATCGCGGTGCAGATTCATTTTCAGGCCAACCAGCAGCTCGGCGTTCAATGCTCCGCGCAGCAGCATGCTGATATTCTCGATCTTGGCCCGCTTCCAACTGTCTTCCCACGCCTGCCGATTGACCGCGAGGCGGGTGGTAGAGTTCAGCAACGTATCGACGATCTTCAGGTTGTGTGCGCGCAGACTGTTGCCTGTTTCGGTGTTGACCACGATGGCGTCCACCAGTTCCGGCACCTTGACTTCGCAGGCTCCCCACGAAAACTCGACGCCAGCCTGGACATCGTTCTGTTTCAGGTAGCGCTCCGTCAGACGCACATACTCCGTAGCGATACGCTTGCCCTGCAGATCGCGCACGGAGTGGATCTCCGAGCCGTTCAACGCCGCCAGCACGATCCGAATCGGATTCAACGTCGCTTTCGAGTAGCCGAGTTCCGCAATCTCCAGCACGTCGGATCCGTTGTCTTCGATCCAGTCTTTGCCGGTCAGTCCCGCGTCCAGAATGCCCTGCTCGATATAGCGCGGGATCTCTTGGGGACGCAGCAAAAGCGGTTCCAGTTCCGGATCGTCCACATGCGGATGATACGACCGTCCGCTGCTCATACGGAACTCGTAGCCTGCCTTTTTGAACAGGGCGAATGTTGCTTCTTGCAGGCTCCCCTTGGGGATGCCGATCTTGAGTTTGCCTTCCACCGTCGTCCTCGCTCTCGTTGCTGGAGACCGGCCGCTCTACCGGTATCGCTGGTTTTTCTCGCCCTCATTATAGCACAGCAGAGCAGAGGGTAGGGCAGGAAAGAATGAGAAGGAAAGGCAGATGCAGAGCAGAAAGGCAGGAAGAAAGGAAGCCAGGAATGGGGTAAACTGTTGTTCCCTGCTGCTGTGGAGGCGGGGCGCAGCAAGGCGAGGAGGATGGATACCCAAATGATCATAGTAATGGCGGCCCACGCCACGGAAGAACAGATAAAAGACGTAGAGAAGCGCATTCAGGACTGGGGCTACGGCGTCCACCCGATCTACGGCGCGGAGCGCACCGTGATCGGCGCGACGGGTGTGCCGGAGGCGGATAAGGCCCGCTACATGGAGTCGCTGGAGGCCCTGCCCTTTGTCGAGCAGGTGTTGGGCATCCTGCGCCCTTACAAATTTGCCAGCCGCGAGTTCCACCCGGAAGGCACCGTTATCGACGTGAAAGGGATCCCCGTCGGGGGGAACCAGATCGCGCTGATGGCGGGGCCGTGTACGGTCGAGACCTACGAGCAGACCTGGGAGTCGGCCGTGGCCTGCAAAGCGGCCGGCGCGAATATCCTGCGCGGCGGCGCGTACACGCCCAGCACCTCGCCCTACTCGTTTCAGGGGCATGGCGTGCCTGCGCTGGAGATCCTGCGCGACATCGCCGATAAACTCGATATGCGCGTCATCACCGAAGTTATGGATCTGCGCAATGTCGAGCTGGTCTGCCAGTACGCTGACATCTTGCAGATCGGCACTCGCAACATGCAGAACTATGATCTGCTGCGCGAGGTCGGTAAGGTAAAGACGCCGGTTATGCTGAAGCGTGGCATGACGGCGAAGATCGAGGAGTGGCTGCAGGCGGCGGAGTATATCCTGCTCGGCGGCAACCCGAACGTCATGCTCTGCGAGCGCGGCATCCGCACCTTCGAGACCTACACGCGCAACACGCTGGATCTCTCCGCCGTGCCCGCCGCCAAAGAGCTGTCGCACCTGCCGGTGATCGTCGATCCCAGCCAGGGCACCGGAAAACGCAGCCTCGTCCAGGCCATGACCAAAGCGGCGGTCGCAGTCGGCGCGGACGGTCTGTTGATCGAAGTGCATCCGCACCCCGATCAGGCCCTCAAAGATGGTGCGCAGCAGCTCACCACACAAGACTTCGGCACACTGGTCGAAGCGCTCAAGCCCATCGCCCTGGCCATCGGCCGTACCTTCTGAACCCTTACGATGCTATGGGATTACGTTATAATAGGTTCTCCCCAGACAGGGGACAGAGGCAGGAAGAGGCCGAACGATGGCGCAGCGAACGGGGCGTTTGAGTTGTTCTCGATGTGGAGCAAACAATTTCGATACGGTGACGGCTTGTTGGAAGTGCGGCGCTGCTCTCGGCAGTGGCGGCGTCGCTATGCCGGTGATGCCCGTCGCCTCTGCGGGTTCGGGGGATCGTCCTGCTCCGGTAAACCCGCCGGTCGCGACATCGGGGAATTCGGCGATGGCAAAGCGGGCGGCTATCGCCCTGGCGCTGACCATCCCCTTCCTGGGCCTGCCGATCGGTTGGGCGTTTATGATGATCGAAGACAGCCGCCGTCAGGCGATAGGGCGTTTTTGCGTGAACTGGAGCCTGATCGGACTGGTGTTGCATCTCTTTCTGATGTACCTGGGAATGCAGGCTTCGGTGAAACTGATGATGCAGTTTCTGCCGGCGATTGCGGGCGGCTTGCAGAACGGATCGCGCGGCCAGACTCCCGATACCTCGCTCCCGAAAGGTTTAGAACCTTAAACGCGCTGGTTCCTCTTTTCGATTCGTCTTCCCGTTGGAGCGGAACAGACTCCACCAACGGTCGGCATGTTGGCATGAATTGTGCAGAGAAGGAAGCGAGGATTGTCCGTGACCCTCTATTCGTGATTAGGCGTATCAGGAGACAGATTATGAAACATTTCCAGCGTGTTCTTGCCATTGGCCTGTTTGTCGGCGCGGGTGCGTCTGTACAAGCACAATCTATCGTCAACGGGGATTTCCCCGTCGATCTATCGGGGTGGACGACGCAAGGCCCCAGCACATTTCAAGTCAACGACCTCGGCCCCGATAGTGTTCCGGGCGTCGCCTGGCTCAACGATAGTCCCGGCCCGGTCGCGTTTATCCAGCAGACGATCCCGAGTTTGACACCGGGGCAGAGCTACACCATCAACGGTTTCTACAAAACCCGGGTGATCTGGGCCAGTGTCGGGTCGTTCACGGCCATGATCGATGGCAGCACCAAGTTTGCCAATACGGAAACCAGTGCTGTCACCAACTGGACGCCCTTCAGCTTCGGCTTCACGCCGGCCGCAACATCCGCTGTGCTGCGCTTGAACGGTCAGGTGGGCAGCGACAGCGACTATGTGGTCGACAAAATCGCCATCAATTCCAATGCCACAGCTACTCCCGAACCGGGTAGTGTCGCCCTGCTCATGGGGATGGGGCTTTCCGGTGTGGGCCTCCTGGCTCGTCGTCGCAAACAAGCCGTCCGACCCCACTATTGACCTTCAGGTGATCTAGCAACGAACCGCCCAGGTTTGCGTATTGTGAGTATGAACACCTTAATTCTTACCCGAAAACAGATCCAACAGAAGCGTTACGAAGCCGCCGCTCTCTTTGAGCAAGACCTCTCCAA
>JBBQPO010000249.1:0-9177 GCA_038217285.1 Chthonomonadales bacterium
ATTACTCGCAACATCCCCTCGGGGAAGTAGGGAGAGAGGCCATCGCGTATTCCGGAGGTGCCGCGCCCTGCCGAAAACGCGAAGAAGGCGATAAACATCGGGAGCATGAAAAACATCACCATCCAGCCGCCCGAAGAGTTACCGGCACTCGTGGCCTGCACCCCGGAGGTCGTCTGCGGCGTACCCATCGCCGTCTGCGCCAGCGCGGCATTCGCGCCAAGGCTGGCCTGCGTCGGCGAGACGACCAGGGCCGTTTCACTCAAAATCGGACGTCGCCAGAGGGGAAAGGAGACCGACACCATGCCGAACACGACATAGAGCATCACGAGGTCGAGCCAGGAGATCCCATCGATCGCCACGCAGAAGACGTAGAGCGGCAGCAGGACGAAAGCGGTGCGCATTCCCACCAGCCAGGGATGGAGGCCGGCCTGCAGCAGCAACTGAAACGGCGACATGGGCAGCAGCAGCAGCGAGGAGAGCGTGTCCCGGTGGGCCTCCTGCGCCAGCATCAACACGGAGCGATTCTGCGAGGCCCCCGCGACGAACCAGATATGCAGGCCGACGATCAGAATACACAGGATCGTTCCCACGTCGCCGCCCAGATACCAGGGAATTTTGAATCGGCTCTGCAGCAGTGCCCAGATGCCCCACAACCCTAAACCGCCGAGAATCAACAGAGTTCCGGCCATCCAGGCGAACAACTTGGTCGGCTGTCTGCGCTTCACATCCCGGCGGCGCTCCCGGTTTACGAAGGGGTTGTCGCGCCAGTTCTGGCTGTCGGAGAGGGCAAGATTGTGCAGCGGCGAGAGAAGCGGTAGACGCATAGTCGGTTTTAACCTGGTCCGGTTTGGGCGTACAGCCCCGTTTCCCCCCTCTTCTTTTTAGGAGAGAAGGGAGGGGCATGGTGAGGGACCGTCCTCGTTTATGTTCGTTAGAGGCGCGTCTGCGTATCGATCCGAGCGCCTATGGTTGAGAAGACGGCGGTTTGCCCGGTACGCTACCACTCCCCTGTCGGGAGGCGCGGCGAAGGTCGGCCAGGGTCTTCTCGAACTCCTTCATCGCGGTGGCGTAACCGATCAGGTCGCGGGCGGCGAGTTTGGCCTGCGCGGCATCGTACTGCCCGGAAGCACGTTCGATCAGCGAACGAAGGCCGACAGGAATATTGGACGGCGGGCCGGACGTCTGCGTATCATGGTTCGGACTGTCGGGCGGGTTCGGCGTCGATTCGCCGCCAGGGAAGAGGGCGGCGAGCGCCCGTTCCAGCGTGTCCTCCATCACGGCGCGTCCGCCGAAGGCGACAATCACTTTTTGCAGTTGCGGCAGCTTGTTCGTCTGGTTGCTGGCCTCGACATAGAGCGGCGCGATGTAGAGCAGGGACTTCTCCACCGGAATCACCAGGATGTTGCCGAGGTTGGCGCTGGAACCGCCCTGCCGCAGCAGCGACAGTTGCGGGGAAATCACGCGGTCGCTGTTGATCAACTGCACGATCTGCGACGGCCCCGCGACAGAGGCCGACTGCGGAAAGCGATAGAGCACAAGCTCTCCGTAGTGGCCGGGATCGCAGCGGGCGCACATCCAGCCGAGGATGTTCTGCGACTCCCGGTTGATCGGAGAGAGCGGACTCATGAGCAGGAATTCGGTCTGTCCCTGCGGGGCTTCCGGCAAGCGCATGATCACATAGTAGGGCTCCATGCGCTTCAGGTTGCTGACGGGCGCCGGAGGCGCTGCCGGGTCACTGGACTTCACGACGGCGGTCTGGTCGGCATTCGGCTCGACGGGAATCGCCCAGGCATCCTCTTTCAGATAGAAGACACGGGGATCGTCCACATGATAGGAGGCGTAGACGGCGCGCTGGAGCCGGAAGAGATCTTCCGGATAGCGCAGGTGGGCGCGCAGACCGGCGGGCATCTCCGCGAGCGGTTTGAGCAGACCGGGGAAGATATGGCTGTAGGTCAGGGCCACCGGATCGTTGGGATCGGCCAGATAGAGTCGCACCGTGCCGTCGTAGGCGTCCACAGTGGCCTTTACGCTGTTGCGAATATAGTTGGGCGCGACAAAGGTGACCGGGTTGACCTGCATCTCCTGCGGGGTGGCATAGGGATATTTGTCGGATATCGTATAGCAGTCTATCATCCAGACCAGCCGCCCGTCATCCGGATCGAGGATAAGGTAGGGGTCGGCATCCTGCTGAATGAACGGCGCGATGGTCTGTAGACGGTCGCGAATATCGCGATGGAAGAGGACACGCGTATTCTCGGTAAAGTTCTTCGCCAGCAGCACGTTGGCGTCTCCGAAACGGATGCTGAACGCGGTCTTACGCAGTTCGGAGTTGCCGATCCGGATACCGCCCTTACCGCGATAGTTGGTGTAGCGGTCCTGCGAGCCGGCCACACTGGCATTCTCGGTGGCGGGATAGTCGAACTCCTGCTGCGCGGCATTGGTGAAGACATAGTCATGGGCGAGCAGACCGTAGTAGATATCGGGCTGGGAGACTTTCAGTTCGGGGGCCTGGGCGGAGCTCGTGACCGGCAGACCGGAGAGGAAGTAGTCCGGATTGCCCTCGGTGATACGGTTGACCGGGCTCATCGCCAGTCCATAGCCGTGCGTGTAGCCGAGCCGCTGATTCTGCCAGGTCTTGGCAGCCTCGGGCAGGGCATCGGAGTCCATTTCACGGGCTGCCAGCATCACCTGCCGCATCTTGCCGCCGATAAGGTAGCGGTCGATGTCGATATTGTAGGGGCGGCTATCCCCGATGGCGATCTGTTCGAACTTATAGTAGGGCTTGATCGACTGCAGCTGCGAATAGACCTTGCCGAGATACTCGTAGTCCCAGAGGCGCACATTGTCGAGCGTGTCGCGGTTCGCCTGGAGCCCGGCGGCGGTCAGGCTGTTGTCGGCGGGGAAGTTATCGACTCGACGCACATTCTCCAGGCCGAAGCCCTGACGTGAAAAGGCGATATTGCGCCGCAGATACTCTTGCTCCTGCGTGAACTGATTCGGCTCGACGACGGTCTTCTGCACGAGGCTGGGAATGAGGTTGCCAAACAACAGCATAACGCCGAGCCAGGCCGTGGCGGCGGTCAGAGGCCAGCGGAATCCCGGCCCGCCGCGCAGCGTGAGCAGACAAGCGAGAGCTGTGAGCACGAGCAGAACGACCTGCACGTTCAGCGCGAGGAGCCGGAAATGGAGGTCGGTGTAGCCCGCCCCGGTGAAGATGCCGTTGTCTCGGAAGAGCAGATCGTAGGCGTCGAGGCGGGTCGCGAACGCCTGCACCAGCGCCAATGCGGCTGCTAGGGCCAGCAGTTGCGCCCGCACACCGCCCTTGACGTCGGGCAGTCCGGCAAAGGAGTCGATAGCGGTGTCGGCCACATGGATCAGGATTACAGCCGCTAGCGTGATCACCAGCGACCCTATCGCAAAGGTGACCATCGCGTTGAGGAAGGGCAGCCGAAACACATAAAAGCTGATATCGTTGCCGAAGACAGGATCGGCGCGGTGAAACGAGACCGCGTTCTGAAACTCGAGCCACTGCGTCCAGTTGTCGGCGGCGAGGCGTCCGGCCCAGAGGCTGAGGAAGGCGGCGACTCCGAAGATGACCCAGTCGACGGCCCTCTGCAGAGAAGAGCCCCACTGTGGCCCGAATCGCTCCATAAGGAACTGGTCGGCCTGCTCCGGTGCCATGCGGCGAGCCAGCCGAGCGTTACCATAGAACAGGGCGAAAAACAGCAAACCGACGACGCAGAAAAGGGTGGTCTTGGCAAGGATGGTCGTGGTGAAGACACCGGAATATCCGACTTCCTGGAACCAGAGCCAGTCGGTATAGAGCGGCACCGCGTCGTGATAGAGCACGAAGAGGAGTAGGAACAGCCCCAGCGCAAAGAAGATTTTGCGGAAGTTCGGGCGGGGCAGCGATTCATTCTCGTCATCGTCCGGCAGAATGATCTCCGGTCGGTCGCGTTTTGCCATAGCAGGCCATCTCCTTTGCAGGGCGCGCCGGTCGCCATCGACCGTCTCCCACACATTCAGTATATCACAACGCCAGAGTCGGGTCAAACTCTGCCTGCGGATCACGCCCTCTCTGGCAGAGAACGCCGATCAGGCCACCTCAGATGATTGTCGATTTTTCAGAACGCAGGACGCACACGCGCTCAAAGAGGCGATCTGTAGCATAATTTATGCGCGGGACTATCGCCCTTGCGACGCCCCTCATGCGACCACTGAAAATTTAGATGCGTTAACAATGCCTATTTTCTGAAATTTACATTGACACAAAAGCTACGGTATGTTATAATCAGAGCATGGCAACTATTCACGAGGTCGCACAACGCGCAGGGGTATCCGTTGCGTCTGTATCGCGAACATTCAGTTCGCCCGAGTTGATGAACGATCTTACTCGACAGCGTGTCTTGGAAGCAGCGCGGACACTGGACTATCGCCCACGGCAGCGGCGAACGCCGGTGAATGTAAATCCTCTCAATATGTGCGTCGGTTTTCAGTTTTTTGCAGCCTCTGCAACGGACAATTTACAGTCCAATGATTTTTATGCGCCGATGCTCGCAGGGGCGCAGGCCGAAGCGGCCAAACTTGGCCTCTATCTTATGCTGGACACTACGCACCGCCATGCGATGTTGCAGGATATGCCCCGCATGATTCAGGAAAAGGCGGTCAGCGGCATGCTGCTCGTAGGCACGGCAGATCCGGCGATTCTCAGTGCTCTGGCCAAACATGTACCGCACATCGTCCTCGTGGACAATCGCGATAGTACGGGCCAGTACGAGAGTGTTATCTCCGATGGTTTCGGCGGAGCCTATGCCGCCGTGCAGCATCTGCTGGAGCTCGGACATCGGCGCATTGGTTTCTTCGTCACCGAACCGGAGGCAACGACCTTTAAGGACCGCCTCGGCGGATATAGGGCGGCACTGGACGAAGCCGGGTTGGGTTCTGAGGCGGTACAGATCGCCTCCGGTCGGAATCAGGCCGAGAGCGCGAGAGCGTTCGGCACGTTGATGCGGGCGGCGCAACGCCCGACTGCCGTAATCGCCGTAAACGATGCCCAGGCCTTCGACGTTGTGCGCATGAGCCGGCAACTCGGTCTGAAGATCCCGGAGGACCTGAGCCTCATCGGCTTTGACGACATACCGTTCACCACGCATATCGATCCGCCACTGACAACGATGCGTGTCAATAAAGAGTTCATGGGGCGACTGGCGGTAAGACGACTCTATGCACGGATGCAGGATGCCCTGACCGGTGACGGGCCGGAACCTGCGGTCAGCATTCATGTCCCGGTTTCTCTTATCCGCCGGGATTCCTGTCGCGCAGTCCCACCGCAGACAGAGGACAGCGTTGTTTCACTCGGAACGCACGCCGCAGTCCGTTCCACATTTCCAGGAAAGGAGTAGTTTTTTGTCATGGCAGGCCGTTGCACCCGACGAAGAAGCCGCAGCTAATTTCACTCGCATTGGCTAATGTGTTCAATACACCCGTTTAGGAGAGAACTAATGCACCGACGCAAGAACGGTTTCACCCTCATCGAGCTACTCGTTGTAATCGCCATCATCGCGATTCTGGCCGCTATCCTCTTCCCTGTCTTTGCCCAGGCGCGCGCCAAAGCCCGTCAAACCAGTTGCCTCTCCAACCTCAAGCAACTGAACCTCGGAATGCAAATGTACATTCAGGACTATGACGAGTCCTTCCCCTTCTGGGCCTGGGGGCAGAGCTATTCGGGCGGAGCCGACGGCTGGAACGGACCCGGCAGCAAGGGCACGCCGAACCACTTCGAGTCCATGTGGATCAACAGCATCTACCCCTATGTCAAAAACTCCCAGGTCTATGCCTGTCCCAGTGACAAAGGCACGCTGACTCCAGCCAACTCCAGCGTTTTCTGGTGGGAATCCGGGGATCTTGTCAAAGCGGGCATTAACCCGGCTTTAGTGAATCAGCAGCTCTCATACGGCATGAGCGAGCCGCTTGAGCAGGGCTCGTTGTTTGGGAATTACGGCTCCGCCTCCGCACTGGCGGGCATCTCTAAACCGGCGGAGACGATGGTGCTGGCGGATATGGTCACCCTGTTGAGCGCTGGCCCCTACGGCAACGGCAAGTTCCCGGATCCCAATGACCCCAAGGATCCACAGCATAACTGCATCATCCGGCGCGCTGCTTATGCCAACCAGGGTGACGGCACCTGGAGCGGCGAGTGCGCAACTGTGAAACCCGAATGGGATAGCGGAACGCGCCATTCGTCCGGTGGAGAGATCGGTTACGCAGATGGACACGTCAAGTTCCTGCGCGAATCCCGCATCACCAATGACCTCTATCGTGGTGACGGCCAGTAGAGATCCCTCCGCAGAGAGACCGAAAAGTCTGAACGCTTTTCGGTCTCCTGCAAACCTCGTCGGGAAGTAAGAAAGCGCTTTGCCTTTCGTTCGCTTCCGTCCCACATCCCACCATGGAGTAAAGTCGTGAAAAAAGCTATCACCGGCCCGGTTGCAATCGCTATTATCGTGGTCGTCAGCATCGTTATAATCGGTTTTCTGTATACTCAGTTCATGCAGGATAAGAAAATATCGCCGGAAGAGACTCGTTCGCACATGGGTGGTGGAGCCGCGCACTGAGCGGAACCGACTGGAGGGACAATCAAATGCCGCCGACGCGTGGTGCGATGGGCTTGTTACTCGTGGGGCTTGCAGGCATACTCTGTTCCTGCCGTTCCCCTTCCTCCTCGCCGCCTGCACAGAGCCGTGTGGGGCTGATCACTCCCTTTCCAGTCCCGACGGTGTCTTCTGCCTCAACTCCTGTGGAGCTGACCTCCGACGCGGAGATCGCCGCAGCAGAACGCGTTGCGCGTCTCGACAGCCGGGATATCCCAGCGCACATTCGTCTGGCCGACCTGTATCTTCGCGCTGGCAAACAGCCCGAAGCGTCCCGAGTACTGCGGTCGATCCTCCGTACTCAACCACGCACGGTCGAGGCATACCGTCGTCTGGCGGCCCTCTACCGCGCTGCCGGATACCCCGATCGCGAATACGAAGCGCTGCGTGCACTCGTTCGCTATGCTCCCGACGACTGGCAATCCGCCGTGCGGCTGGCGGATATCGCTATGGAACAGGGATGGTTCGACATCGCGACCCCAATGCTGATGCAGGCGGAACGGACCGCACCGCAAGAGCCGCCTGTGTTCCTCGCGCAAGCCGCGCTGAACTTTTTGCGGAACGAGTGGCCCCAAATGGAGACCGCCGCACGGCAGGGACTGAAATTCGCGCCCACCAACGTCGACCTCTTGGTTGCTCTATCCGATGCCTGCCGACTACAGAGGCGCCTCCCAGAGGCAGAACAGGCGCTGCGCACGGCAATCGCACATACGACGGAGCCGAGACGCATGACGCGCCATTATGCCCGTCTGGCACACCTGTTGATGGAGCCTGGTTGGAAGCCTGTCCGAACGGCAGAGGCGGAGCAGGCGGCGCGCGTGGCGCTGCAAACGTCGCCGGAAGACGAGGAGGCCCTCTACCGATTGGCGCGCGCACAAGATTTACAGGGACATGGTGTTGAAGCCGAGGCGAACTACCTTCGCGCCGCGAAGCAGGATATTCAGTTCGAGTCGCTTCCTTTTTATCTGGGCAACTTCTACTGCCGCTCATCCGACCCCAAAAAACGCAGTGAAGGGGAGCGCCTGCTTGCGCTGCATCATGTCGTGTCCAACAACACATCGGAATTTTCCCGTACCAGCCAAATCCTGCGTCAACGATTGGACGATCCTGCGGCCCACCTCAGTATGGCAGAGTGGTACCTCAAGGTCGGGCGAGCGCCGCAAGCGATCATGGAGATGCTTCGCGCGCTCGAACTGAACCCCCGCGATCCGAAAGTGCGCCATCGACTTGCACAGACCCTTCGCGCGGAAGGCCGAAAAAGCGAAGTGAAACAATATGAGCCGTGAATCTTGGCGTGTGCCGAAACTATTTTATCGGATGCCTTCTGCACCCAATCAACCTGGACGTTCTGTCCTCCTGCTCCTATGGTTCACCATCCTCTGCCTGAGCGGTTGCCGGCAGGCGCCCCGCACAGTCGCTACTCTGTCGGTCGCTCCTTCCCCTGCCGCCCAGCCTTTCCCGCTTCCCGCAGCGCCCGTCAAATTCGTGGATGTGTCGCGGCAGGCGGGAATCGATTTCACCGCTACAAACGGCAGGACGCCCAACAAGTATATGCTGGAAACGATGGGTTCGGGCTGCGCCTTTCTGGACTATGACAACGATGGCCGTCTCGACATTCTGCTGCTGAACGGGAAACCGCTGGATGGCCGCGCCGCGACGCCCCGTCCCACCCTCAAATTGTATCACAATAATGGGGATGGAACCTTTACCGATGTGACGCATAAGGCCGGGCTGGATCAGACGATGTATGCGATGGGGTGCGCCGTCGGCGACTACGACAATGACGGTTGGCAGGATATCTACATCACCTGCGTTCTCGGCCCCAGCAAGCTGTATCATAACAACGGCAATGGGACATTCACCGATGTGGCGGCCCGTGCAGGCGTGACAGGACGAGGCCTCTGGGGCACAAGCTGCGCCTGGACGGATCTGGACCGCGACGGCCGACTCGATCTGGTCGTTTGCAACTACGTCGTCTACGGTGAACTCAAAGACGATATTCCTTGCTACGAAGGGGCTGGGCAGCGCAGTTACTGCATCCCCAGCGCCTATTTAAGCAGCCATCCTATTCTGTATCATAACAATGGCAACGGTACTTTTTCGGATATCAGCGCAAAGGCCGGGATCAAGGCGGAGGGCAAAAGTCTGGGCGTAGCCATATGGGACTACGACGATGACGGCCTGCCGGACATTTTCATCGCCAACGACGGGACACAGGGGTTCCTATTCCACAACAAGGGCGACAATCGCTTCGAAGAAGTAGGGGTGAAAAGCGGTATCGCTTACGATGAACAGGGGCGGCCTCACTCCGGCATGGGCATCGATGTCAACGACCTGAACAATGACGGCACATGCGGCATCATGATCACGAACTATTCTGGGCAGGAGACATCGCTGTATACACAGGTCGAAAAAGGCTCTTGGCGCGACGACAAACGGAGCGCTGGCATCGGCCCGGCTACCATAGACACACTTGGTTTTGGGACGCTCGCCTTCGACTACGATAACGACGGTTTCAAAGATATTA
>JBBQPO010000250.1:0-9157 GCA_038217285.1 Chthonomonadales bacterium
GCCTCTTGACGGACAGTCGAGATTAGGGCAAAATGTAGGTTGTGGGTGCATGGAAACCTCCTAAGTTGGATGTGGTAATCAAACTTACGAAGGACATGCCCCACTTTTCACATTTTCACCGTTTGATGCGGTTCTACCGCAGCTCACATATAACCTTGTGATTTAGTTCGTTTACCGCATGAATGCGGTAAATTTTATTGGTGTGATCTGTTCTGATCTGTGACTGCAGGGGTATTTCAGGAATAATCAGGGCCTTGGCTTTTTGCCATTTCTTGGCTTGGTTCACCGCAACAGCTTTCACTTTGTAGTTATTGTCAACCTGTTCGACCAGCGGGATTTTGCATGCAATTAGCTGGGATAACGCGAGTTCTACCTGGTCTTCAGCTTCCCCAGTGTTTGTGGAGATTTGTTTGACGGACAATGGCGTCCGTGTCGCCCCGACTGCCACTAGGAAGCAGAAAATGTTACGAGCAAATTCCTCTATCTCGGCTTCCCACGCTTGTTCAAAACTCATGATTCGTTTCCTTCCATACATAATTATTGCTAGGCATTATTTGTTCGTTCGCTTGTTGGTTTCCATGATTGGAAATGCTGTCGATTCCACCCTACACTAAGTAGCTGGACGCAGTTCACACATGAAACATAATACTCGAGATAGGTCCGTCCATTTCGTTGCTACTCATTCAGGCGTTCGCCGTAGAGGTAGCGGGCGCGGACTTTGCCGTAGAAGGTGGCGTGGTCGAGGACGATGAGGCGGGTCATGTAGTCGGCGCGACGGACTTCGATGCGGTCGCCCTGCTGGAGCGGCAGGGGCTCGACGCCGTCTATAGCGCAGATGACATCTTCGGTCTCGGTTTCGATCTCGATGCCGATGGTCTCGGTGACCGGGACGATCATCGGGCGCGCGCTGAGGGTATGCGGGCAGATCGGAACCACGAGGAGCGCCTGCACGGTTGGCACGACGAGCGGCCCGCCCGCCGAGAGCGCGTAGGCGGTAGAGCCGGTGGGGGTCGCGACGAGAATGCCGTCGGCGGGATAGCTGGCGAAGGCCGCGCCGCCGAACTCGATCTTGAGATGCAGCATGTGCGACATGCCGCTCTTCACCAGCACATCGTTGAGGCCGACGCCCGTGTGCAGCGTCTCGCCGTTGCGGAGGATGTCGGCGCGCAGCATGATCCGCTCCTCGATCTGCATCTTGCCGTCCAGAATCTCTTCGAGGTGCGGATAGAGGTCGTTAGGATGCGTCTCGGCGATGAAGCCAAAGCGGCCCATGTGGACCCCGAGAATGGGGGTGCCGCAGGGCGCGGCCATGCGCGCCGCCGTCAGGATCGTGCCGTCGCCGCCGAGCGTGACGATAAACGCGACGGCCTGCCAGCCTTCTGGCGAGCACGTCAGCGTAGGACGATTCAGCTTTTGTGCCGTCTCGGCGTCCAGCAGCGCGGTGATCCCCCGCGCCTCCAGCCATGCGATCACTTCGACCGCGAAGGCGATGGCTTCGGGCTTACTGGGATGTACCACCAACCCCACTCTGCGTTCCATAAGTTGGTTTTTCCTCTTCATCCGGGGTTGTGTCGGGTCAGGCGATGATGTCGCGGACGACCGTACCGGCGACGTCCGTCAGGCGATAGTTGCGACTGCTGAAGTGGTAGGTCAGGCGGGTATGATCCAGGCCGAGCAAGGCCAGAATGGTCGCATGCAGGTCGTTGACGCTGACCTTGTTCTCGGCGGCCTTGTGGCCGAGGTCGTCGGTCGCGCCGTAGTGGAGGCCGCCTTTGACGCCGCCGCCCGCCATCCATGTGGTAAAGGCGTGCGGGTTGTGGTCGCGCCCCGTACCGCCCTTCTGTACCAGCGGCAGCCGCCCGAACTCCCCGCAGCAGACCACCAGGGTCTCTTCCAGCAGTCCGCGCTGTTTGAGGTCCGCCAGCAGCCCGGCGATCGGCTTGTCCGTCTCGCCCGCGAAGCCCCGGTGATTGGACTCGATGTTGAGATGCCCGTCCCAACTGCGCTCGTTTTCCTCGCCGCCGCTATAGATCTGCACGAAGCGCACCCCGCGCTCGACCATCCGCCGCGCCATGAGGCACTGCTTGCCGAAATGGGCGCACTTCTTGTCGTCCAGACCATAGAGGGTCTTCGTCGCCTCCGACTCTTTGTCGTAGTCCAGCGCCTCCGGAGCGGCCATCTGCATGCGGTAGGCCAGCTCGAAGCTCTGGATACGGGCGGCGAGCTGCGCGTCGGCGTCGTTCTGCTGAAGATGCGTCTTGTTGAGCTTCGCCAGCAGTCCGAGCTGGTTGCGCTGCTGGTCGTCGGTCATCGTGGTGGGCCGCAGCAGATTGTCCATCGGCGCGCCCTGCCCCTTCAGCGCCGTCCCCTGATAGATGCCGGGCAGGAAGCCCGCGCCCCAGTTCTGCGCGTAGCCCTTCGGCAGGCCGCGCCCCAGCGTGTCGTACATGACGACGAAGCCGGGCAGGTTCTGGCTGGAGGTGCCCAGGCCATACGTCACCCACGCGCCCACGCTCGGAAAGCCCATGCGGCTCATCCCGGTATTGATCTCGAACAGGGCCGGAGAGTGGTTGTTGGTCTCCGTGTGGCAGGCGTGCAGAAAGGCAATGTCATCGACATGATTGGCCAGATTGGGGAAGATCTCCGGAGCCCACGTTCCGCTCTTGCCATGCTGCTGAAATTTGAAGGGCGACTGCATGATCGGCCCGACCTGATCGACGAAGAACCCGGTGTCCTTGTCGAAGCCCTTCAGCTCCTGGCCGTTGTGCTTCTCCAACTCCGGCTTGTAGTCCCACGTATCGACCTGCGACGGCCCGCCGTTCATAAAGAGCCAGATCACATGCTTGGCCTTTGCGGGCAGATTGCCGGACCGCGGCGCGAGCGGATGCTGCGGGTCGGGCGCCGGATAGAATCCTGCCTCCGCTGCCCCGGCTGACCGCGCTCCTTCCGCTTCGAGCAGGCCCGAGAGAGCGAGCATCCCGAATCCGGAGCCGGTCAGGCGCAGAAAATCCCGGCGTGACGCGAAGACCGGACTCGGAGCCGCATGAAAATGATCGTGTTTGTCCATAAGAAAAGCCTTATTCGATGTAGAAACCAACGGGATTGAAATCCCGGTCTGAGATGGGAAGTCCGCCTTCGCGGACTAAAACGCATTGGAACCCGCGTAGGCGGGTTTTGCCTTTCAGAACGGCAATTCATTGCCGGGCTCACTCGATATACAGAAACTCGTTCAGACCTAAGAGTACTTGCGAGAAATCGACGAGCGCCAGTTCCTCCGGCTTCGGCTGCCCGGTGGTGTGATAGGAAGCGGCCTGCGTCTGCAGGAAAGCGAGCGTGTCTGCAAGCTCCTGCCGAGTCGGCGGACGGCTCAGGGTCAGCAGATAGCCGCTGGTAATGGCCTCCGCGAGGGGCGTTTCGGGTTTCGGGGCGATGCGGCGAGCCAGGCTGCGGGCGTAGTCGCGGACATGGTCGTTGTTCATCAAGAGCAGCGCCTGAGGTGCGATGGTGGTTGAAGAGCGGACCGGAAGGGAGAGCAGCGCGTCCGGCGCATCGAAGATCATCAGGGTGGGAATCAGGCGACTGCGCTTTACGGTGAAGTAGAGGCTGCGACGTTTCATGCTCTCGTCGAGGGTGCCGGGGCCGAACATCTTCGGGTCCAACTCGTCGCTGACGGCGAGCAGCGCGTCCCGCACGGCCTCGGCCTCCAGGCGATGGCGGTTGAAACGCCAGCAGAGGCGGCCCTGCGGATCGCGCTTCGACTGCGCGGCGTTGTCGGCCGCCGACTGCAGATAGGTCGCGCTGGTCAGCATCAGGCGGTGCAGCGGCTTGAGATGCCAGCCGTTGCGGACGAGCTCCGAGGCCAGCCAGTCCAGCAGCTCCGGATGGGAAGGGTGTTCGCCCTGCGTCCCGAAGTCGGAGGGAGTGCCGACAATGCCGCGTCCGAAATGGTGCTGCCAGAGCCGATTCACGCCGACCCGCGCCAGCAGCGCCCCCGCGCCCGCGCCGGTATCGGCGATCCAGTCGGCGAGCGCGCGGCGGCGGTAGGAGGTGTGCGCGCCAGGCGGAGGCGCACTCTGCCAACGCTTTTCGGTGTCGGTGGCGGGCATCAGTACCTGCAAAAAGCCCTGTGTGGCGACGCCGTCTTTCTGGTTCGGGTCGCCGCGGCGCAGGAAGTGCGTCTGCTCCAGAAAGTCGCCGCCCTGCGTGTTGTTGCGGATCGCGGTGACGCCTTCGCTGCAGATCATCATCTTCTGCATCGGCGCCTGCGGGGCCAGCGCGAGATGGGTCTGCACCTCTGTGTTCAGCCGCCGCCAGTCCGGATCGAGTGTGCGTGCCCAGTCGAGCAGGGCCTCTCGATCGGCGGCGGAGAGCGTGGCGGAATCGAGGTTCTGGGCGGCGAGCAGGGCGGCGATGCGCTCCGGGCGGCTCGGGGCATCGAGGGCGAGATCAGGCGCGGTGGTCGCAACGCTCAGGCGCGGTCGCCCGATGTTATGCTGGTTATTGTTGTCGAACTTCAGGGTAAAGGTAAGCACCGTCCCGCCCGCGAAACCGACGGGCGTCTCCAGTTCAAAGGCGGCGGCGTGGTCTTTGCCGAACTGCGGATCGACGGCCCATGCCGACTTTGGATCGGCGTCAATGGCGGCTGAGATGGGCAGTCCCGTTTGCTGGAAGGTCGCGCGCGGCCGGATCAGCTTCAGCGCGACCGGTTTGCTCTGCCCATCGAGCGGTGCGGCGGTGATACGGAAATCGGTCAGCGCGAAGTTGCCGTTGCCGGCCCGGCCCGGCCCACCTTTCACCATTGAGGGATCCGCCAGCGCCTCCAGGCGCACAGCCGTCAGTCGGGTCAAGTGCGTCGTCGCGACGAAGGTATAGGTGTCGAAGTTCGGATTGGTTCCACTGGCGAGCAGCGAACCGTCGGGCTGTGGGGTGAGCGTCGCGCCGCCGGAAGATTTCACTGCGGGAAAGGCCAGAGTGTTCCATCCGAGGGTTGGCTTCCGGGACTCCGGAATTTTGAGCCACTGCTCGAACCGGTGCGGAAACTCCTCGGTCTCGAACCGATGCAGCTTTTCGACGCGGGGGGCATGCGCGGCATCGAAAGCGGCTTTCGCCGTGCGGTACCCGGTCGGATCGGTGTTCACGTCCATGTCGCTGCGGACGGTGGTGGTGAAGGTGGAGAGCAGGCGATAGTAGTCCCTATTTGGGATCGGGTCGTACTTGTGGTTGTGGCAGCGCGCGCACCCGACGCTCAGGCCGAGCATCGAGGTGCCGGTGGTGGAGAGCATGTCGTCGAGTTCGTCGTAGCGCTCCTTCTCCACCTGATTCTTGGTGATCTGGGTGCTGTGGACGCCTGCGCCGAGGAAACCGGTCGCGGCCAGTGCCAGCGGATTCTCGGGTTCGATCTCGTCACCTGCGAGCTGCCACCGGATAAACTGGTTGTAAGGCAGATCGGCGTTCAACGCTTTGATGACGAAGTCGCGGTAGGCGTAGGCGTACGGACGGTCGTAGTCCTGCTCGTAGCCGTGGCTGTCGGCGTAGCGGGCGAGATCGAGCCAGTGACGGCCCCAGCGCTCCCCATAGTGCGGGGAAGCCAGGAGGCGGTCCACGACCTTCGCCCAGGCGTCCGACGACCGGTCGTTGACGAACGCCTGCACCTCTTCCGGGGTCGGAGGCAGGCCCAGCATGTCGAACGTGGCGCGGCGAATGAGTGTGCGGCGATCGGCGTAAGGGTTGGGCTTCATGCCTTTCGATTCCAGCTTCGCAAGGATGAATCGATCAATAGGATTCTTGGACCAGGCGACGTTCTTAACGACGGGAAGGGCGGCTGACTTCAGCGGCTGGAACGCCCAGTGTTTGCGGCCCTGCGCGATGTCAATCACTCTGCCGGCGGATGAGGCCGGAGCGACGAGGCGCGGGTCGGGGGCGCCGCGCTTGACCCATTCGATCAGCGCTGCGATCTGGACGTCGGACAGTCGGCCTCTCGGCGGCATCTGAAGGCTCTTGTCCGCATACTGAATCGCACGAATAAGACGGCTCTGTTCTGGTTTCCCGGCCACGAGCGCGACACCGTGCTCTCCGCCTTTGAGCAGCGCCTCTCTGCTGTCGAGCCGCAGGCCGCCCTGCACCGCTTTGTCGCCGTGGCAGCTATAACAGTGTTCGACCAACAGGGGGCGCACTTTGCTCTCGAAGAAGGCGTTGTTTTCCGGCGAAAGGGTGTCCGCGCGTCCGGGGAGCGCGGCCAGCAGCAGAGGCAGGGCGAGCCAGAAGCCAGCCCACAAAGAGGAGCGGCCGATCTTTGCAGCAGAGTGCAACATCAGCCGACGCACTCGCGCCTGTCGTCCTGTTCCCCATGCGAAAGTTTTGCCCTCGGGCAGGCGCTGAACCATGCCTGTAAGAGAGGAAAATGGTTGAATCGGATTGAATATTTGCCTTATCATCGCAACCTCATACCTGAAACCTTTATGCCGACTGCCTTTCTCTTTCGCCATCGCCTTCTCTTCTCCCTCCTGCGGTCGGGAGTTGTCGAAGGCTGTCGCGTTTGGGGTCAGAATATGCTATTCTCATTGAGAGTGCCTTTATACGTCCTCTGCCAGGCGTAACGAGAACCGAAGCCGGATAAAAACGTATATTAAAGTAACGGAGCGAACGAAAAGCCGAAGGTGCAGGACGCAGCAAGCCCAACCCTTGCCATTCGGTTTTGAACGTCCCTGATATCGATAACGGGAACCCAAACATACATGAATGAACTTCTTGAAAAGCAACCGATAGCCGAAAAACCGCGCCTTGTCGTCAGGCACACCGAACCGGAAACAGAGCTTCCTGTGCTGACTGGCGAGAGAGCGAGTGTCGAGGCCGTCGCTGCGATCACCTACTCCAAGGTAGAGCGTCTGGAGCAACGGGTGGCCCTGCTTATGGTGATTGTACCCTTACTCGGGGTTTTTGCGGCGATGGCGACGCTGTGGGGACACGGATTGGGAACGCTGGAGATCGGCCTGCTGCTGGTCATGTACTGCCTCACGGTGGCGGGCATCGGAGTCGGTTACCATCGCCTCTACTCGCACCGGGCTTTCGAGGCCCATCGGACGGTCCATGCCGTGCTGGCCGTGCTGGGCTCGATGGCGGGGCAGGGTCCTGTCCTCTTCTGGGTGGCCCTACACCGGCGACACCACAAACACAGCGACCGACCCGGCGATCCGCACTCTCCGCACCTCGAAGGCAGTGGCCCGCGCGGCTGGCTAAAGGGCCTCTGGCACTCGCATGTCGGTTGGATGTTGGTCCCGCAGGCCCGCAGTTGGTGGCGCAACGTTCCCGATCTGCTGCGCGATCCGCTTCTGACACGTATCAACCGCACCTACTTTTTGTGGCTGGGGCTGGGGCTGGCCATTCCTGCGGTCATCGAGGGCGTCTGGACGCACTCCTGGTCCGGCGCGATGCGCGGCCTGCTCTGGGGCGGGCTGGTACGGCTGTTTCTGGTGCATCATATCACCTGGAGCATCAACTCGATCTGTCACCTCTTCGGACGCCGACCTTTTGCCAGCCGCGATCTCAGCACGAACAACGTCTGGCTGTCGCTGCTATCGTTCGGCGAAGCCTGGCACAACAACCATCACGCTTTCCCCAACTCGGCCAAACATGGCCTCGACTGGTGGCAGATCGACGTCAATGCCGTCATCATCACCACCTTGAAACGGCTCGGGCTGGCCTGGAACGTGAAGATCCCCGCAGCGACGCTCATTGCGGAAAAGCGGTTGGCGCATAAACTAACGCTCGCTGGCACCAATAATGGGGGCGACGGTAAACGGAACGACGGAGGCGACCTGGCATGAGTCGCCGGGTGGTCGTCACCGGTCTGGGAGTCCTGTCTGCTCTGGGGGAGGGAGTGGAGACCTTCTGGCAGGGTTTGTTGCGCGGGGAGACGGCTATACGACCCCTGCCGCCTGAGACCGCCTCGGCCTCGAAGATTCACAGCGCTGCGATGGTGCCGAACTACGATCCCCTCGCCCACTTCGAACGCAAACATAGCGAGCAGATGGACCGGTTCGCCCAGTTCGCCCTGATCGCGGCCAGAGAGGCGCTGCGCGATGCGCAGTGGGAACCGAAACCCTGTGAGCCCGAGCGCATCGGCGTCATTACCGGCAACTGTTGCGGCGGGCAGTACGCCACCGACCGGGCACACCAGACCTACTACGAGCACGAAGGACGTCCGAGCGTCTACACGGTCGCCCGCTGTATGGGCAGCGCCGGAGCCAGCTTCATCGCCATGGAGTTCGGCATCACCGGTCCGTCGTTCACCGTCACCACGGCCTGCGCCTCTTCCGCCCATGCCATCGGGCAGGCGTTCTGGATGGTCCGCAGCGGCCTGCTGGACGCCGCCGTGACTGGAGGCAGCGAGGCCTCGCTCACCGGCGTCAATCTCAAGGCGTGGGAGGTAATGCGGGTCGTCTCCCCCGACGTCTGCCGCCCCTTCTCCGCCGACCGGACAGGCATGAGCCTGGGCGAAGGCGCGGCGATCCTGACGTTGGAGCCTCTCGAACGGGCGCAGGCGCGCGGCGCGCATATATATGGCGAGATAGTCGGCTTCGGGATGTCCTCCGACGCGCACCACCTGACCCAGCCCTCCGAATCGGGCATGGCCCGCGCCATGCAGTCCGCCCTCACCGACGCCGCTCTCGCTCCTACGCAGATCACCCATCTCAACGCGCACGGCACCGCAACGCGCTTGAACGACCTCACCGAATCCCGTGCTGCCGGAATCGTTTTCGGAACCCACCTCCCGCAGGTCGCGGTCAGCGCCACCAAGTCGGTGCATGGCCACACGCTCGGTGCCGCTGGCAGCCTGGAAGCCGTCGCCGCCGTTCTGGCCCTGAAGAACAGCCTGCTGCCCCCGACCCTCCACTACACCGCTCCCGACCCCGAATGTCCCCTCGACATCGTCGCCAATCAGCCTCGCCCTGCAGAAGTCGAATACGCCCTCTCCAACTCCTTCGCCTTCGGCGGCCTCAACGCCTCCCTCGCCTTTCGCCGGTTCTGACATTCCTGGTGAGTCTCCCGTTTGGTCCCCGTCACACGTTCGCGCTCTTTGCGCCGCACTCTCTCCTCCGACATCTCCCCACAATCGCTCTATGGCGGCTATTTCCGTACCGTTCGCGAAATTATCTCC
>JBBQPO010000251.1:0-9152 GCA_038217285.1 Chthonomonadales bacterium
CGGGATGACCCAGGCCTGCACGGCCGCGCCGCTGGCGCTGATGCGCGTCGGTTCGCCGCTCGCGTTTTCGTTACGCGCCTGGTCCAGTTGCAGACCGAGGAACGCCAGCCTCCGGCAGATGCGGCGGCGCATCGTGGGAGAGCGCTCGCCGATCCCGCCGGTAAAGGCGACGGCATCGACCCCTTCCAGAGCGGCGGCATACGCGCCGATATATTTGCACACGCGGTAGGCGAACAGCTCCAGGGCCATCTCCGCGCTTGCATCGCCGCCCTGCGCGGCCTGCTCCAAATCGCGCACGTCTCCGCTGCGGCCTGACAGCCCGAGGAGGCCGCTGCGGTGGTTCAGCAGGTCGTCCACCGTCTCCGCCGTCATGCCAGCAGTCCGCATCAGATAGAGCAGCAACCCCGGATCGACATCCCCCGAGCGCGTTCCCATCACCAGCCCTTCCAGCGGCGTCAGCCCCATGCTTGTGTCCACGCTCTTACCGTCCTGGAGGGCGCAGACGCTTGCCCCACTTCCCAGGTGGCAGACGATCAGCCGGGAACCTTCCGGTTCGCGCTGCAGACACGTCAGCAGACGCCCGGAGACATACTGGTATGAGATGCCGTGAAAGCCGTAGCGACGCAGGTGCAGGCGGGCGGCCATGTCTTTCGGCAGGGCATATCGCCAGGCGATCTCCGGCAGGGTGCGGTGGAAAGCCGTGTCGAAGACCGCCACGGCAGGCACATTGGGCAGCAGACGCAGACCCGCCTCGATGATGGCTACCTCCGTGGGGTTGTGCAGAGGGTCCAGATCCCGGAGGCCGCGCAGCGTCTCCAGCGCCTCCGGGGTAACCCTTGTCGGCTCGACAAAGCGCGGCCCGCCGTGGACGACCCGGTGGCCGACAGCATCGATGCCGAAGGAGCGGCATCGATCGATGGCCGCCTGAGCCGCCTGCGTGATGCCGTCCCCACCCGGATGGTCCAGACTTCCTTCCGCCGTCACCTTTTCGGCGGGCATTGTAAACAGCTTATACTTGAGCGTGGCGCTGCCCGCGTTTAAGGTCAGGATGTTCATGGTTACTCTCCAGGAGACGCGTGAGCGTGATAAGGCCGAAGGGCTAATACGGCCAGATCCAGTCGCGGACTTCCGGCAGATCTTCGCCGTAGGTGCGGGTGTAGGCGTGATGTTCGAGCAGCTTGTCCCGCAGAACCTGCTTGAGGTAGGCGGCCTTGTAGCCCAGCGACGGGACACGGTCGATCACATCTCCCGCCAGATGGAATCGGTCCAGGTCGTTCATGACGACCATGTCGAACGGCGTCGTGGTCGTGCCTTCTTCTTTGAAGCCGCGCACATGGATACTGCCGTGGTTGGTGCGCCGATAGGTCAGCCGGTGAATCAGGTAAGGGTAGCCGTGATAGGCGAAGATGACGGGCTTGTTCGGCGTGAAGAGCGCATCGAAGTCCTTATCGCTCAGGCCGTGGGGGTGCTCAGAGTGCGGCTGAAGCGTCATCAGGTCCACGACATTGACCACCCGTATTTTCAGATCGGGACAGTGCTGACGCAGGATAGAAACGGCGGCCAGCGTCTCCAGAGTCGGCACATCCCCGGCACAGGCCATCACCACATCCGGCTCGCCGCCCTGATCGTTGCTCGCCCACTCCCAGATGCCGAGGCCCGCTGTGCAGTGCTTCACGGCGGTGTCCCAGTCGAGGAACTGGAGGGCGGGCTGCTTACCGGCGACAATGACGTTGACATAGTCGCGACTGCGCAGGCAGTGGTCGGCCACAGACAGCAGGCAGTTGGCGTCGGGCGGCAGGTAGACCCGGACGACACTCGCTTTTTTGTTCATCACATGGTCGATGAAGCCGGGATCCTGATGCGAGAAGCCGTTGTGATCCTGCCGCCAGACATGGGAGGTCAGCAGGTAGTTGAGACTGGCGACAGGCCGACGCCAGGGGATGTCGCAGCACGCTTCAAGCCACTTCGCGTGCTGGTTGAACATGGAATCGACGATGTGAATGAACGCCTCATAGCACGAGAAGAAGCCGTGCCGTCCGGTGAGCAGATAGCCTTCCAGCCAGCCCTGACAGGTATGCTCGCTGAGGATCTCCATGACACGACCGGTGGGCGAGAGCTTTTCGTCGTCCTCGGGAAGCGTCTCCGCATCCCAGGCCCGGCCCGTGACCGTGAGGATCGAATCCAGGCGGTTGGAGTTGTTCTCATCGGGCGAGAAGACCCGAAAGTTCTGGGCGACCGCGTTCAGTTGCATCGTGTCGCGCAGGAAGTCGCCGAGCACCCGTGTCGCCTCGGCGTTGGTCGTGCCGGGCTTCAGCACGGGGACGGCATAGGCTTTGAAATCCGGCAGCGTCAGATTTTTGAGCAGCAGGCCGCCGTTCGCGTGCGGGTTCGCGCCCATGCGGCGCTCGCCGAGGGGCGCGAGCGCCGCAAGCTCGGGAAGGAGCTTGCCTTCGGCGTCGAACAGTTCCTCCGGCTTATAGCTGTGCATCCACTCCTCGAGCAGGGTGATATGCTCCGGCTTGCTCATGTCCGAAAACGGGACCTGGTGCGAGCGCCAGGAGCCTTCCGTCTTCTTGCCGTCCACGGTCTTCGGCCCCGTCCAGCCTTTGGGCGAGCGCAGAACGATCATCGGCCACTGTGGCCGCGTCTGGTTCCCGTTCTCCCGCGCCTCTTTCTGGATCGCCTTGATCTCGCCGACGATGGTGTCCAGAGTCGCGGCCATGGTCTGGTGCATCGTCTCCGGGTCGTCGCCCTCCACAAAATAGGGCTTATAGCCGTACCCGACGAGCAGGCTCCTCAACTCCTCGTGGGGAATGCGCGCGAGGACCGTCGGATTGGCGATCTTGTAGCCGTTCAGATGCAGGATCGGCAGCACCACGCCGTCTGTGACCGGATTGAGGAACTTGTTGCTGTGCCAGCTTGTCGCCAGTGGCCCGGTTTCGGCCTCGCCGTCGCCGATGACGCAGCAGACCAGGAGATCTGGATTGTCGAAGACGGCTCCGAAGGCATGCGAGAGCGCGTAGCCAAGCTCGCCGCCCTCATGGATCGAGCCGGGCGTATCCGGCGCGGCATGGCTGGGAATACCTCCTGGGAAGGAGAACTGCTTGAACAGCCGCTGAATCCCCACCCCATCCTGGGAGATGTTGGGGTAGACCTCGCTGTAGGTGCCTTCCAGATAGGTGTTGGCGACGAGGCCCGGCCCGCCGTGGCCGGGGCCGGAGACATAGATCACGCTCAAGTCGTCGCGCTTGATCAGACGGTTGAAGTGAACATAGATAAAGTTCTGGCCAGGGGTCGTTCCCCAATGTCCGAGCAGGCGAGGCTTGATATGCGCCCTCGTCAGCGGCTCTTTGAGCAGGGCGTTGTCCAGCAGATAGATCTGTCCGACAGAGAGATAGTTGGCGGCACGCCAGTAGGCGTTCATTTTCTGTAGTTCGTCGGCTTGCAGCGGGCCTTTGCCGGCAGCGTCAGGGGGGGTATCCGCATTCGTCATGGACGATTTTCTCCTCTTTCAACGACAGGTTCCTCAGCGACAGTGTAACATTCAACGCGACCGGGCGCATCCGCCTTTAGGCCGATTCTATGTCCGAGCCGCGCCCTATTTCTGTTTCATCCCCCGGTAGAAGAATACTTTTGCGGTCTCCGCAACGGCGACATAGAAGACCACGATGGCCCCAAGCACCAGCAGGAACACCAGGGGCAGAGGCGTAAATCCGAACAAGTGCGCTATCGGCGTGTAGGGCAGCACGATCACCAGAAGGACGATGGCGAGCGTCGCCAGCAGGAGCGGCTTGCTGGGTCGGCTCTGATAGAACCGCTTCCGTGTTCGGATCACCAGCACGATCAGCGCCGCCGTCACGACACTCTCGACAAACCAGCCGGTTCGGAACTGGGCTGTATTGGCGTGCATGATCCACAACAGCACGCCGAAGGTGAGATAGTCGCATACCGAGCTCACCAGACCGAATACGAGCATGAAGCGGCGAATGAACCGGATGTCCCAGCGGTGCGGTCGGCTGACGGCGTCCGGATCGACGTTGTCTGTGGCGATCGTCATCTCCGGAAAGTCCGTCATCAGGTTCGTGAGCATCACCTGCTTCGGCAGCAATGGCAGAAAGGAGAGGAAGAGCGAGGCGCCCGCCATGCTGAACATGTTGCCGAAGTTGGCGCTCGTCGCCATGAACACATACTTGAGCGTGTTGGCGAAGGTGACCCGGCCCTCCCGCACGCCGGCGGTAAGCACTGCCAGATCCTTTTCCAGAAGAACGATGTCGGCGGCCTCCTTGGCGACATCCGCCGCGTTGGCGACGGAGATTCCGACATCGGCGGCATGCAGCGCGGAGACGTCGTTGATTCCGTCCCCCATATACCCGACGACATGTCCGGCCCGTTTCAGCGCCAGGATAATGCTCTGCTTCTGGTTCGGGTCCACTTCCGCGAACACATCGATGGAGGGCGCGCGCTGCGTCAGCGCTTCCTGGCTCATATGGCGCAGTTCGCCTCCGGTCAGGATTTTAGGATCGGCTATCCCCGCCTGTTTGCTGACGGTCGCGGCGACCATCGCATTGTCTCCGGTGATCAGTTTGAGAGCGACGCCGAGATCATGCAGAGACTGCAGCGCGGCGATGATGCCGGGCTGGAGGGGATCGAACAAGACCACAAACCCGAGAAACGTCATCTGCGCCTCGTGGTCTTTGCCGATTTTGGTTTCGGCGCCGAGATCGCGGCAGGCGACTCCGAGGGTGCGAAAGCCCTGACTGCTCAAGGCCTCGACCTGGGCCTGTATGGCAGGCCGCAGCGGGTCCAGGGGGACGGCGGCGCCGCCCTCTGTCGTCTCGGCGGTCGTACAGACTTCCAGGATATTCACCAGGGCGCCTTTGGTCACCATGAGATGGGTTTCCGCGCCCTGTGCGTTGGCTTTCGCGACCAGCACGCTGAGCCGCCTGCGAATGAAGTCGTAAGGCTCTTCATCGAGTTTCGTGTAGCCCGACGTGTCGAGAGGACGAAAGGCGACAATGGCCTGATCGATGGGATTCAGATATCCGTTCTGGAATTTGGCGTTCAGCGTGGCGAGCAGCAGCACTCTCTCGCTCTCTTTACCGCTCACGCCGAGAGTCGAGCGCAGTGTCACGGCGCCCTCGGTCAGCGTTCCGGTCTTATCGGTACAGAGCACATCCATGCTGCCGAAGTTTTCGATGGCCGCCAGCCGCTTGACGATAACCTTCTGCTGCGCCATCCGTTTGGCCCCGTGCGCCAAATTGATGCTGATGATAGCGGGGAGAAGCTGAGGCGTCAGCCCGACCGCAAGGGCGAGGGAGAACTGGAACGACTCTAAGACCGGGCGATGGAAGTAGACATTGGCGGCGAAAATGCTCAGGACAAGCAACAGCGTCACCTCCATCAGCAAGTAGCCGAACTGACGGATGCCCCGCTCGAACTCGGTCTCCGGCGGCTTATGGCCGAGCGTCTGCGAAACCTTGCCGAACTCCGTGCTGCGGCCGATGTTGACGGCGACGGCGCTGGCGGTTCCACTGACCACGGAGGTGCCCATAAATAGGCTGTTGGTTCGCTGCGCCAGGGGAGTATCCTGCGGCAGAGCCGCGGCGATCTTTTCGACAGGAAAGGTCTCTCCGGTCAGGGCCGCTTCGTTGACGGAGAGGTCTTTGGACTCCAGGATCAAGCAGTCGGCGGGGATAATACCGCCGGCGTGAAGCAGCACCAGATCGCCCGCCACGACCTCTTCCGTGCGGACCTCGACGGGCTTCCCGCCACGCTGACATGTCGCCTTGACCTGCACGATCAGGAGCAGTTTTTGCACGGCATCGGCGGCCCCGCGCTCCTGCCAGAAGCCGAGCAGGCCGCTCACCAGGACGATAGCGAGGATGATGACAGCATCGATGGTGTCCTTGAGAAAAAGCGACAGACAGGCTGAGAAGATCAGAATGAGGATGATGGGGCTTTTGAACTGAGACAGCAAAAGGAGCAGGGGCGTGTGCGGATTCTGACTTTGCATTCCCGCACTGCCCGCGAGTCGGTTCCGCGCTTCCGCTTCCGTCAGTCCTGATGAAGTCGTCTGCAGCCTGGCCAATAGATCGGCAACAGGAACGCTCCAGAACAGATTCGGTGTTTTGTCAGGGGCAGAGGCGGCTGGAGAAACCATTAATCTACTTTATTCTTTACGCACAGCATTGAAACCGTTCGAGCGTAATAGGCAGACGTAGACAAAAAAAATAAGTTCCTGACAGTTGTTATAAGTCGTACTTCTCTTGTAGAGTTAAGATGCCTGTGCTCAATCGGTGAGCGCCTTGAAAAGGGCGTTTCGCACATCGACGTAAAAAATGATGGTGATACGCGCAGCCATCTCATCGCTCAGGTCGTTTAACTGACGGCGGGCGCTTACCGGGAACAGGATCGTCTGGGCGCCCTTCTCGACTGCCAGTTCCGCAATATTTACGGCGTTATGGATAGATTCGAAGGAGCCACCGATGCTCATGCCGCCGACCACCACCAAACCGCCACGTAGGCTCTTGGCGAGCAGAGCGCTGCAGAACGCCAGGAGGATGGGCACACCCAGTTGAGAGCCTTCCCGCGCGACGTCCATCGCCCGCACCTGGACCGTCAATTCGTGCTGCTTCGCGTCGCGGTCGCCGATCAGGTCGCGGTTACGGGCCAACAGATTCTGATAAGCGGTCTGGACGCTCTCCCGCAGCGCCCCAGGTGCGCCGACATTGGCGATCTTAACGTTGGAGCCAGGCGTGGCGTTGACCTCGATCCGGTAGAGACCCGGCCCCTCATTCTGTCCGCCGGGACCGATGCCCCAGACATGGCCAGGCGGCAGCGGGTCCAGTCCGATACCTTCCGCACCTTGCAGTTCGGGAGTGGAGACGAAAGTTTCCACTCCGTCCACTCCCATTCGATAGGAAAACTGGGTGTTGCGGAACTCGGCGCTGCCGATTCGCTTCTGCTGCTCTTTGACGCGCCGCCGACACTCCAGCGCCAGCCGCACCGCCCACTCCAGATCGTCGTCGGAGACATGGGCCTCCGCACTCGGAGCGAGCAGCTTCAGAAGGCCACTGATGGTCTTATTCACGGCGGTAGTGTCGCGTCCGCTTAACGCTCCGCCGAAGTCTACGCGGCCCATCAGGGTCTGGAGTCGGGTCTCGTTGCGCAGGCGCGTCCAGCATTCAGAGAGAAAGTCCGAAACCAGACCAAAGTGATCGGTGAAGAGGTCGGCCTGCATCTTCGGCACGTCCCAGCCGGGCACGTAGGCGTGGATGCGATCCATGAGGGCGGTGTCATCGCGCATCTCCGGGGGCATGGGACCGAAGAGATGGCTGACGCGCTGCTGGTGCTCGACGTCCACATCGAAATTCCCTACCATGACGATGCCGCCGTCCGCGCGAATACTCTCCCGGCCCCGGCTGAACTCTCCGGACTCCATATAGCCTTTCATGATATTGACGCCGTCTTTCTGGTCGAAAGAGACGCCCGACACCTCATCGAAACAGACGACATCGTATTGACAGACAAGACCACGCTGCCCGCTGGCGTTGTTGACGAACATGTGGGCGACAGAGGCCTTGCCGCCGCTCACCAGATGCGAGTAGGGGCTCACCTGCTGATAGAGGTGGCTCTTGCCGGTTCCACGCGGCCCGAGTTCGACGGAGTTGTAGTTGCGCTCGACAAAGGGCACCATGCGGAGGATCAGCACATCCTGCTGGCGCGCGGTGAGAAGGGCAGGCTCAAGACCCACGCTGCGCAGGAGAAAGCCTTTCCAGTCGGTCGTGGTGAACGCTTTCCGACCCCGGATCAGGTCTTCCAGAACGCTGCGTTTCGACAACTGAATGGCACGCAGCGACCGAATGCCGAAGGGGCGGCCACTTTTTTGGCCCGCGATTCCGGCGTCGTACTCCAGTTCGATCTCGGCGTAAAAGCCTCAGGTCAGCATCCGCTGGTTATCAAGGACCACATCGACCTCGATCCGCACATCCGTCAGACGGAGGGAGGGAAGGGAGGCGACGTAGGAGTCGGTTGTGGCATCGAGGCGGGCCGTAATCAGGTCGATGATTTTGACGCTACCTCGCTCGCGGGCATGAGCCTTGAACAGCTCCTCTTCCCCGGCTAGAACCGTGCGCTCGCGCATCTGCCGCTCCACGATCTGCAGCCCTTCCGCGATCTCGTCCTCATCCGTGCTGGCACAATAGCGCCCGAGCAGGAACTCCGCCACATAGGTGGGAACAGGGTACTGGCCTTTGAAGCGGCGTACCAGGTCTTTGCGGACGATATAGCCATCAAAGGCTTCCGCCGCCAATTTGTCGAGCGCATCCAGTTCCATTCGCTAGCTGTCCTCTCCGACGATAGTGGCCTGCTGCGCCAGAACGTTTCCGTCCGCCCCCAACAGTACAACCGCCGCGCTTCCCCCCAAATGTGTATCGTCGGGAACGACCAGGGATAGTTGCGCCCCCGCATTGACGGACTTGGGAGACGCAGTGATCGACGTAGAGGCGTCCGCAGGTTTGGTGCGCACATCTACCTTCATACCGTCACTGCCGCCGGCGACCTGAATCCGGCAACGCAGTCCCGTCCAGCGCACCTGCGCGAGCGAGGCGGCAGGACCGGTGGGCGCAGCGCTACGGACAACCAGCACCGGCGTGATGCACTCCTGCGGACTGAGGCCGCCATGTTCGTACTCTTCCCCGGCGGTATAGCAGCAGATGCCGGGTGGGACGGCAATACGTACGTCCTTATCCCAGCGCCAGGGTACCGTCTGCTGCGTGGTGGTGGCCGTCTCCTTGAGGCGTGCGCAGCGGCCTTTGCGCTCCTCCATGAGATGCTCCGGCAGATCGGCCTTCGGCAGTCCGGCGGGCAGCAGCAGCCAGCCATGGTCGGTGACGACGCGCACCTCCGCCCAGCCCGCCTCCAGCAACGCCCGAATACGGCCGGCTATTTCCCGGACTTCATCCGGGACGCGCAGGGCCAGTTTCCAGCCCAGATTGTGGCCGGTGGTGTCTAATTGACGTTTAGACTACAAGCCGACGTTGCCGAACGCCCCGGCATTGCTGAGCGGGTTCATTGTCAGTCGGTTTTTGTCGCCCCTCGGTTCTAAGCCGCCTTAGAAGGCGTGGAAACAGCCGCAGAGGGCGCTGCTTCCA
>JBBQPO010000252.1:0-9114 GCA_038217285.1 Chthonomonadales bacterium
GCCGCGATTACGGTCGATCAGGCACTCGCGGCGGCGGACAAGGCGGCTCTGTTCAAGACATTTGCCAAGGTGGTGGCGCAGCGTCGAAATCTGATGGCGACCTTCATGGCGAAATGGTCGGGCGAACAGGCCGGGCAGGGCGGCCATATCCATCTCTCCCTGCGTGACACTGGGGGGAAGTCAACGTTTCACGATCCGGCCTGTCCGCATGGCATCAGCACAACGATGCGCCACTTCATCGCCGGGCAGCA
The DNA here is from genome assembly GCA_038217285.1 of Chthonomonadales bacterium. Taxonomy (GTDB): domain Bacteria; phylum Armatimonadota; class Chthonomonadetes; order Chthonomonadales; family Chthonomonadaceae; genus JANXLO01. The sequence goes on from JBBQPO010000252.1 coordinate 252, forward strand.
GGCGCTGTTGCCGGAGTTGCTGGCCCTCGTCGCGCCGACGGTGAACTCCTACTCCCGCCTCGTCCCTGGTTTCTGGGCGCCCACCGATGCCACCTGGGGCATCGAAAACCGCACCTGCGCCCTGCGCGCTATTCCTGGATCGGCGAAGTCACAGCGGGTGGAGTTCCGCGTGGCGGGCGCCGACGCCAACCCCTATCTCGCCCTCGCCGCCGCCCTCGCGGCGGGGCTGTGGGGGATCGAACATCAGATGGAGCCGGAACCGCCTGTCGTGGGCAATGCCTATGCGACGGCGTCTCCGGAGCGCCTGCGTCTGCCGGCCACGCTTGGGGAAGCGGCGCAGCGACTGAGAGCCTCGACCGCGGCTCGACAGATTTTCGGAGAGGCCTTTGTAAATCACTATGCGGCCTCACGCGAATGGGAAGAGCGTGCCTTCCGCAAGCACGTCACCGACTGGGAACTCGAACGCTATTTCGAAATCATCTGAGAACGTGCCATTTGAGGAGAGTTATATGCCTTCACTCCAGCAGACCGTCTCGCCTGTCGATGGGCGCGTCTATGTGGAACGTTCTCTGGCCTCGCCCGCCGAAATCGATCAGGCTCTGATGCGGGCGAAGCAGGCGAAGGCGGACTGGAAGCGTGTTCCCCTTGCGGAGCGCGCCGCCTTCTGTCGCCGGTTCGTGGCGAACATGCTCGCGAAGAAGGATGAGATCGGAATCGAGCTGGCGTGGCAGATGGGGCGGCCTGTCCGGTACGGCTTTCGCGAGATCGAGCGTATGGCGGAACGTGCTGACACCATGATCGGGATCGCTGAAGAGGCGCTGTCCGACATCACGCTGGACCCGTTGGCCGGTTTTACGCGCTTCATCCGGCGGGAGCCGCTGGGAGTCGTCTTCGCGATCGTGCCCTGGAACTACCCGTATCTGACCGCCGTGAGTTCGGTAGTTCCGGCGATCATGGCCGGCAATGTCGTTCTCCTCAAGCACTCGCCCCAGACGCCGCTCTGCGCGGAGCGGATCGCCCAGGCGTTCGCCGCCGCCGGTCTGCCGCCGGGCGTGTTTCAGTACTTGCATATGAGCGTGGAAGACACGCAACGTCTTCTCCAGAGGCCGGAGGTCGATTTCGTCGCCTTCACGGGCTCGGTGGCGACCGGGCGCGCCGTGCAGCATGCGGTTCAGGACCGATTTATCGGTGTCGGACTGGAACTGGGGGGCAAAGACGCCGCCTATGTTCGCGCGGACGTCAACCTGGAGCATGCGGCGGAGAACGTCATCGACGGGGCCTTCTTCAACTCCGGCCAGTCGTGCTGCGCCATCGAGCGTATCTATGTCCATGAGGAGGTTTACGATCGTTTCGTGGCGCAGGCCGTTGAAGTGACCCGCGCCTATGTGCTGGGCAGTCCCCTGGAGGCGGAAACCACCCTCGGCCCACTCGTGCGAACGGACGCCGCCACCTTTGTGCGCGGCCAGATCGCGGAGGCGGTCGGGCAGGGCGCCTGCGCGCTCATCGACGAAACCGGATTTCCACTGTCCCGTGCCAACACGCCTTATCTCGCGCCGCAGATCCTGGTGAGTGTCGATCACTCCATGCGGGTGATGCACGAAGAGAGCTTCGGGCCCGTCGTGGGGATCATGAAAGTGGCCTCCGACGAGGAGGCGGTCCGTCTGATGAACGACAGCGACTTCGGTCTGACCGGCTCCGTCTGGACGACCGATACCGACGCGGCGCTCGCCCTGGGCGAACAGGTAGAAGTAGGAACGTGGTTCATGAACCGCTGCGACTATCTCGACCCCGGCCTGGCCTGGACGGGCGTGAAGGCGTCCGGGCGGGGATGCAGCCTCTCCCGGATCGGCTACGAACATCTGACGCGCCCCAAGTCGTTCCATCTGCGAACAACGCTATAGAACCGTTTCTAAACCTTGAACACCGGAAGGGATTGCGATGACGCCGACAATTGAGAGTTTACGGGGCAACTGGAACTATCCCACACGAATCCTTTTTGGCGTGGGGCGCATCGCCGAGCTAGCGGAGGCGTGCCGGACGGTCGGAATGACCCGCCCCCTGTTGGTCACAGACAGCGGGCTGGCGAACCTGCCGATGATCCATGAGGCGCTGGCGGCGAACGCTGCGGCGGGATTGCCCACGGGGCTATTCACGAATGTGCAGCCCAATCCCGTCTGGCGCAATGTAGAAGCAGGCATTCATGCCTATCGCGCGGGGGGGCACGACGGCGTCATCGCGTTTGGAGGCGGCAGTCCGCTCGATGTCGGCAAGTCCATCGCCTTCATGCTGCCCCAAACGCGGCCTATCTGGGATTTCGAGGACATCGGCGACTGGTATACGCGCGCCAATGCGGTGGGAATACCACCGATCATCGCGGTGCCCACGACGGCGGGAACGGGCTCGGAGGTGGGGCGGGGAACCGTCATTACCAACGAAGCGACCCACACGAAGAAGATCATCTTCCACCCCAAAATGCTGCCTGCCGTGGCGATCCTCGATCCCGTGCTGACCGTGGGCATGTCGCCGCGCATGACGGCGGGAACCGGCATGGACGCGCTCGCCCACAATCTGGAAGCCCTCTGTGCGCCTGGCTATCACCCGCTCGCGGAGGGCATCGCCGTCGAAGGCATAAGGCTCATCAAGGAGTGGCTGCCGACGGCGGTGGGGGAGGGAACGAATCTGGTGGCGCGCGCGCAGATGCTCGCCGCCGCGACGATGGGTGCGACGGCCTTTCAGAAGGGACTCGGCGCGGTCCACGCCCTGAGCCATCCCGTCGGCGCACTCTACGATACGCATCACGGTCTGACGAACGCCGTCTTCCTGCCCTACGTGCTGACGTTCAACCGCCCCGCAATCGAGGAGAAGATGACGCGCCTAGCCGCCTACCTGGGCCTTCCCGATCCCTCCTTCGACTCAGTCGTCACCTGGATCCTGGAACTGCGTCGCGAAATCGGCATTCCGCACACGCTGCGCGAACTCGGCGTCGGAGAAGAGCATCTGGAACAGATGGCGCAGATGGCGGAGATCGATCCCCCTGCCGCAGGCAACCCCGTTCCCGTCAAAGCCGCCGAGCTCCTCACGCTCTATCGTCACTCTCTCGCCGGGGAGCTGTTTTAGATCCCGTTCAGACCGTCTCGGCATCTGGAAGAACGCCGTGTTCGCGCATATAGTCTGTGATATGCTTGGCGAAGTCGGCAGCCGCGTCCTCCTCAATGATTTCATGAGGAACCGGAATTTTATGCAGCAAGTCTTTGGCTCGATTGTAGCGCCCTCGGTAGGCCTCATTCTGTGGCGCGCCGAGTAACAAGTACATCTTTGCCAGGTCGGGATGTCCCTGAAGAGCCAGCCCGTTTCCGAGCCAATCCACGGCCTTCTTCTGAATCGTTCCCGAGTCTGCGTAGTCCATCGAAACCGGTTCAAGAATGTGCCATTTGCCATTCTTGAACGTGTGAGGAAAAGTTGCCTCAAACTCCTTGGTCTCGAATGTCTTTTCCTTCAATTGCCGCCGGACTTCAATTGGTAGCCGACGCTGATAGACTGTCCAGACATCATTGTCATCACGCCGGATCTTAGGCTCTCGTTTGTACTGGGAAGTCACCATTCTTTCGAAGATAATTTCCAGTTCAACGGCAGGATCATCCGTGATTCCTGCCAGCACGGTTCCAGGCTGGAAACTTCCTCCCGTGTCTGGAAAAATGAGACGTGTTAAGGCATCCATGCTCTGAGGTGGCTTATACAGATCGAGACTCGGCTGAACTCTTTCCGACATGCGTTGCAGCGCAACTTCCATACGATTGATATAGCGACGGAAGTTCTCACCGTCGAAATTCACGAATGTGGTGGATAACCGGCTGTACAAGGGTTCAAATTTGAAACCCAGGTAGTTGTCGGCTGGGGCGTAAAGCAGCACTCCTACGTTCAGCATCTCGCCGACGGCGGGATCATGAACATAGCGAATCACACGAAAAGTATATGGTATCGTGTTCATGCCAGACTCCTATGTAGTTCCAGTTCGAAGGCGGGTACATTAGCGACGATCTCCTGGAGATGCGCTTCGACCTTACTTGCATAGCGCGACCATCCCACCGGTAGGCTTTGCATCGTCTGCATCAGATCGTCAATATCGAGTGCTGCAACATCCTTTATGATAGAGCTCAAGTCTATCTTTTCGCTTAATACTCCAGCGCGTAGTTGCTTATAGAATATGTGGCTCGAACTCAATCCATGCTTGGAAACTTCCCAGGCTGTATGCGGGTTGAAAATGAGGTAGACGAAACTGAAAGTCAGTTCAAAATCAAAGGCGATTAGCCTCTGACCGAAATGCGCACAGTTCGGCCTTTTTCCTGTCTCGAATGACCTGTCCGCGTTCTGCACAAGCATATCGAACGCATAGATACGCGCAGCCTGGGACAGTTCATTGTCGTTCAGATTCGTATCTGGTACTATGGGCGTGAAGCCCGGCGATAGAAAGGTACAGCCAGCCCCATATCCTGGTAGAAGCTTTGCGTCTTTGCCCATAAGACTGGTATGCCCTGCAATTACCGGTTGCATTGCTTCCACGAATGCAGGGGAGAGATTGACCAAGACCGGCTCCGGGGTATCTACACCGAGGCGTCGCGCCAGCAGATTGCCGACGATTTCAAAACCCAGACTGGTATCCTTAATTTCTGGGAGCGCCAGCGCCTTTACGATGAATGAGCGCCGGCCTGTCGCTTCCGGCAGTGGCCCGACACATTCCACTAACAGCGGGTGAGTACGTCCGGCATCCAGGATCTTGTCAATGCGTCTTGCCTCCCAAATCTCCACCCTCTTCTCCTGTTCACTTCGTTGAAAGGCTCCCATACGGAAGATTCAAGTAGACACATTTCAGTATACTAGAAAACTATCAATTCTCAAAGTGTTGACGTGTCTACGTTATGGTTGCAGGCCTGTCATGCCGGGGGGCGACTGTGTGAGTACCTCCCGCGAACGTACGAGGAACCATGTCGAAGCCGCGCCGCAATCGATCTCCCGCTCGAAAAGTGCTTCCGGGGCCGTTTTATGAGCGTATTCGGCAAAAATCCGCTCCCAGTGTGTTTCGTCGCGGAACGGCTCACCTCCGTTTGAGATTCCGTTGTCCCCAATGAACCCCAAGTACATGAGCACTGTCGGGATGCCTAAACTTGCGAGTTTCCAGGCAAATGCAAGCCGATTCGCGAGTTGATAGCACGAATCGCAACTGATACAGCTTTGAGGATCGGTGTCACATAGAGCCGCGCACGCTTCTTGAATCGCCTTCTTTATCTGTTTGTGATTCGCTTGGCTTCCCTCAGATGGTCCGCACTTCTTACCGTCACTCTTCAGTTCCTGTACATGAGCTTTTGCTTCTACGAGGACTAACCCGGGCTTGCCGCCAATTTCACAACGTGCGGCGATGTCCCAATTAGGTGTATTTCCATTTTGAACCAGCCACCAGGCGCGCAACGCTTGCCTTGTGGTTGCATCCTGAAGAAATCCTGAACCAGCGCTTTCAAGCCGCGCTTCTTGCGGTGACCCATATCCCTGCGGCATCCAAAGTGAGGGCGCGGAAATGTGGACATTGATGGGTTGCGCGAGTTGGAGAAGTTCTGCACAGAATTCCGGCCTGTCGGTCCAGTCGAGTATATGCTTCTTGCTACCTCTATTCATGAGTGTTCATCCTTTGCTATAAATTCCAGCGTAGTTAATCAGAAGTCACAGAGAGTTTCGATGTGGGCGGCGGAGCCGTCGCGGAGCCAGCCGTCGAGCTGCGCCTGCTCTTTGAGTTGCTGTCCCCGGAGTCGAGGGACCACCACAAACCGGGTGTCTAGCTCCGGCAGGGCGGTCATGTCGCCCCACAGCTTTTCGAACTGCGCCACCGGGAAGACGTCCTCCTGGCCGTGCCCCCAGCGCTTTTTCACCTCTTTCAGCGTGACATAGGTCGGAATCCGTGCGGCGAGGTGGCGAATAGCCTGATTGACGCGCTCCTCGTCGTGAAGGTCGGCGCGGGTCAGATTGAGCACACGCAGCAGAGCGTCGATGCTCAGCCAGGTCGTCAGGGAGTTGTAGTAGGAGAGGACGAACTCGCTCTCCTCACGGGGCATGGCGAGCCCTTCCACCAGCCGCAGTCGGCCCTCCACGCGTGCCAGGCCGCCGCCCCGGTCGTCGAGACGGCGAGGCGTCACCTCCACCGTCAGGCCCGCGCCGGAGGTGATATGCAGGCCGAGCAGCGCCGGATCGACGTCGGCCCCCAGCGTGTCGATATTGTGGATCATCAGGTATTTGAGGTCGGGGCGCTCTCCGAGCAGGCGCAACAGCGTACCGTTCTTCAGCAGGTTCGGGACCTCGTACCAGTGGCCGACGGGATGCAGGCACTGGCCGGGCAGGTTGTCGGTGTAGTCGCTCGCTTCGCCTGTGGCGCGGGCCCACTCCATCAAGGCGGCGTGGCCGCTGGCGCGCATCTTCTGCGCCTGGATGTCGAGCTGCTGCTGCGGCATCTCCTCCCACTGAAAGCGCAGATCGCGCACCGTCGGCACCATCCGCAGCCCGATAGAACGCCCCGACGAGAGCAGCAGCGGACCCGGATAGTCGTAGTGGTTTTCAGCGGCGAGATAAGCCTGGAGCGGGCCTTCCGTCAGGTAGCTGGTGGTGAAAATGTGGGGCAGGGGAGTGCCGCAGAGCCGCCCGATGCGCCGACTCTTGGCGAGATGCACCTCCAGAAACGTGCGATGCTTGCCGCCGAGTCGGGCGAACGGATGCAGCGCCTTCACCACGCCCGCCCCCTGCGTCCAGCGGCTGCCGACGCCTGCCGCCAGCGAAACCACTGCGACCTGCCCTTGTCGCAGCGCCTCCATCCCGACGGCCTGCATTTCGGGCGTCAGACCGTTCACTCCATCAAACACGTCGCCGGGCTCGACATCCAGGATCTCCGTGCTGACCGGCAGGCGGTTCTGCGCCAGACCGATGCGTCCATGCTTCAAATCGTTGCGGATCTGCTCATGTGCGATGGGATCGAAACCGAGTTCTGCGAGCAGCGCCGTCAGAGTCTGTTGGCCTTGCGTCTCGCGGCGCGTCTGCGGCAGAAGGCGGTCGAAGAGGGTCTGCACCATGCCGCCAAGCTCCGGACGGGTGCGGCAGGCCGCCCCGAAGGCGTCCAGCTCCGCGCGCCGGGAGGTGGGCAGCGAGCGCGGATCACGGCGCATGAGATCGGGAAGGTTCAGGGCGTAGTAACCGGGAGGAAGGGGAGCGGAGTCTGCGGTCAGACGGTCGCACCAGGTGCCGCGCTCGTTGATGGCGAAGTCGTAGACCACCGGCTCCATCGCGAAAGGCAGCGCGTTCTCGAACCGTTTCCTCGCCGCCGACATGATCGCCTGCAGCCGCGTCTGCGCCTCCGCCTTGCTGCGCGGATCGAAGATAAAGCCCATGCCCCCGCCCGCCATACCGCCCAGCATCCAGAAGCCCCAGAACCGCTCCCCAAACTCCGCGCGGACCTCCGCGATCAGCGTCTCGGTATAGAGGTTGCTCGCCCACGGCACAATCGCCTGCAGGGGACCGAAGAAGTTACGTGTGGTCGCGTCGCCGATGGCGGCGATGTCGCCGGACCGCAAGCAGCCGAGAATGTCGGTCATAATCGCCTGGGTGTCCTGTCGGGCGGCCCACTCCGCCTCGGAGCGCAGCAGATACTTCTCCGTCACCATCTCCAGGATCGGCCCGACGTTCTGCGCCATGCCGCCGTGTACCAGCACCAGGCTCTCCTGGAGCTTTCTGCGCGTCTCCGGGGAGGCTTCCCCTGCTTCAAGAACATGATGCGTCGGCAGCAGTCGGCCACGGCTGATACCGAACTCCGGGTCGCCTTCGGCCGCCGTCTGACCTTGGATCAGCTTGATTCCCGGCCAGACGCCGCCCGAATCCTGCCAGCCCCCTCCGGAGCCTGCGATCCATTCGCCCAGGATCGCCCGTGCCGCCGCCAGACGCCGCTCTCCCTCCTCCAGGCCGCCTTCCATGTTCCGCGCCTGCCCGGTCGCCCGCATACAGACCGAGATCAGCGAGGCGAGCAGATTGGTGGAGACCGCGAGCCGGGAGCCTTTCGGGATGCCGTTGACATTGCTGATCAGCTCGATGCCGCGCCCCGGTCCCGCCATCCGCGCCAATAGATCGGGCAGATGCTGCTCCGATCCCTCGATCCCCGGCGGAACAAGCCCCGAGGCGATCAAAGCGGCCTTCAGCAGGCCCAGATAGTCACGCGCGAAGTCGAACACTTCGCTCAACTCCGTAATGTCGGCCGTGGTCGCCAGATCGACGCTGGTCAGGCGCAGCACCGGCTCATCGAGAATACGGAAGTAGGCCTCGACGGGAGGGCGTGGCACACTGTCCCGCCCCTGCACCGCCAGGTCGATCGAGACATTGAGCACCCGTGCCCCGGCGGGATAGTCCATCCCCAGAAAGAAGATGTCGCTCCAGGCGCTGTGCGTCAGGTCCATGCGTACCGGTGTGGTCTCACGCAGAATAGGGAACGCCCCCTGCGTATCCCGCTCCAGCAGTTCTGGTCGGATACGAAGGGGCTGGTCGCCGGGATGCCCTACGCGAAACATCCACTGATTGCCGCGCACACTGCGCACCGAGCGCCGCACCTGATCCGCCAGCGTCTGAAACGCGATCCGATGGTAGGCCGACGCCAGCGCGCTGGAGAGCGTGTCGCTCGGTCCCTGTTCGGCCTGCTGCTTCAGAAAGAGCGCGATAGCCTCTTCGAACCGCCGCTCCAGCAGATGCAGGTAACCCTCGAACGGGATGCGCCCATTGATCGGATAGTCCGGCTTCGCAGGCAGATGAAAGCGATGGATGGCATACAGAAAGAAGCAGGCCCGCA
>JBBQPO010000253.1:0-9084 GCA_038217285.1 Chthonomonadales bacterium
CAGCGTCTGTACGTCGCCGGCTTCGCTGTGAGCCCAGCTAAGGGCGGCCCGCAGATTATCATGCTCTGCTTCCAGTCGCTCCAGCCAGTGCGCCTGGTCTGCGGTGGCCAGAGAGGGCTCCGCCTCTTCCGCCAGAGCAAGGAAATAGTGTGCGTGGAGTAACGTCAAATCCGCCTGTTCGGTCGGCGTCAACTGCGCGGCGGCGAACTCACGCAGCGTCTCCAGCATGCCGAATCGCATGGTCTCTCCGCTCTCGGTCGCCACCACCAGTGAGTGTTCCCGCAGCAGGGCCAGGTTCGGGAGCGCCTCCGGGTCCGCGCAGATACGCTGCGCCTCCTCCCACGTCCAGCCCCCTCGAAAAACGGAAAGGCGTACAAAGAGACGCTGGAGGGGCGGAGTCAGGAGGGAATAGCTCGAATCTATTGCGGCGTACAGTGTCCTATGGCGCAAGGGACGGCCCTTGCTGCGGCTGACCAGAAACGTAAAGCGGTTTTCCACCTGCTCCAGCATCTGCGCAGGCGTGAGCACTGCGGCCCAGGTCGCCGCCAACTCCAGCGCCAGCGGCAGTCCTTCCAGTAGATCGCACAGCCGTCCGACAGCGGCCGCATTGTGAGCGGTAATCTGAAAGTCAGGGCGAACCATCTGCGCCCGGTCGGTAAACAGTTGGACGCTCGGAAACTCCGTCAGCCCGGCGGGGGTCCTCGACTGCGAAGGGGTCGGGAGGGGACGAACCGGAAACTCCCGTTCACCTTCGATCCCAAGCCGCTGCCGCGAGGTGACGAGGCAGATAAGACCCGGCAGGCGGCAGAGCGCTTCGATCGTCTCCATCCCGCTGCCGACCAACTGTTCGAAATTATCCAGTACCAGGAGAGAAGGGCGAACGCGAAGGGCGGCTGCTGCCTGAGCCAGAGGATCCGATTCCGCGCTTTGGGGCAGACCCAGCGCCATGAGAATCTTGTCTGGGAGCAGGGCGACATCGTCTACATCCGCCAGCGGCGCGAAGTAGACCGCATTGTCGAACAGATCCGCGCCATGGCGGGCTGCTTCCAGCGCCAGACGGGTCTTTCCGGAGCCTCCCGGCCCGGTAAGCGTTATCAGAGTCATGCGCGGCGGCGTCACCTGTTCCTCAGGGCGTCGTCCCTGCACCGGACTTAGCAGGGTCTTCAGACGTGCAAGCTCCTCTTCGCGCCCGAAAAAGCGGGTCAGCGGCATCGGCAGGCGGCAGGCAGCCGGAGCGAAGAGCGGGAGAGGAGGAAGTCTCCTTTCCGACGCAGGAGGAACTTCGCCGGCTGCAGACAACAGGACGGGAGAAAAGGCCAAATCTTCTCGCGGTACGCCGACCAGAGCACGGATCGATGGGGAAGGTGCTATGTCTAGTTCCCGACGCAGCAGGCGCTCCAGCACGCGGTACTGTCGCACGGCGGCGGCAGGCTGATCGGTGGCCATGTATAGCCGGATGAGCGCGCCGTGCCCCTCTTCCCGCAGGGGGTCGATGCCTACGGCACGCAGAGCATAGTCGAGGGCCCGGTAAAGATCGCCTGATCGCTCCACGGCAGCCACGATTCGGTGGAGAGCGCCGTAAAAGGCCTCCGCTGAGCGCGCCCGCTCCGGAACGATCCACTCGTCATAGTAACCGGGAAGCAGGTCCCCACGATAGAGATCGACAGCTTCCAACAGCGGCAGGATGCTGTCCGTTTCGGCAGTATTTCCGCGCAGGAGCCTGTCGAAATCGGCGACATCGGAGGTAAAGGCCTCGGGATTGAGACGTACAGTATTGTTGTCTGTGATCAGTACGGACCCGGCCAGAACGTCGGGCGGTTCCACCTGACGCCGCAAAGACGCGAGCGCCGTGCGCAGATTGACCCTGCCCACGTTCGCCTCTGCATCCGGCCAGAACATTTCGGCCAGCTCGTCACGCGCCGCCATGCGGTTGGGAAAACAGGCGAGGTAAGCGAGCAGCGATGCCGTTTTTCGCGTTCGGAATCGCGTGATCTCCCGAGTGTCCTGCCGCAAGCGCAACCCACCAAAAAGTTCGATCCTCCAGCGGTAGGATAACATGTTCGATAGTCCTCGGACATCTTCAGGGAAGAACGCATTGCATTGAGACGGATTCAGCGGCGAAAGCGGTTGACCTGCTCCGGTTCGCCGAACGCGCCCTTCTCCCCGAACGCCACAACGCGTACCTTCACGCCCGGCAGCCCATCGAGCCGGATCGTGCCGCCGTTCTGCCCGCTCAGGTAAGAGACGCCGGCGTAGGGTGAATCGCCCTTCGCCTTCGGATGGATGGTCCCAACGCGTCGTCCGCCGTCCATGTGGCGCAGGCCGTTGTTGATGCGAAACAGCACCCAGTTCCAGCGGCCGTTTTTGGCAGCGATGGGGATCTCGCCGCCATCGACGGCGATAGGTTCGGGCAGCGTGCCGGTCAGGAAGTTGAAGTAGCGAGGGGTGCCGTCCGGGTTGAGCAGGGCGTCGTCGCCATAGACCTCCATCAGGATGTCGATGGTATGCTGCTCCGCCCAGAGCGGATACTGGTCGTCGGCGGTGTTGAACTTGAATCCGGCGATCTGCACCGCCGTATGCCCGCCCACCGTAACCGCCTCCGTCGGCTGATCTCCCCCCGTCAGGATCTTCATATTGGCGGTCCAGTTCGGGTTCGGCGGCGTGAGTGTGCCGTCGGTGCAGACATAGTGCACCTTCTTCGTGGGGTTGATGGAGGTCGGCCACGCTTCCGGACTAAACGGCCCGCGCCCCCGCTGTCCCCCGTTTCCAATCGCACAGAACCCGATGCCAAACGCACACATCGCCAGCGCCGAGAGCACGAAACGTTTTCGGTTCCTCATCATCTATATCTCCGTTGGAGTTGGAATTTAGTGCTAAGGTTCGGCTCGCAGGCGGCAAGTTCCTGCTTGCAATCGAAATCGGAAAGGCGCTTCCGCACGGGGGAAGCGCCTTTCCGGGGAGAGGGGAAGAGCGCTTTACGGTCCCGTGCAAAGGCTTCCATGCGAGCGTAGAGATAGCCGCCAAGCCCCCGGCGGCGATGGGCGGGAGCGATGGAGAGGGAGAAGTGACACTGGCCGGGACAATGAGTCGGCGTGGGGACGCTGCGGTCACGCCCCTGGAGATGGCCCACGATTTCGCCCGTCTTGATCGTCTCCGCGACGAGATGAAAGGACGCATCGGCGGGCTCGCCGTACCACCCGTCGATCACCAGCGTTCCGAGTGCGCTCGCAGCCTCGCGATCCCTCTCCTCATACGACCGCACCCGGTAGGCGGTAAGCGGATTCATCAGCACCGTCGTCACATCGTCGGTATTCACCTGTAGGCGATAACCGAGACGTTCGTGCAGCCGGATGGAGCGCCCATTGGAGATGTGAGCGCCGCCCAACAGCCGCTGCAAACGCAAATCGCAAAAGGCGTAGCGAACCACCTCCAGCGTGAACACGCGATCCCCGTTGTAGCACCGCACGACCTCATGGTCGGAATAGATCTCCCGGTGCAGCGGCTCGGCGTCTTCGCTGCGCAGGCGGCGCAATGTCAGTCTTGCTGTTTCAAATGTGGGCATCTCAATCCTCCTGATCAGGATGCAGACGCCCCTAAAGGAGCGGCCTGCTAGTGAGGTTAAGGCCCATGAATGGGCCTGTGCTGGTTGAAAGAGGAATCGATCACTCCAGTAAAAGGGAGCGTCACTCTCCTCACCCTGGTGCAACAACCTGGTTACGCCGGACACAGCCCCATTTCATGGGGCTTACAAAAGACAGACCGCTCCTTTAGGGGCGGGAGGGTCGTGGTAAAGCGCGACGAGGAGGCGCCCGCAGCCTGGTCACTCTCTCTCTCTCTCGTCCAAGCCCTGACGTTTCGGAAAGAGCACGGCTGCAATTTTCCTCTGCAACAAATCGTACGACAGGTTGTCAGGTAGGATAGATTCGGGCAGGAATCGGCGGCCCGGCCATCGAAACGTTTCAGACAGAAACATGATGGTGATTTCGCGCGGGGAGACGCCCGCAGGGGGCTTTGGCGATGCTGAGAATTCAGGGCGGAGCAGGAAAGTTTTGCGACGGTGTGTCGCGGCGACAGTTTCTTCAGATCGGCGGACTGGCGCTCGGCGGGATGACGCTGACCGATGTGCTGCGCGCCGAAACCCAGAGCGGTATCCGCAAGGGCCACAAAGCCTGCATCATGGTCTATCTGCCCGGTGGACCGCCGCATCAGGATATGTTCGACCTCAAAATGGACGCGCCCGCCGATATTCGCGGCGAGTTCAAGCCGATCAAGACCAAAGTCCCCGGCATCGAGATCTGCGAGCTTATGCCCAACATCGCGAAGATGATGGACAAATTCGCCATCATCCGCTCCCTGGTCGGCGCGCGCGATGAGCACGACTCCCACATCTGCCAAGGCGGTTTCAACGCCTCCGAGGTCAACCAGAACCACGTGCCCTGCCTGGGCGCGGTCGTCTCGAAGCTGCAGGGACAGGTCGATAAGACCGTTCCGACCTTTATCGGCCTCGCCCCAAAGATGGGCCACATGGAGTGGGGGGATCCCGGTGATCCCGGCTTCCTCGGCCTCAGCCATGCCGCTATGCGCCCCGATGGCAAGCTGATGGCCGACATGACCCTTAATGGCGTCACGCTCGACCGCCTCAACGACCGCCGCCGTCTGCTCGCCGGGCTTGACCGCTTCCGCAGCAGCGTCGACTCCCTGCGCGGCATGGACGACCTGAACCAGCGCGCCTACGATATTCTCACCTCCAGCAAGCTCGTCAACGCCCTCGACCTCTCGAAAGAAGACCCCAAGGTCCGCGCCCGCTACGGCAAAGGCGATATGACCAACGTGGACGACGGCGGCCCGGACTGCAACGAGCAGTTCCTGATGGCGCGGCGTCTCGTCGAGGCGGGGGCGCGCGTCGTCACGCTCTCCTTCAGCCGCTGGGACTATCATAACGCCAACTTCGCCCAGTTGAAGGTCCACCTGCCGCGCCTCGATCAGGCGGTCGCCGCGCTGGTGCAGGACATCTACGACCGGGGCATGGACAAAGATGTCTCCGTGGTCGTCTGGGGCGAGTTCGGCCGCTCTCCGAAGATCAACAAGGAGGGCGGACGCGATCACTGGCCCCGCGTCTCCTGCGCCCTGCTGGCAGGCGGCGGCATGCGGACCGGTCAGGTCATCGGCGCGACCAATCGCTTCGGCGAAGAGCCCGCCGAGCGGCCCATCCACTACCGTGACGTCTTCGCCACGCTCTATCACAATATGGGCATCGATCTCAAAACGACGCCGGTCATCGACTCCCTCAACCGCCCGAACTACCTCTTCGCCGACAACGATCCCATCGCGGAACTCGTCTAAATGCAACTTTTTCGCGCGCCACCCTGTCTTGACAGACAGGGTGGTCTCGGGTACACTACCCAAACTTAAAACGACACAAACGAGCCAACCGAATACTCGGGATGGCTCCTGTTTTTATCGCGTCAAGCGCGTCCGCCCTTCGCTTCGGAAGGGCCGGTTTTGCGCCAAATCGAAGGGAATGTCACGTCTGATGCTACTCGGAACGCAACGGATCAACGCGCAGGGCCATCTGGAGATCGGCGGCTGCGACACGGTCCAACTCGCCGCGGAGTTCGGAACTCCGCTCTATGTGATCGATGAAGAGGCGATCCGCGCCAACTGCCGGAACTACGCCGCCGCCTTCGCCAGCCGCTACCCGCGCACCGAAATCTACTATGCGAGCAAAGCACTGCTCACCCTCGCCACCGCCCGTCTCATCGCGCAGGAGGGCCTCTACATCGACGTCGCCTCCTATGGCGAGCTCTACGTCGCGCTGAAGGCCGGTTTTCCTGCGGATCGCATCGCCCTGCACGGCAACAACAAATCGCGCGCCGAGCTGGAGTACGCCATCGAGAGCCGCATCAAGCATATCATCCTCGATAACTTCTACGAACTAGAGATGCTCGGGCAGATCGTGCAGGCGCGAGGTGTCGAAGTCGAGGTGCTGGTACGGGCCGCGCCGGGCGTCGATCCGCAGACCCACCGTCTGATCCGCACCGGTCAGGCCGACACGAAGTTCGGCTTCAACATCGCGGACGGCTCCGCGCTGCGCGCCGTGAAGTGCGTCCTCGCCACGCCGGGCCTCCGCTTCCGAGGGATCCACTGCCACATCGGCTCCCAACTGCTCGATTCCGACACTCATACGCAGGCGGCGGAGATCATGACCCGCCTGATGCAGGCGGTCGTCACCGAGACGGGCGCGACGGTCGAGGAGCTCAACATCGGTGGTGGCCTGGGCGTCCGCTACCTATCGAGCCACGAGCCGCCCTCCTACGACGTCTTCGCCGAGCGCATCGTCGCCACCCTGCGCGCCGCGCTCGAAGCCGCCGGGCTGCCGCTTCCCATTCTGGCCCTCGAACCGGGCCGCGCGCTCGTGGGCGAGGCAGGCACCACCCTCTATACCATCGGCGCGCTCAAGACCGTGCCTGTGGATGAGGGGGGCGGCACCCGCACCTACGCCGCCATCGATGGCGGCATGTCCGACAATCCGCGCCCGCAGCTCTACGAGGCGGTCTACGAGTGTCTGCTCGCCAACCATGCCGACCAGCCCGCCGACGCCACCATCACCATCGCCGGCAAGCACTGCGAAACCGACATTCTCATCTGGAACACGAAGATCGCTGCGCCGCAGTCCGGCGATATCCTCGCCGTGCAGACCACCGGCGCCTACAATCACGGCATGGCCAGCAACTACAACCGCTTCCTGCGCCCCGCCATGGTCTTCGTCGCAAACGGAGAGGCTGATCTCGTCGTAGAAAGAGAAGTGCCGGAAGATCTGATCCACCATGAACGTATTCCCGCCCGGCTTCGGGAATAGGGAGAGACATCTCGATGTTTCAGCATTTCGATCTACAAAATTTTATCATCTCGATGATCGTGGTCATCTGCAGCATCACCCTGCATGAGTTCGGACATGCCTTCTCGGCGGATCGCCTCGGCGACCCCACGCCGCGCAAGGACTCGCGGGTCAACCTCTGGCCCGACAAGCATTTCGATCCGCTTGGCCTGGTCATGATCGTATTTTCCTCGATCGCCGGAATGGGAATTGGGTGGGGCAAGCCCGTCATGGTCAATTCGCGGTACTTCCGCAATCCCCGGCGCGATATGATCATCGTGACGATATGCGGCCCCCTGATGAACCTGCTGCTGGCACTGGTATTCGGTTTGACCATGCGTTTCATGATGTGGTCCAGCTATAGATCCTGGCTGTTCCAGGCTGACGGGCTTCCGACCACCTGCGGTCAGTTTCTGCAGTCGTTCCTCTACATCAACCTCGGTCTGATGTTCTTCAATCTGATCCCCATTCCGCCGCTCGACGGCTCGAAAATATTTGCTGGTCTGGCCCACTCAGACCTCGCCTATAAATATGAGCGGTTTATGGGGATGTACGGTATGTTCATTCTCATGGTACTGGTCGTGAGCGGCAGCGTCGGCACCATCATCGGCCCCGCGATCCTTCGTACCGCCGCCGCCATCAGCGGCCTTGAATTCGGATAGGCTTGACGGACCGGTTCTAGCTAAGGAGAGACGAATCTACGTGATCACAACGCCTGACAAACCTACCACGCGCAAGCGACTTCTGAGCGGAATGCAGCCCACCGGCACGGGCGCCCTGCACCTCGGCAATCTCGACGGAGCCCTGCGAAGCTGGGTGCGCCTGCAGGACGAGTACGAGATGTTCTGCTTTATCGCGGACTGGCATGCGTTGACCACGCGCTACGAAGAGACCGAGAAGATCGCGCCCGCCTCCCGTCAGGTTGCCGCCGACTATATCGCCGCCGGACTCGACCCGGCAAAGTGCGCGATCTTCCTGCAGAGCCATGTGAAAGAGCATGCCGAACTGCATCTGCTCTTATCGATGATCACGCCGGTCGGCTGGCTGGAGCGTGTTCCGACCTATAAAGAGAAGCGGGAGCTGATCCAGGAGAAGGGCGGCGATGAGACCGTCTCCTACGGTCTGCTCGGCTATCCCTGCCTTCAGACCGCCGATATTCTGGTCTACCGCGCGCACGCCGTGCCGGTCGGCAAGGATCAATCCGCCCATCTGGAGATAAGCCGCGAGATCGCCCGCCGCTTCAACCGGCTCTACGGCAACGTCTTTCCGGAGCCGCAGACCGTTCTCATGGAGGGTGCGGCGATGGTGCCCGGCCTCGACGGGCGCAAGATGAGCAAATCCTACGGCAACGGCATCTTCATCGCCGACAGCCCGGATACCATCGCCGAGAAGGTCAAAAGCGCGTTCACCACCCCGACCAAGATCCGCAAGACCGATCCCGGCGTCCCGGAAAACTGCGTCGTCTGTCAGTTGCGCCGCCTCTACGATCCGGACGGTTACCAGACCTCCTGGCACGAAGACATCGCCGGAGAGCGCGGTTGCATGCAGAACAAAAAAGAGCTGACGGAGGTGCTCATTTGCGCGCTGGAGCCGATGCGCCGCCGCCGCGAGGAGCTTCTGGCCGATCCCGCCGAGTTGGAGCGCATCCTACAGGACGGCGCCGAGCGCGCCCGCGCCGTCGCCGCCGACACACTGAAGCAGGTTCGCGCCGCCATGCATCTCTACTGACAGCGGGCGGAAGTGATCGTCGAACGTGCTGGAGCTATCAATCCGAGCGCAAATCTGCTTGTCCGACGCCCACAGCGCCGAGGAAGGTTGGCATGGACCAGGCCGCTTCTAAAGGCAACGTGAACCTTCCCCCCAGAAGCCGCAAGCGCTTGATACGCGGCGGTCTGGCGCTGCTCTTTGTCTGCCTGCTGGGAGTGGGACTGGCGCTGGCGGTACGACGGAGCCAACGTCTGCATCAGATGCAGACCGATCCGGAGGTGGCGACGGTCTGGCTGTTGGAGGTGACGCATGGCCCCAACCATACCCTGACGCGCGGCTCGACGGTGCAGCGCTGGGCCAACGCGCACGGCATTCATGTCCTCGGCGACTATCAGGTGCTGACCGGCAGTTTCAACGGCGAGCCCAACGGAATCGAGTTCTGGTTCGACTACGACAGCCATACCTCCGTCAAAGAGCTGGAGTGTCATCGCGTCGGGCCG
>JBBQPO010000254.1:0-9059 GCA_038217285.1 Chthonomonadales bacterium
GCGTGGGAGATTTGCTCTGCTACCAGGTCGCTCCTGCGCCGTTGGTTCCTCCGAAACGAAGAGGGCGTCCGCCTCGAAAAACAGGGGTCAGAGAAACGAAAGGCGGTATGGCCATTCTCACCGTTTAATGCAGCACTACCTAACATCGAAGGCAGACAGCAAATTAAGAGCCAACGAATGGTGCAGTTGGATGTCCTTCGTGGCATCGCAATTTTACTCGTGCTCGGGTCACACTACGTTATCGGGCCGAAACAGGCGGGGTGGTTGCGGATTCCCGCGACCCTGTTGGCGCGGTTCGGCTGGACTGGAGTAGATCTATTCTTTGTGCTAAGCGGATTTCTTGTCGGGGGACTGCTGATGCGCGAACTCCGCCTCTATGGCAAACTGGACGTGCGGCGCTTCCTGATTCGCCGTGGTTTCAAGATCTGGCCGATCTACTATCTTTATCTGTTGGTGCTGGGCATCATGATGCTGGCGGGCGTCTCCCGGCCCCCGGAACCCCTGTATCAACTGTTGTCGCCCAATCTAGTGCATCTTCAGAACTATAATATCTGGCACATGCCTTATGATGGTTCGCCAATCGCCGGGCACACCTGGAGTCTGGCGGTGGAGGAGCACTTCTACCTCCTCTTGCCGCTGTTGCTGCTGTTCATCGGGCGCAGCGGTAAGCGCGGACTGGCATGGATCCCCTGGATAGCCATCGGCCTGGATGTGATCTGTCTTGCATTGCGCTTACGTCTGACTGGAGAGCCGTATCGTCCCTGGACGCAGCAGACGCCCACGCATCTGCGGATCGACAGCCTCTTTACGGGAGTGCTGCTGGCCTACTGGTACCACTTTCAGCCAGAGTTCTTTGCTCGCCTGACGCGGCATCGGCTCATCCTGGTGGTGTGCGGGCTTCTGCTGGTTTCTCCCATGGCAGTGTTGCCGCTCGAAGAAAAGCCGTTCGTATCCACCTACGGGTTTACGCTTCTTTCCGTGGGATATGCCTGCCTGCTGTTGGCATGTGTCTCTACGCCAATCGGAGAAGGGCGCATGGGACACTGGTTTGCTTCGCGGACGGCACGCGCGCTCGCCGCCGTAGGCGCCTTCAGTTATTCGATCTATATATGGCATATAGATCTTGTGACGATTCCCATCCAAAGACTCGTTAAGTTCGGCCTGCTGTCGGGCCTCCCCTCTTCAGCACGGTGGATTGTGCTGACGCTTGCCTATAGTCTGGCCGCAATCCTGGTGGGGGGCGTTCTCGGGTGGCTGTGCGAACGACCTACCTTGCTGTTGCGAGACGCCCTGTTCCCTTCTCGATCCGATGCACTCGGATTACAGACGGGTGGGATCGAAGCGCCGGAATCTTTGCCCGACAGATAGCAAAAAAAGCCATCTCCCATGGTTTACGTGGCATGACGGAAGGCGATTGTTGTAACAAGATTGCTCGGTTCATTGAGGCTCGGTCATAAATGCTATGCGGCCTTCAGGAACGGTTTGCGCCCTTGTCGTAGCGGCATTTGGTGTTCATGCCGATACCATGAGGCGAGTTGATAGACCAACACCGCTCCTAGTCGCGGCTATAATGCCAGCCCGCTTCCGACCTTTCAACAGGTGGAAGCGGGCTGGCTTCATAGAGGGAGTAGTGCAGGGAAAGATTATCCGCGTTCAGACAATCACGACAGTGTCACGGTGAGTGTTTGGCCTGCCTTGAGTATGGCGGGCTGGGAGAGGGTGAGGAAGACACCGGTTGGGTCTGTTCGCAGGGTGACGGCGACGGGCTTGCCGGCGACTTTTACGGCGACGCGTTTGGGTGGGGCCGAGGTCGCCAGGCGCAGGCGCGTTACTTTGAGGGCGCCTTCTTCGACGCGGATCTCGTTGCGCTGGCTGTCGGCTTTCCTGGTCTGGGAGAGACTCCCCCAGCCTTCCGATCCGGAGAAGAAGCTCTTGAAGCTTTCCGGGCGGTAGAGGGGACGGAACTCCAGTTGGCCTGTTGCGCCGTCGTAGAGCCAGCCGCTGAGGGCCAGGAGAAGAGTCCAGGAGGAGCCGGCGCGGGCGTAGTGACCGCCGCATTCGATCTCGTTCCAGGGGCTGCGCGGAATAGGCGCTTTCGGGATGCCGTCGGAGCGGTCGCGCGCCCCCTTGACGACCGCAAAGCCCTCCTCCAGCAGCCCCTCATAGAGCATGTGGCCCGCGACCTGATACTCGATCCCAGTCCAGACCTCGTCGGAGTAGAGCATGACGTTCGGGGGACGTCCGCCCTTCGGCCAGGTGCAGATGATGAGCCCCTTGTCGTTCGCCCCCGCGAAGGCGCGCGGGTTGTGCTTCCAGCCGGTCAGGTCCGGCATCCAGTTGTACCGGAAGACCGATTTGAGAGCGGTTTTGACCATCTCCGCTGGCAGCAGATAGCCGAGGCCGAGTTGGTGCGCCCACCACTGTCCGATCAACTGATCGGCCATGCAGCCCGGCCCGACCTCGCCGCCTCGCTTTTCATAGCCGGGCAGATCCTGCTGCAGATACTCGCCGTTCCAGCAGCGGGCGATCAGGTTTTTCTGCCCGACGAGGAAGACCGCGCGGCAACGGGCGGCGAACGCTCTGTCGCCGGTTCGGTTGGCCATCGCCTCCCCGGCGCGCAGCGCGGCGAGATAGTAGGTGCCGATGAAGCCGCTGACGCCGTGCAGCGCCTCGTCGTAGGTGTTCCACTGGTCGTCTTCCAGCAGGCCATTGGGCATGCCGTTGCTGGTCGCGGCGTCGCGCTGTATCAGATACTCGACCGCCTTCTTAATCCGCGGCCAGTACTCCTGGAGCCAGTTGTCGCTCGGGGAGTTGAGCGCCTCACGGTAGGCTTTGAGAACGGTGCTGCAATGTCCGTCCGTAAAGGGATGTTCGCCCGTGGGATGCGGCGGCGAGGGCACCGCCGTACGGTTGTTGACGCCGCCATCGGCGTTCTGCTGGTGCCTGAAATCGATCCGTCGCATGTCCCGCTCCATGTCCGGGAAGAGATGCGCCAGGTTCGTCACATAGCCCCAGACGTGCGTACAGGTCGGGTCGCAGCAGCCATTGGAGCCTTCCCAGCCGTATACATCGCCGTTCGCGATACGAAAGACGACGCCGATGTGACGGAGAGTGGCAGCCTGTGACGTGACGCAGTCGAGCAGCCAGTAGGGCAATGTACTGTCGTAGAAGACGGAACGGAACCGCTCAGTCCTTGCTTTCAGGCCAGGGAAAAGCGCTACGACATCCTTCGCCGTGGTGAGTGCATCGGGCCAGGCGGCGCTGTAGCGATTGCCCACCCAGTTGCCGCCAGTGTACTTGTTCGGATAGCTCCAGGTCAGAAAGAACGGAATCTCCACGCTCTTTCCGGGGGCAACGACGACGTGCGCAGCCAGCGCCCCGTGATACGTCTCGCCGGTCGGAGCGGGCGTGGTAATCGTACCGAGCGGGGACGCCAGGTGTTCCTGCCCTGCAAACGCTTCCCAGCCCGCCTTCCAGTCTGTGAAGCCGACGTTGTGACTGGCTGTCTTACTAAGAACCCCGAGCGTCATGGTGCCGAAGCCCGGCGCGCGGGCGGGCACACCCGCAGGAAGCGACATCGGGACACCACCGTGCAAGGCGAGAAACGGGTAGGCGGCGCGGCGCGCGCCGAGCATCTCCACCTTCTCGGGCGGCAGGATCGGCCCTGGCGTCAGCACGACGCGGCCTGCCCCAAGCGGGCGCGTGAGCGCGGAACGGGCATCCCCGAGCTGCTCTTCCCGGGCGCCGGGCTGCAGCGTATGGCCCCGGAACTCCACGGCGGTCTGCCTGTCGGAAGTCGTGGGAAGCCGGTCGATCCCGGCGAAGCGCGCGGGCAGGATCTCGTCGAGCAGCGCCAGCACGTCGGCGCTGCCGGGCAGGTCGCTGAACTCGATCTGATCGATGTTGATGTGGCCCCATGGCCCCTTCTGCCCATCGACGATCTCGATATGCGCCTCCTGCCCCGCCAGATTGCGGACATCCCAGAAGGCCGGCAGCAGAGGCTCCGAATCCTGGCCGGAGGTCGCGCGCACCGTTTTGCCCCCGACGATCAGGCGGATCTGCGTGGTCGCGTGCCTGCCGCCGCCGATCAAAAACCGGATAAAGCCGCGCTCGATGCGGAAGGGCTTGCCGATCAGCCTGCCGACCGTATCGTCTCCGTTCAGAAAGGAGTTGACAAGTCCGTGCCCGACAAAGCCGCTGACCGCCTGCTGCCCCGGCAGTGTGCCGTGCGTAGGCGCTGTGCCGAAGGCCGTGCCTTCGATGGTCCAGTTCTCGTAACCCTTTTCGAAATCTTCAAAGAGAACGTCGGGGCGCAGGGTGGTCGTGTCGAGCGGCCTGCCTCCGGTTAGCTCGGCGTAATGTTGCAAAAGCGGCATCGTGCGGCCGGAGAAGACGAGCGTCGCGCCCGCGCGCACGGTCTTCACGATGGCCTGCAGCGTAGTCGCCTGAAAGTCGGCTGCCGCGTCCTCCAGCCAGATCAGAGTGGAGTCGGACCCGGGGTCGGCGGGCAGGCGATCAAGCCCCTGCACGGACACGACGGCGGGCCGGCCTTCGTAAGGCGTATTGAACGCCTCGGCAGTCAGATTGGTGTAGATATGCAGCGGACGGTCCCACGTCATCTCCCCGGCCGGCACGGTACGCATGGAAAGGAGAGTCGCGTCTTTCAGGCTCACGATCTCGTTGATGTTGCCATCGAAGTTGGGATGAGTGGCGGTCAATCCGGCCGGGGCAAAGTGCAGCGGGGCACCCAGGGCATCGTAGCCGATGGGGTTCTGTAGAAACGCCCCCAGCGAAACCGCCTGCTCGCGGTCGGTGGGGTTGTGCACCTTGAACACAAAGCAGGCGACGGGCAGCGACGAGAACTCCGTGTCCAGCGGAGCGAACGGAGTAAACGCGGTCATCTCGACATGGACGGGTAGGTCGGCGTCTTGAAACCGCAGAGTCGCGCATGGATACTCTCCGGTCATTTCGATACTCCGAATACGCGGCAGGCCTTCCGGTCCTCCGGCCGTCTGGAGCATCTTCGCGGTCTTGCCCGCTTTGACGCCGAACATAAAGGGCACAAAGCCGTCGTGGAGCGTATTGAACAACTGCCACGTCGTGATCTGTCCATCGACCCCTATCTCGAAGTTGCCGGTTCCGATGCCTCCGAGCGGCATACGGGCGTCGGTATGGGTCTGGGAGCGGTAGCGGCGCGGCGCGGCAGGCGTCAGCAGGGCGCGCTTCCAGTCGGCCAGGGCTGCGGCCTTTTGCGCTTCCCGTCGGCGGGCTTCCGCTTCGCCTGCCGCGCCCGTCAGCAGGGCTCCCGACACGCCAACACTGGCGAGGGTGATGAAGTCGCGGCGGGAAACGGCGGTGGCGGTTTCGCCGTCCGCACTCTCCGGCGTTCCCTGCGGTCCGCACGCTCCGGCACAGTTACATTTACGCGGCACTTTGTCTCTCCTTCCGTGTCACTTGACACGGATGCTAAACACCGAGGATTGAGAAGCCTGGTAGTCGAAGGTGGTCGTAAGGTGGACGTTGTATACGGTGGGCGCTGTCTGCTGCAGAACCTGGGCACTGAGAGTGATATGCTGCGTGAGCGTGCCGGAGGGCGGAACTGAAAAGGAGGTCGTCGGCATGACGCTCGCACGGAGGTTCGCGGGCGCGTCGGCCACGCTAAAATTTACGCTCGAATAAGGCGGGCCGGTGATGGTGACGTCCGCGCCGACCGATCCGGCGCTGCCTGCCGCTCCGCTCACGCTTATCTCAGGAGCTCCTTGTAGAACAGCGGATTGGGTATGAAGTTGGAGTGTCGCGGTCGTCTGCGTGTGGTCCGACGTTGTCGCCGTCGCTGTAAACGAATAGACTCCGGCGCTCAGGTTCGGACCGAGATGGATGTTGACCGGGATGTCCGCGCCGAGGAAGCCGTCGGTGGGAAGGAAGGTAGAGTTCCTGAGGGCGGCGGTCAGGCCCGGATTGCTGTTCGCAAGCGTGACCGTAACTGGCCCCGTAACCCCTACCGCATACAGTATCAGTCGGCCAGTGATGTCGCCAGCCCTAAAGGCCAACGTCGCGGGATTCGGTTCGTAAGGTGTGAGACTGACACCCGCCACGGCGACGTTCAGGTTGATGCCATCCGCCGGATTAGACGGGCCGATCTCTTCTGCAGGAAGAGCGACATTGCCGCCATCCAGATAGCGGGTCGTCCCTCCGCTCGTTGCCTTGACGCGGCCGACGCCAGTGAGGCGGGCAGGAGGAGTATCGACCGGCGCTGTCACGTTGAGGACGACCTTTGTCACCCCTTTTGGGAGTACGCTTAGGGTCGGGGCAGCGAATACCGCCGTCCACCCTTTCGGCAAGGTGTCGATGCTCAGGGTGACAAGATTTGGGAAGCCGTTGGCAGAGATCAGGTCGAGCGTCACCGGCAGCGTCTGCCCCGGTTTCAGTAGGAGATTTTTGCCGGCCGGATCTGTGATGATCGCGAAATCCGCCGATCTGTCTGGATTGGGGCTCGTGCTGCCGGAACTGCCGCCACACCCTGCCAGTCCCATCGGGAGGGCACTAAAGAGGCACAAGAGCATCCGTACGCGGTAGCCGCATCGCAATTTTAGTGTTCCCGTTTTCACTGTCTATCGTCCTCCCAGGCTTCGGTGAGCGTTCGTGGCCTGCCGCGATCCGGGGGTGGCATTACCGGCGGCGTTGAAGGTGATCTGTGTCAGCCCTCTCCCGTCCAGCCGCACATCGAAAATCTCTTTGTCTCCGTCTAGGGAGGTTGCGTAGAGGATGTGGAAGCCATCGGCACGACTCGCGATAGCGGCGTCCCAGACCGCAAAAGCGCCATGGATCGTGATCGTCGCTCCCCGCGTGAGGCCCGAGCCATCGGCGCGGAGCGTATACGGGGCTATGGTTGCGCCCAGGAGATCCTGGGCCTCTACCACGCTGAGGAAGGCTAGCCTGGCGCCGTCCCGGCTGGTGTGGACGGAGCGGATCGGCGCGCTGAGGTTCGCCAGCAGCGTCGGCGCTGCCGCTCCCACCGGCAGTTTGTAGAGCGCACCGGCGGGATTTTGGGCGTTGATGTTGTCGGTGAGCGCAACGAAGTAGAGCGTCGCATCGTCTGGAGCAAAAATGATCTCGCTGATCGTCGTTCCGGAGGGGATGGCATAGACCCGGGTTTTCTGCGTTCCGTCCGGAGCCATCAGATAGATCGCATAAGGGTCGTTCGGCGCCGGAGTGCCTGCGAGGGCCATCCGCGAACCGTTGGCGTTCGCAGCAAAGACCGTCGGGCCCGCGGACCTGGTTGTGAAAAGCTCGAACAGGGTGACGCCGTCGCTCAAACGGACGAGCCGGCGATCTATCTGGAAGCCGCCGCCAACCGCGAAGCCGCCATCGAGAGTTACATTGGCGACCGTTCCGCTCTGGTTGACGGCGATGCCCTCGCTCATTCTGGCGTTCAGGTTATTCAGCGCCGCGATGCGGGCCACCCCGGAGCCGTCCGGATTCATGGCGTAGAAATGCCAGGAGGCGTCCTGGGCTCGCCCCGAGCCGAACAGGACGGCATCCGGATTGGTCAATGGATTGGGCGGGGGGCCGCTTGTTGGGCTGGACCCGCCTCCACACCCGGACAACAGGCCCGCCAGCGCCAGGATAGCAAATGAGAGGCGGAGGTGATCTTTCACAACGAGGTTCATAGCCTGTTCCTTGAAGAATGGTGTATCATTGGCAGTCCGACCGTCGAATTCCTGCTCCGCCTCCTGAGTTTCGATAGAACCTGGAATGTGGCGATGCCGACGGCTGTTTCTTCTTGAAACCGAACGGTCAGTGCGCCAGTCCAGCAATATAGCATTGCCGCGCTTTCTATGCCGCGTTCACATCCCCTACACGAAGGAGCTCTATCCCATGGTTCGCTTCTCCCCCGCAGTCAGGTTTCGACTGCTTTCGCGTTTTCCGGCAAGAACTGGTATCTGTTCCAGACACTCGAACTACTTGAAGACCTTGAGGGCATTCGTGAAGGGGTAAAGGTTAAGGACAAGAGCCAGCGACGCGGCGAAAGGTACTTGATAGCTGTTCACAGATTTAGATGCGTTTGCCCTGCGAACAAACCAGGAGCGCGCCGCAAGGGAAAGGGCAGGCGCTGCGCGCCTGCCCTTTCGTAGAGGGAACGGTATTGAGCGGAGGGTTAAGCTGGATTCTGAGCCCCGACGGCTTTGCGGACCTTCTTCCGACGGCGGGCGATAAGGCCCGTGCCGGTCACGACCATTCCCAGGAGGAGACCCAGAGAGCCTGGTTCGGGCGTGTTAGGGGCGATGGCTACTGTAAATTCGGAGAGAACAAAATTTCCATTCGCCGGTTGTCGGCCCGGGCCGTTAACAGGCAGGCTCGCATCGGGCAACGCCTCCAGGCGGACACCGGTAATGTTGACCAGATTGGTGGTGGCCGAAATCGTGTAGACATCCGTATTGGGGGCCGTCCCACTTGCCAGGACGGAGCCGTCGCCCAGGATATTCAAGGTGCTGCCATTGAACGATGTCACCGCGAAGGGATTCAGGACCGTCCAGTTGGCGGTGACATTGCCGCCGGAGGCGAGTCCATCGGCGAAGGTGCTCCGGTTATCGGTCGTGAGAGACAGTCGGAACTTGCCCAATAGATGTTGCGAGGGGCTGTAGTTCTGTGTCAGGGTGAAGAGGAGCGCGCTTCCCCCGGGCGCCCCGACATTGCTGACCGTCTGAAAAGCCGCCGTCTGATTGACGCCTTCGTTGTGATCGATGGCCCAGCCCAGGTCGTCGTTCGTAACTCCATCGATGGCAGTACCGACCGAAAAGCCTGTTTGCGAGAAAGTGGCGGTGGCGCTTTGGAGAGGCACGAGCGTCTGCGCCAGGGACGGAGCGACGGACATGCCCACGAGTCCAAGAACCATCGAGAACCGGAGCGGATTGCGAACTACCATTATTGACCATCAGACGTCTGCCTAACATTCGAGCAGGCACTCTGCGGGCGCATAATGAGATCAAAATGCGCTCGACGCAGTTATTGGCCGTCTGTAATCCAAAAGGCCGAAAGTCAATAGGAACTCTCCTGAG
>JBBQPO010000255.1:0-8951 GCA_038217285.1 Chthonomonadales bacterium
GATCCGTTTTGGCAAG
Source organism: Chthonomonadales bacterium (assembly GCA_038217285.1). Taxonomy (GTDB): domain Bacteria; phylum Armatimonadota; class Chthonomonadetes; order Chthonomonadales; family Chthonomonadaceae; genus JANXLO01. Next base: position 17 of record JBBQPO010000255.1, read on the forward strand.
AAACGCTGGCCGACGACGCCTGCGATGGCGGCAGGTTTGACGGCAGACGTGTGGAGCGTGGGAGATTTGCTCTGCCACCAGATCGCTCCTGCGCCGTTGGTTCCTCCGAAACGAAGAGGGCGTCCGCCTCGAAAAACAGGGGTCAGAGAAACGAAAGGCGGTATGGCCATTCTCACCGTTTAATGCAGCACTACCGTCGTTTGTCTACGTCTTTCGGAATAGGCGTCATCACCCTGAATATGAGCGAACCCGACTCATCGGAAATATTGTATCCCGCTACGCGCAAGGAAATCCTAGATTGGGATATGATAAACAAACTTGCGGAGATGAACCCTGATTTCAAGACGTTCTTAAAGCGTGTCAAGAACGACATTCAAAACAAAGAGATATATAAGGAGTGGTATGACAAAGTCCACACTGCTGAGGAACTTGCCGCAATGCACAAAAAATGAAATGTGATCTTTTTCCCCGACGATTTCGCCAACCAAGGAACGGAGCTTATCTTAGATGCAGACGGATGACAAACAGGCTATAACGCCGAAACAGGTAGCAGAATGGATGATAGCACAACTTGAGGAGGCAGAGGAACTGCCTCAGAAGAGCACAGTGTTACAGATACAGGAACTGTTTGGGGACGATTTTGTGTGTCTTGATCCCTACGGTGACCTGGGAATTGCTCGGAAGGTGCTATATCAATTCCGCAAACTTACTGCCGGCACTGTGGTTTGGGTCGTCGCACCGGACGATTGGACTACCGGGTATTGGCGTAAGCGTGACATTGGTGATCTCGCAGGCCGTAAGCAATCGTATTACTGATGCTCGGCTTTGAAAGTTAACTCGGATCCCAATCTCATTTTCTAACAGGGGATAGAGTGGCAGCGAGCATTTGGTCTAGGATTTGGCGGTCGGTGATGCCGTACCAGGTGTGGCCTTTACCGGGGCCATAGAAGATTTCGCCGACGAAGGGTGGGTCGGCTTTGGCGAGGGAGATGTCGAGGAGGTGGACGGCGTTGTTGAGGAAGTAGTTGTCGGCGTCTCCAACCCAGAGATGGATCTTGCCGCGCAGTTTCGGGGCTAATGTCTTCCAGTGGGCTTCCATATAGAGGCGCATGTCGTACTTTTTCCACTGTTCGGCCACGTCGGGATCTATGACGCCGGTCTTCGGGTTCCAGAGGAGGACGGGTTTGCCGTCTGCGCCGCGAGGGCTGAATACTGCATTCCAAGCGCCCCACTGCCCGCCGGAGAAGACGTAGCTGTCGCCGTCGCCGCGCACGTTTTCTGTCTGCACCTCGTGGCGCATCGTATAGTGGGTCTCGCCGGTGAGGGTGCGTTCGGAGGGACGCTCAAAGCCGTAGGCGTTGACATAGGCGTTCTTGTCTTTGTAGATGTCGATGAGTTGGTAGGCGCGGAAGTCGAGGGGATCGGGGCTGGAGGTCCAGGTGCCGTTGAAGAGATCGGGATAGAGTACTTGCAGCGCGAAGGAGACCCAGCCTCCCGTCGAGCCGCCGTCGAGCACGCGGGCGTAGGGCTGCCCGATGCCGCGATAGAGGCGCTCGACAGCCGGAATAAGCTCCTGCGTGACGGCGTCGCCGTAAGGGCCGTTGTTGGCGGAGTTGACCTGATAGGGATCGCCGTAGGGGCCGTCGCCATCGAGTAAGAGCGTCAGGAGGCGGGGCGCATTGTCCGCCTCCCAGAGCTTGCGGAAGCTGCTGCCCGCGCTCATCATGCGGTCCACCGAGGTATAGCGTGTGCCGAAGCCACCGATGTGGACACGCAGAGGATAGCGGCGCGTCGGCTCCTGCGCATAGTCGCGGGGCAGAATGATGCCCGCGCGCAGAAAGATGGGCCGACCGTGAAACGCCGTCAGCAGCTTCGATGGCAGCTTGATGTATTTGACCGACTCCGTCTCTTTCGGCAGCGCCTCCGGTGGAACGGCATGCGTTAAGGTGAGTTTTACGGTCCCGCCTTTCGCGGGATCGAGATGCACCGCGACCGGGTCGCTGAAGAGATTGCCGGACGAATCGAGGGAGCGTAGATCGCGGTTGGAAGCGAAGAGAGCCTGGACGGAGTAGTCGCCTGCGGGCAGCTTTGCCAGCGACGCAATCGGGAAGATCGCAGCGGTCGCGTCGAGCGTGACGGTCTTGCCGGGCGCGAAGCCTGTCGCGTCGTGGCCCAGCACCGGAGCGGCGTCCATTCCGGTCTGTATCGAACCGAACACAGGCCGGAGGCTGCCCTTGCGGCCGAGGGCGACCAGCAGCCGCCCGTTCGGCAACCCCTCGGTGCGGGCGGCGGCCCGTGTCACCTCGAAACGCAGCGTCGTCGTCTGTCCCAGAGCCTGTCCCGTCATCAAAACGAACAGCAGGAACGCGGCAGGCAAAGCTTTCAGCATCAGTTCTCTTCTTTCAGAACGCCGCGGTGACACAGCGTTCCTATCAGGGCTCAATGGCGTTGTCCACTTCGACGGGATGGCCGGTATTGGCGGCTTCGATGGTGGCGAGGACAAGCGCCAGAGTGTGCAGGTTGTCGCGGCCGCTGGTCTCCGGCTCGACGTTCTGTTCGATGCAGGCCCGCCAGTGGTAGAGATCGTAGTGATGCCCCGTAGGGCCAATGGAGTCGGCCTGGATCGGTTCGCCCCAGGGCTCGGCCAGTGGGGTAAAGAAATGCTGTTCGCGGTACTGCGACAGGTTGGCGTTCTGACGGAAGAGGCGGATCGGCCCCCAGTCGTCGTGCGGGTTCCAGACCAGCGAACCCCGCGACCCGGTGATGACCCAGCGGCCGGGCCAGCCCGTGTCCTGCCCCGGCGTACAGAAGGAGCCGGTGTAGTTGACGCGTACGCCGTTCTGAAACTCGATCCAGGCGAACGCGCTCATATCGCCCGTGGTGTTGCTGAACGGCGGGTTCCAGGTCTGCGCCTGCACCCGTTTGGCATCGCTGCCCAGCAGATAGCGCATCAGGTCGAAGTGGTGGATCGCCATATCCATGAGAAAGGGATGCGCCATCGTCTGCCGCCAGCCGAAGAGCAGGCCGTGCAGTTGGAACTCCGTCAGGATATGGTCCACGTCGCCGATAACGCCCTCGGTAATCAGACGGCGCAGGGTGCGCGGCTGGTCCTGATAACGAAACTGCTGCGTGACCATGAGGACACGGTTGCGCTCCTTGGCCGCCCGCACCATGTTCTGCGCGCTCTGCATCGTATCGGCGATCGGCTTTTCGACCAGCACCGGCAGACCGGCTTCGAGCGCGGCCAGCGTGGCCGCCTCATGAAACGGAGCGGGGGTGACGTTGAGGAAGCCATCGGCCTCGACCGTCGCCAGCGCCTCTTCCAAACGGGCAAAACGGCGCTCCGGGGGAACTCCGATCGCCTCTCCCGCCGACTGCAGTGCCGCCGGACTCGGGTCCACCAGTGCGACATGTTCGAACCCCTGGCACTCTCGCACGGCCCAGAGCCAGCTTCCCCCGAAGCCACCCACGCCCGCCTGTATCACCCGCATTGCGTCTTGATTTCCTTCCTTGCGTCCTCGTCTCTGTGTAAGACGGGGCATTCGGAGACACCTCTTCGTGTGGGAAGCTATTTCGCGCCCATGATTCGCGATTCCTCCGACAGTCGCAAGAATGCCGACGGAAGGTTCAATGAAGGCATGCAAGTCACCCTTTGGACCGGGATTCGGCGTCGGCGTAGGTGCAGAGATGGAGCGAGCGGGCTTCGACACGGGCGCGGACGGCGGGAGCGAGCAGGGCGGCGAGTTCGACGTCTTCGATGCCATCCCGCTGCTCGTCGGGGGGCAGGAGGGTGGCGTGGGGCGCGCCAGGGTGGAAGTAGAGCTCGCTGCAGGACGACTGCATCTGTTCCAGGATGCGGAGGGTGTAGTCGGTGGTCATGTGGCCGGTTTGGTAGGTGCCATAGACCTGATCGCAGACGAAAAACGGCTTGCCTTCGCGGGTGCGGTGGGCGTGGAGTAAGCGCAGGCAGCGGCGGCTGAGAACCTGCAAAAACAGCGTGGCGACTGTGTTTAACGGCGGAATGTGGCCCCCGACACGCCGATGAGAGCGCAGAGATTCACGGGGCAGACGGATGCGGCGCACGCCGTACTGATCGCACAGATCGAGGAAGTGCGTCCAGACGACGGGGTGCAGGTGAAAGTGCTGGTGCCCGTCGGCATGGGACCAGGGCAGCCCCGTCGCGGCGAAGCGGGCGAACTGCGCCTCCATTTCGCGGCGCAACTGCGTCTGTGCGGCGCGGGAGAAGGCGTAGCGCAGGCCGGTCAGGAACGGATCGTGGCCGAACTTACCGGCGCTGTCGGCCAGAGCGGGAATCTCGGACGGAGGCAGCAGGGCATGGTCGTAGGTGGTCGCGACATGCAGCCCGACGCCGAGGGCCGGATGGGTGCGGGCCAGCGCAACCGCTTCTTCGAAGCCCGGCTCTGCGACCATGAGGCTGGCGCTGGTGAGGATGCCCTCCCGATGCGCCCGCAGTACCGCCGCATTCACGCGTTCGGAGTAGCCGAAGTCGTCGGCGTTGACAATCAGAGATTTCATCGAGGCGAGACGTTTTTCATGAGGTGGTGACTCGTTCCAGAGCGGGAGTCGACGGCGGCTCTTCTGTCGGGACAGGCGTGTCGGCTTGCAGCGGCTGAGTGGGCGTTGGCGCCGACGTCTTATTGCCCGGTGGAAGGGGCGGCAGTCCGCTGGAGATGAGGCGCGCTCCGCGCTGATAGGTCAGATAGGCGATGATCCACTGAATCATCACCGAGAGCCGGTTCCGAAATCCGATCAGAAACAGGATATGGATGCCGAGCCAGGCCAGCCAGGCGATAAAGCCGCTCATCCGTATACCGTTTGAGTCCAGAATGGCGAAGGAGCGCCCGACCGTCGCCAGGTTGCCTTTGTCGAAATAGGAGAAGGGGCCTGGCTCCTGCCTGCCGCCGATCCGTGCCTTGATCACTTTCGTGACGTAGGCCCCGGACTGGATCGCCACCTGGGCGACGCCCGGAAGCTGCTTGCCGTTATTCTCTGTACGGGCCGTATCGCCGATAACGAACACCTCCGGCAGGCCAGGAACCGAGAGATTCGGGGTCACTTTCACGCGTCCGGCCCTGTCCGCCTCCGCGTCAAGCCACCGGGCCGCAGGAGAGGCTTTCACGCCGGCCGCCCAGATCACGTTCTTCGAAAAGATGCGCTCGCCGTTGACGATGACGCCCTCGGCATCGACCATCTCGACCTTCGCGCTCGTCCGCACCTCGACGCCCATGCGCTCCAGCTCCAGTTGAGCTTTGCGCGAGAGATCCTCGGGGAAGGCGGCGAGAATATGCGGTCCGGCGTCGAGCAGTATGATGCGCGTTGAGGTAGGGTCGATGTGGCGGAAGTCGCGGGCCAGCGCAACGCGCGAAAGCTCCGCGATAGAGCCCGCCATCTCCACCCCTGTCGGCCCGCCGCCTACCAGAACAAAGGTAAGATAGGCTTTGCGGCGAGCCACCTCGACTTCCAGATCCTGCAGGTTACTGGGGCTCTGAAACTCCGTCTCCAGTTCGGCGGCCTCGAACGCCAGCAGTATTTCGCGCCGGATATCCATGGCCTGATGGATCGACTTGAGGCCCGGGGCGAACTCTTCCCACTCGTCGTGACCGAAATAGTTGTCCTGCGCGCCGGTCGCCAGAATCAAGTAGTCGTAAGTCAGGGAGAGATCGTGCATCAGGACACGTTTCTGCGCGGTATCGATACCGGTCACCTCTGCCATCACCACTTCGGCGTTCTGCTGACTGGTCAGGACGCCGCGAATCGGATAGGCGATGTCGGCGGCGGAGAGGCCGGCTGTCGCGACCTGATACAGAAGAGGCTGAAACAGGTGATGATTGGTGCGATCAATGAGCGTCACGCGCACGGGGGCGTTGCGAAACGCGCGGGCGGCGTTCAGGCCCCCAAACCCTCCGCCTACGATAATCACATGCGGTACACTATTTCCGGTCATATCCGACACTGTTTTTCGCCTTTCTGCGCTTCCCAACGTTGGCATCTTGCGCGAAGCGCGAGGCTCGTCAAACCCGTTTTGCGCCACGTCTCTCTCCGCTATTATACCGTCCGTCCACGATTCCGCACACAATCGCAAAGAACGGAGGAGGAACGTTCTGCGGCGTGGTACAATTCTGTCACAAAAGCGTGTAATTACGACTCACCCTGCCGGGAGCGCACTGCCAGGACAAATCGCTGCTACGGTTAAAACGTTGGTCGGCAGGGTCTAGTTCCGCAGGCGCTCTATTCAAGGAGACACTCTTGATTATCTGCACGAGGGTACTGCCAGTGAAAACCTCTTCGTTGTGGCTGGGCGTCGGTCTCGGCTCCGTGGCCCTGTTCGGTCTGGTCGGTTGGATGCCGTCGCCTGCGCGTGGGCAGGCGACGGGCACGAAAACGCCAGATGCGGCGGAGTCGTCCGCCTTTTTCGAGACGAAGGTGCGGCCCGTGCTGGTGGAGCGGTGTTCGGCCTGCCACGGCGAGAAGCAGCAGGCAGGAGGACTGCGACTGGACACCGCCGAGGGCCTCGCCAGGGGCGCAAGTTCCGGCGCGGTCGTCGTAGTGGCGGGCGACGTCGAGAAGAGCGCGCTGCTGCGCGCAGTCCACTACGACGGCAAGATCAAGATGCCGCCGACAGGCAAGCTTCCCGCCGAAGAGATCGCGGCGCTGACGGAGTGGGTGCGGCGCGGCGCGGCATGGCCCGTGACGAAGGGCGTTCAAATGGGCGCGCCGACCTCCGGCGGCTTTACGGCGGCGCAGCGGAAGTTCTGGGCCTTTCAGCCCGTGAAGCGGTCGGCGGCTCCGAATGTGAAAAACGCGGCCTGGGTCAAGAACCCCATCGACGCTTTTATTCTGGCCCGACTGGAGGCGAAAGGGCTGAAGCCTGCGCCGCCCGCCGACAGACGGACGCTGATTCGGCGCGCCACCTTCGATCTGATCGGCCTGCCGCCGACGCCGGAAGAGATGCAGGCGTTCCTCGCCGACAAAGCTCCCAACGCCTACGCGACGCTGATCGGCCGACTGCTGGCCTCCCCGCGCTACGGCGAGCGCTGGGGCCGCCACTGGCTGGATGTGATGCGCTACGCCGACTCCGCCGACTCGCGCGGGCTGGGCTCTGAGGGCGACTTCAGCGAGGCGTGGCGCTACCGCGACTGGGTCGTGGACGCCTTCAACCGCGATCTGCCCTACGACCGCTTCGTCATCAACCAGATTGCGGGCGATCTGTTGCCGCCGGAAGACGCGCCGCAGGCGGGAGGCACGAAGCTGGCGGGTCTGCCCGCCACAGGGAGCCTCAATATTCCGGGCACCATCGCGACCGGGATGCTGGCGCTCGGCAACTGGGGCAACGGCGACGCCGATAAAGACAAGATCCTGACCGACATCGCCGACGATCAGGTGGACGTGGTGAGCCGCGGCTTCCTGGGCCTGACCGTCGCCTGCGCCCGCTGCCACGACCATAAGTTCGACCCCATCGCCACGAAAGACTACTATGGGCTGGCTGGTATCTTCTTCAGCTCTCACATTCTGCCGAAGCTGACGCCGAAGGGCGCGGGCGAACTCTTTTTGCGGATTCCCCTGGAGACGAAGGCCGACACCGACCGACGGGCGCAGTTCAACACGCATACGACGGAACTGGAGGCGCGTATCAAGGCCGAGGCGACCGCGCAGTACGCCGCCTTTGCCCGCAGCATGCTGCCGCAGACCCCGCGCTATCTCGTGGCGGCGTGGAACTACGCGCATCGTCCGGCAGGGCAGGCCACGCGCGCACTGGCGGAGTTCGCGCAGGCGCAGGGCCTCCAGGAGGTTCCGCTCCGCAACTGGCTGGACTATCTCGGCCTGAACGCCGACTATCGCCTGATGACGACTCCGCTCCGTGATGTGCTGAACACCCCCGGTATCTACACCTGGCGCGGTGTGCCGGACTGCCCCAACCTGACGGTCAACACGACCGATCAGGCGCATATGCTGCTCACCTTTACCCTGCCGCCGAAATCGGTTTCGGTCCATCCCGGCCCGAACGATGGCGTGGCGGTGGAGTGGGTCAGCCCGATCACCGGAACGGTCCAGGTGACGGGCAAAGCGGTCGACGCCGACCCTGCCTGCGGCAACGGCATCGCCTGGGCCGTCACGCACCGCCAGGGGGCCAGGACCGTGCCGTTGGCTTCGGGCGAGTTCCCGAACGGCGGCAAGCAGGGCTTCGCCGAGGGCAAGACGCCGCAGAACCTCAATGCGATCCCCGTCAAGTCCGGCGACCGGCTCCAGCTTCTGATCCTGCCGAACGGCGACTACTCCTGCGACACCACGACGGTCGAGTTCGTTATCACGCAGAAGGACGGCGCGAAGGAGAACTCCCACGTCTGGAACCTGACCACCGACCTGATCGACGAGCCGCTGCGCGCGAATCCCCGCGCCGACCGCTACGGCAACCCCGGCGTCTGGCGATTAACAGATATGGCGGGCAGCCGCCGCCCGACCGCCGCGCCCACGCCGGAGCTTGCCGCCTGGAACGCAGCCGTCGGCCCCTCCGCCGATCCGGCCACACTCGAGAAGGCGGCCCAGGAGTTCTCCAAAGCCTTTACCCTTACGGATGCGCGCAGTCCGTTTGCACTCGCTTCCGAGGGGGAGGAGGGGCTTCTGCCTGCCGAGGGCCGGGCGGCGCTGAGCGGCCTCCGCACCGAGCTTGCGATGCTGCGCAAAAATCCGCCACCGCCGGTCGTTTTCGCCAACGGAGCGCAGGAGGGCGGCGTCCCGGAGAGCCCCCATGCGGGCGTCCACGACGTGCATGTCCACATTCGGGGCCGCTACGACCGTCTCGGGGATCTGGTGCCCCGGCACTTCCCGACCATTATCACCGGCGACGTTCCTGCCCCGAAGCTGCAGGGCAGCGGACGCCTCGAGTTGGCGCAATGGATCGCCTCGCCGTCGCATC
>JBBQPO010000256.1:0-8946 GCA_038217285.1 Chthonomonadales bacterium
GGCGTTGGCTTGCTCGGCCAAAACGCCCTGCTGTTGAACCACGAGGGTGGCGAGTTCGTCATAAGTTGGAGTAGCAGACTTGCTCATAGGCATCATTACGAACCAACGGCCATAAAATACTCATCAGTCTGAACTGTATCCTGCGCAGGAATCGAAACAGAATCGCCCGCGATTAAGGTAGAATAGTGTGGTGTAAAGAGGTTCCCTAACGATAGGGAGAGCCTCTCCCCTTTTGACGCGTTCTCGAAATTGCCCAGGAAGTTTGCCGGGAGCCCCCGTGAACAGGCCAACGCGGGTATACTGAAATCGCGAATCGGAGACGCCGGCAGGTCGAAACCCGACCGGGCCGGGCGCACACATGCGCGCCGGCGGCATCACCTGCCGACCGAGCGCGACCCCATACGAGAGGAAGAACCGGATGGCTAATACGACTGTCGAACGTCCTGCGGGAGATGAGCATCAGAGCAGCGAACTGACCGACATCTACCGCCTTATGCTTTTGATCCGCCGACTGGAAGAGTCCGTCTATCGCAAATTCCATGAGGCTAAAATCGGCGGCTACCTGCACCGTTACGACGGCATGGAAGCCCTGGTTGTTGGTGTTATTCCCCAGTTGCGTCTCCCCGGCGATAAGGTTCTCTGTACCTACCGCGACCATGCCCACGCCCTCGCCTGCGGCACCTCCGCGAAGGCCATTATGGCGGAGCTTATGGGACGCGCCACCGGCTGCGCCCTCGGTAAGGGCGGCTCCATGCACCTTACCGACCCCGACCGGGGCTTTCTCGGCGGGGACGGCATTGTCGGTGGTCCGGTTCCGATTTCCCTCGGCGTCGGCTTCGCCCTCAAGTACAAGGGCGAAGGCAACATTTGCGTCTGCTACTTCGGCGACGGCGCGATGAACCAGGGCGGGGTGCATGAATCGTTCAACATGGTTGGACTTTACAAGCTCCCCGTTCTTTATATTTTGGAGAACAATCACTACGCGATGGGAACCTCCGTCGACCGCTCCACCGGGCAGCCCGACTTCGTCCTCAAGGCGAAGGCGCACGGCATCGCTGGCGAAAAAGTGGATGGGATGGACTACTTCACCGTGCGCGACACCGTGCAGCGCGTCATCGCCCGCATTCGCGAAACAGGCGAAGCCTACTTCCTGGAGATGGACTGCTACCGCTACGTCGGACACGGCATCGGCGACGACAACACCAAAGCCTGGATGACCTACCGCAGCGAGGAAGAGGTCAACGAGTGGCGGCAGCGCGATCCGATCCTGCGTATGCGTGACGCCCTGGAAGCGAAGGGGCTGATTTCACCCGACGAAGTCGAGCGCCTGGAGAAAGAGGTGCGGGAAGAGGTCGAGGAGGCTGTTGCGTTTGCCGAGGCCAGTCCCGAACCCCCGCTTGACAGTCTGTATGAAAACGTTTTCTCCTAATCTCGTAAGGATATCAAGCAACTTATGGCGACTATGCGATACCAACAGGCGCTCCGACTGGCGATGACCGAGGAGATGGAGCGCGACCCGAATGTGTTTTTATGTGGGGAAGAGGTCGGACAGTATCAGGGCACCTACCGCGTCTCCGAGGGGATGCTGCAGAAGTTCGGCCCGATGCGCGTCGTAGACACCCCGATCAGCGAGATCGGCATCGCCGGCATGGCGACCGGCGCGGCGATGGCGGGCCTGCGCCCGATCGCCGAATTCATGACATGGTCGTTCGCGCTGGAGGCGATGGACCAACTCGTCAACCACGCCGCCAAGATCACCTATATGTCCGGCGGACGCATCACCTGCCCCGTGGTCTTTCGCGGCCCGGCGGGCGTTGGAACCCAGCTCTCCGCGCAGCACTCCCAGAGCATGGAGTCCTGGTACGCGCACACGCCCGGCTTCAAAGTCGTTCTGCCCGCCTTCCCGGAAGACGCCAAGGGCCTGCTGAAGACCGCGATCCGCGACAACAATCCGATCATCTTCATGGAGCACGCGGGCCTGTACGGGGTGCAGGGTGAAGTTTCGGAAGACCCGAACTTCATGGTGCCTTTCGGTCAGGCCGCCGTGCGCCGCACCGGAACCGACATTACGCTGGTCGCCTACTCCCGCGCCGTGCATTTCTGCTTGAAGGCGGCGGAGACCCTGGCGAAGGATGGCATCGAGTGCGAGGTTATCGATCTGCGCACCCTCGTTCCGCTCGACATGGAGACGGTGCTGACCTCGGTGCGCAAGACCCACCATGCCGTGGTCGCGCAGGAGGAGTGGCGCAACGTCAGTTTCGCGTCGGAACTCTCTGCCCGTATCCACGAAGGCGCTTTCGACGACCTCGACGCTCCGGTGGAGCGTGTTGGCGGAGCCGACGTGCCGATGCCCTACGCCAAGAACCTGGAACGTGCCGCCATCCCCACCGACAACGATGTGGTCGCCGCCGTCAAACGCGCACTCAAGTGATTTAGAATTAACGGGGGAGAACTGATGGCAGAGATCCGAATGCCGAAGATGGGCGACGGAATGGAAGAGGGAACGATCAACGTCTGGCTCAAAAAAGTGGGCGATATGATAAAGGAGGGGGATCCGATCGCCGAGGTCGAGAGCGACAAGGCCAATGTGGAGATCACCACCTACGAAACCGGTATCCTGACGAAGATTGTGGTGCAGGTCGGGGAGACGGTCGCCATAGGCGAGGTTATTGCGATTGTCGGCGGAGAGAGTGCGCCCGCAAATGCGAGTAACGGCAAAAAGGCCGCCGCAGAGAAGAAACCTGCCCCTGTCGTCGAGGCCAATACGCCGCCCGTAGTCGAGCCGGTCGCGGAGGCCGCGACGGCGCCCATTACCGGCCCGCAGGGCGAGCGCGTCAAGTCGTCGCCGCTGGCGAGGAAGGTGGCCGAAGCGCTGGGCATCGATATCGCGCAGGTTTCCGGGTCCGGCCCGAACGGACGCATCGTCGAGCGCGACGTCACGGAGTTTAAGAAACAGTCTCCGACGGCTCCCGCCGCGCCCGGTGTCGGCGCTCCGCCCACCACGAAGCCGCAGACGGCTGCGCCTGCGCTCGTCGGCCAGGAGACGAAACCGACGAAGATGCGGGAGGCGATCGCCAAACGCACCGTGCTCAGCAAGACGACGATCCCGCATTTCTATGTGACGATGCTCGTGGAGATGGATCGCGCACAGGCGCTCTTGAAAGAGCTGAACGCCGACGCTTCCGCCGGGAAGGTGACGGTCAACGACCTGATCGTGAAGGCATGCGCCGTCGGACTGGGGCGCGTACCGGAAGTCAACGCGACCTGGACGGCCGAGAACACGGTCCGCCGCTATGCGGAAGCGCATATCGGGGTCGCGGTCGGCATCGACGAAGGGCTGATCATCCCGGTTATTCGCGACTGCCAGACGAAGACCCTGCGCCAGATCTCCGCAGAGGCCAAGACCCTCATCGGCAAAGCGCGGAACGGCCAACTGACTCCTTCCGACTATAGCGGCGGCACCTTCAGCGTCACCAATCTCGGCATGATGGGCGTGGACGAGTTCATCGCCATCGTCAATCCGCCGGAAGCGGCGATCCTGGCCATCGGCGGCATCGTGCGCACACCTATCGTCAAGCCGGATAGCGACGAACTGGTCATCCGCTCCCTGATGAAGATCACGCTCTCCGCCGATCATCGCCTCCTCGATGGCGTCATCGCCGCGAAGTTCCTGCAAGAGGTCAAGAAGGTCCTCGAAACGCCCTTCTCACTCCTCTCCTAGTCCGTAGCCTCTAAAAAGCCAGCGCTCCTCCGGACTTCCCGGAGGAGCGTTTTCCGTATTACAAGTCATAACTGGAGGCACTGTGATGGGGCTTCTACGTCGCTGTTTATCGTGTGGCTGAAAGTCCGACCGGAGCCGAATACACCTATACCGGCGACAACGGAAAAACCAGGCGCATGCGGATCAATAAGCAGGACGGTTCCCTTGAATTGCTGGAGCAGGCAGTCGGCGATGACAACGGGTGCTATTGGCATAGAGCGGCCAGCAAATTGGTTCAGCACTGGATTGCGGGCAGTCTGCCTGAATTCACGGCTTGGCAATCGTAGTGAGATTATCATGGATATGACTCGGCTCGTAGCAGATTCAAGTGAACTTGCAGGCAGACTCAAGCAGGCGTCAGAAGACAAACAACGTCAAGCAGCGATAGCCGCTTGCCATTTTGCTCAGTCTCATGCGAACCTGCGAAATCCTTTGTTTTTAGAAGCCTTCCGGCGGCTCCAAAATCGGGAAAGCTTCTTACCCCACGAAAAGTCTCAGGTCGCTACCCTGGTCACACAGCTTGACGACCAGTATTTTGAGCTCTACAAGGCGGCAGAAGCGAAACGGGAAGCAGAAGAGGACGCGAGTGTCGAGACAAAAAAGTATTCGGAACGGTTCACTCAAGCCCGCGCCGCAAACTGTCTGTTTTTTGCCATGGAGGAAGACCCCTTTGCAGCATCGTCAGGAGCAATCGTCGAAGCGATGGCAACTACCGATAAAGCTTCGGAGCTTTTCGACATCATCGAATCGATTTTAGCACAGGTAGATGAAAGTTGAACATTGGACTCGGAATGTTTGAGGGCATCAACATGGACGAAGCATGGATCAAAAATCTGATGGATCGATACAGGAAACTTCTCCCGGAAGATCCCTTGTACGACGACAATCTGCAATCGGTCGTGGCCGCCTTAGACGTGGTTCTGCCACAAGACCTGAAGGTGATAAGCGACGTATACGATGGTGGGACGTTCGGTGCTATGCCGAATTATCACTTGCGCCTCACCCGTTGGGGATATGATGTCGTCACGGTGAGGAAAAAGAGAGGGCATACGGGGCTGATTGAGCGGAAAGGGGTGTGGATTCTGTTTGTGAAGTTTCCACGTGCAAGTGCCCGCGAGGCTGAAGAGGTTGAAACCCCTCGCTGAAATGGGAAGGCAGGAAGCCCTTCAGGCACCCCAAATTCTTCGCTTCCGCGCGAAGAATTTCCTTCGCGGACTCGAATGCATTGAGTCCGCGAAGGCGGACTTCCCGTATCAGAACGGCAATTCATTGCCGGGAAAACTCCAAGCCAGGGGAGAGTTGAACAGGATTTCATAATCAGAAGTCACACCCAGCGGAAAGGACTAAGACGTGAAGATGCCAAAATATGCCCAACTGGAAATTGAACGTCGCATGCTGATTCCGCCCGAACTTCTTCCGGATCTGAGCGGTCTGCGTTACGTGGAGATCGAAGATCGTTATCTCAATGCAGGGCACCTGCGCCTGCGTAGAATGACCGAGTGTGGCGCGACGGAGAGCATCTACAAACTCTGCAAAAAGTACGGCAGCACCGGGAAGTACGAGGAGCCTATCGTCAATATCTATCTCACGAGAGAGGAGTACGAAAGCCTGCATGTCTTGCCTGGTCGTGACCTGGTGAAACGCCGTTATCGCTACGAGTATCAAGGCCAATGCTTCAGCATCGACGCGCATACCGGCCCACTGAGAGGACTGTATCTCTGCGAATGCGAGGCCGCTTCGACCTCCGAACTGAACGAAGTCGCCTTCCCGCCTTTCGTCGTCGAGGACGTCACCGCCGATATGCGTTTCTCCGGGGCCAATCTAGCGCAGGCATACGCGTCCAATAACGGGCTTAGTCCTCGGTAAGTATTGACTTCGAGCTTACTCAATCTTTCGTGAGTAGCCAGATCAAGGAGCAAAGAGCGTGGAATATAGAACACTGGGTCGATCAGGGTTGAAAGTGCCGGTGCTGAGTCTCGGTACGGGGACGTTTGGGGGAAGTGGGGAGTTCTTCAAGGCGTGGGGACAGACGGATGTCGCGGAGGCGACTCGTCTGGTGGATGTCTGCCTGGAGGCCGGCCTTAATATGTTCGATACCGCCGATGTCTATTCGGGGGGCGCGGCGGAGGAGATTTTGGGGCAGGCTATCAAAGGACGGCGCGATCAGGTGCTGATCTCAACCAAAGGGACGTTTCGGACCGGACCCGGTCCGAACGAAGTCGGCTCTTCGCGGTTTCATCTGATCCGTGCGGTTGAGGGGAGCCTGCGCCGACTTGGCACCGACTATATCGACCTCTATCAGTTGCATGGATTCGACGCGATCACGCCGGCCGAAGAGGTGCTCTCCACGCTGGACGATCTTGTGAGGGCCGGGAAGATCCGCTATATCGGATGCTCGAACTTTTCAGGGTGGCACCTGATGAAGTCTCTGGCCGTGTCGGAGCGGTACGGCTGGCCACGATACGTCGCGCATCAGGCCTACTATTCGCTGATCGGTCGCGACTATGAGTGGGAGCTAATGCCGTTGGGCGAAGATCAGGGCGTCGGCGCTGTCGTCTGGAGCCCGCTGGGCTGGGGACGGCTCACCGGCAAGATCCGCCGCGGCGCACCGATTCCGGAAGCCAGTCGGCTGCGCTCGCAAACGGTCGTCGATGCAGGCCCGCTCGTTTCCGACGAGTATGTCTTCAAGGTGGTCGATGCGCTGGACGCCGTGGCGAAGGAGACCGGGAAGACGGTGCCGCAGATCGCGCTGAACTGGCTTTTGCAGCGGCCGACCGTGGCCAATGTCATCATCGGCGCGCGCAATGAGGAGCAGCTACGGCAAAATCTGGGCGCTGTCGACTGGAACCTGACCGCCGATCAGGTCGCCGCGCTGGATGCTGCCAGCGCCGTACCCTCCGCGTATCCCTACTGGCATCAGGCCGGCTTCTCCTACCGGAATCCGCATCCTACCGCACGCCACAAGTGAGAGAGCATCACAAGAATCGTATCCGCGCAGAATCAAGGCAGGTAACGGTTCATCACTCACAGAAAGTAGCGCCACTACCGGCATCATCGCGGATTTTGCACGGCTTCAGCCAAGGATGCGCGCCACTGACGACAGAGATCTTTGGCCGCGTCCGGCCAGGTGGGGAACTGAAACTCGAAACCGGCCTCTATTGACCATCAGACATCTACCTAACATTCGAGCAGGCACTCTGCGGGCGCATGATGAGATCAAAATGCGCTCGACGCAGTTATTGGCCGTATGTAAGCCAAAAGGCCGAAAGTCAATAATAGGCGTGTCGGAACCACACGACGACTCTTCAGGATCAGTTCGGTTTCCGTCCCGAGAAGCGCTGCGCCGATTTCGAGCATCCACTTTGTGGCGGGCAGGCCGAGCGGGAGGCCCCAGGCCTGACGGATCGCGCGCATAAACGCCGCATTGGGCAAGGGGTTGGGAGCGCTGAGATTGACGGGGCCGATGACCGAATCGTGTGCGAGGAGCCAGTAGATCGCGCGCACGAAGTCCTCCCCGTGAATCCAGGAGACGTACTGGCGACCGTCCCCGGCCCTGCCGCCCAGACCGAAGCGGACCAGCCGCAGCAGAGCGTCGAACACTCCGCCACGGTCTGCACTCATCGTCATAGCGGAGCGCAAGGCTACCTTGCGTGTCTGCGGCGTTTGCGCTTCGTCGAGGGCGCGCTCCCAGGCGCGGGCGACATCTATACTGAAGCGCCAGGTCTCCGGGACATTCGGCTCTGTGCCGCCCAGAAGGCCCGTCTCTTCGTCGTTCGGCGCGTCGTAGCGATGGGCGTAGATCGTCGCTGTACTCGCTTGCAGCCAGACGCGCGGAGGGCATTGCGCGCTTGCGATAGCCTCGCCGATGACGCGCGTGGAATCGACCCGAGATTCGAGGGTAGTCTGCCGGTTAGCAGCGCTATAACGGCAGTTGACACTGCGCCCGGCCATGTTAATGACGGCATCGGCCCCTTCGATCTCGCCCTTCCACTCCCCGAGCCTTCGCGCGTCCCAGACGACCGTTCGCCAGGGCGCGCTTGCAGGGGTACGGCTCAGCACGACGACCTCATGCTTGTCCGCATGAAGACGACGCGCCAACAACGTTCCGACCTGCCCGCTTCCACCGGGAATCACGACTTTCATAGCCGTCTCTCCTTTCCGGGAAACCATCCGCCGAGGCATGGGCGGCGGCCGACATAAAAAAATAAAACAGATTTCAGACGGTGTCAGGCGAGGGAGATGCCTGCAGGGTGATCAGCGCGCCGGCCACCCAGGTCGGCGGCGGTTTGTCGTAGGCGGCGGACATGTCGTCACCGATCAGATCCAGGAGATACCCCTCCTGATGCCCGCGAAGATATCGGACCACCTGGCCCACATCCCGGCCATCGCTCTTCGCCTGTACACAGTGCTGGTTGAATCTCCAGTACTCCCCGGCCTGAAGAAGCGCCAGCCCTTCCAGAATGCTCCGACGCGCCAGTTCCAGCCCACCCTCTTCCGAAGCGAGAGCCCGGTCGGGAAGGTCGCCATAGCCGATGCCATGGTGGAAGGGATCCATTGTCGCCACGACGACCGCCTCCTGTGCGATCTCCCGCAGTTCCGCGATACCGGGCAGCAGATCCGGTCGTCCGCCTGCCAGATAGGGGTAACGGACTATCAGCTCCGGACCAGAGATGCCGCGCCGCAGGATCTCCTGCTGCCAGAGAAACTGAAAATGGGAGAGCGAGAACTCCGCGCGCCACTCCTCCCGCCCCGGAAGCCCTGGCCCCTGGATGCCCCAGGCCGGTTCGCGGGCGGCCTCGCCTCCGTTCGCCACGCGCACCCGCGCCTCTTCCAACTCCTGTGTCAGCGCATGCAGCACGCCGATTGCCAGCACTTTCCTTGCGCCGGTGTCCAGGCAGGCATGAACGGCCGCCGCGACCTGATGCCCGCAGGCGGCGATACTGGTGTGGGGAAAGATCACTGTTCCACCTGCCCGCAGCACCGGCGCAAGATCCCAGGCGCGGCCGGCATCGAGCAAGCGGCGCACCCCTTCCTCTCCCAGTCGCGCCTGGTCTTGAGCGGATTTCAAGAGAAAGTCCGGAATTTCACGGCGCATCGTCTTCGCTCGCTTCCCGCTCGGATGGCTTCACAAGGGCAAAAATCGCCTCTTGGGTGGACGACATCCAGCTAGAGACAACGGTGGATCG
>JBBQPO010000257.1:0-8819 GCA_038217285.1 Chthonomonadales bacterium
AGTCCTGCGCGTACATCAGTACGCCCAATGTGAGCTGACGTGTGTTGCTGGAGCATTGGGCTTGCCGGGCTTTGCCGCGTGCCTGCGCAAAGACGGGAAAGAGGATAGAAGCAAGCACGGCGATAATGGCAATCACAACCAGCAGTTCGATAAGCGTAAAAGCGGAACGTTTCAAGCGCCACGCTCCTTTCCGGAAGGATACCATGCTTATGGTACCGTAGGAACGCTGTTTCCGCAACTAAGCGCCAGGTCGCTTTGAATCACTTCCGGTCCTATACCATTCCGGAACTTTCCGTAGCGATCATGAAAGCAGATGACATTGTGGGCGTTCTTCT
The DNA here is from genome assembly GCA_038217285.1 of Chthonomonadales bacterium. Classification (GTDB taxonomy): domain Bacteria; phylum Armatimonadota; class Chthonomonadetes; order Chthonomonadales; family Chthonomonadaceae; genus JANXLO01. Next base: position 336 of record JBBQPO010000257.1, read on the forward strand.
GCCTGTCGTGTCGGCTTTGGAGGTAAACTGAGCCTGCAATGTGGCGACAGCCTCTCAGGGAAGGATGGCTTGAAATGACGGTTGGACAGGCAGTAGAAGTGCGACTTCTGGACGATGAGGGCAAACCGACAGGCGAGTGGGCTCCGGTCATCATTAAACAGCTCAAGCGTGACCACCAGACACAGGAGATCTTATCGGCTCGCGTAAGTGCGGGTAAGGGCAAGAACGCGCGTCATATATGGGTGCAGGCCGAATATCTGCGGGAGCCTACAGGCGAAGAACTCCAGTAGCCGGGCTCCGGCGCACTGTGTTTCGCTCCGCGCATCATAAAAAACCAACATCGCCCTAGATTTTCGCGTGTCTGGCTGAGCAGGAGAGCAGATGAACAATTCCACCATTCGTGTCGATCCTGCCGAACCGGGGCATGGCCTGTGGAGCTATACGGTAAAGGCATCCGGGCATAAGGTCACCATGCGTCCTCCTGTGTTCGAGATCGACGGCGCCGAGGTCACCGCTTCCGTTACGTCGTTGAAGGCGGTTGGAACGCCGGCCCGGTCGGCAAACGGGGTAACCGAGCACCGAGTCGCCGGGCTCTGTGCGCACGATCCCGACCTGACGCTGGAGATCGTCTTACGTATCCCCGACGACAACCCCGTCGTGCGCTTCCGTTATATTCTCCACAGCACGCACAAGCGTCTTCTCACCCGATCTTCCGGGCATGACGCCCTCACCTATCTCAATGTTTCCCTCGCTTCCTATCCCCGCGTCATGGAGGTGCGCCTGTCCGAATTCAACCGACTGGTGCATTCGTTCGTCCTCTCGGAGCAGACCCTTGAACCGCGCGATTTCGATGCCGCGCTGTCCGTCATGGGGCCGTTGCTGGTGGGCGAGGGGAATGGCCATGCGCTTTTGGTCGCCTACGAACATGGCTCCCAGTTGCCGGACGCCTTTCTGCGCTATGAATTGCATCCGGATCACAACGCGCGTCTGCGCGCGGTAAAGGGCAGCTATGTAGACGGCCAACTCCTCGCGCCGGAGCACCCTTATACGACTCTCTGGATGCAGGTCGCCGCCGTCAAAGGCACGGAACAGGACCTTGCCCGCGCCTTTCGCAGCTCCGTCCTGAATCACATGAGCGCCAACAAAGAGAGCCGGCAACCCTACATTTTCTACAATACGTGGGCGTTCCAGGAACGGAACCGGTGGTGGTATAAGAACGCCTATCTCGACAGCATGAACGAAGAGCGCCTTCTTGCGGAGATAGATGTCGCGCACAGAATGGGCATCGAGGTTTTCGTGCTCGATACGGGCTGGTACGAGAAGACCGGGGACTGGAGGGTAAGCGCGAAACGTTTTCCGCGAGGTCTGGGCCCGATCAAGGCAAAGCTGGACGGCTATGGGATGAAGTTGGGCCTCTGGTTCGACCCTCTGGCAGCGGCGGTATCCAGCAAAATTTTGAGTGAGCATCGGGATTGCCTGATGTCGTGGAAGGGCAAGCCTTCGGAACCGCATCCGGTCTGGGAGACCGAGGAGAGCCAGCGGCTGTGTCTGGTAAGCCGTTATCGCGACGCCTTCGCCGAAGAGTTGATCCGATTGGTGAAGGAGGTCGGCGTCACCTATTTCAAATGGGACGCCATCGGGCAGTACGGGTGCGACGATCCGCATCATCAACACGGCACGCTGGCCAACACACCGGAGGAGCGGGCGAATAGCTATGCGTTCCAATTGGGCGCCTGTATGGCTGAGGTCGTCGATAAACTCTGCGCGGCCTGCCCGGAGGCGATCGTCGATTTCGATATCACTGAGGGCGGGCGCAGCGTCGGACTCCAGTTTCTGTCTGCCGGCAAGTATTTCCTGATCAACAACGGTCCCTATAGTCATGACTACAACATGCCGGTTCCTGCGGATGGCAATGTCAACCTGTTCTTCTTTCCCGGCTCCGCCCGCGGCTGGGTCTGCCGTACTCCGCTCACCTATGATAAGTGGATTCCGTCTGTGCTCTTCCTGACGCACTATCTGCCGGATGATCCGGCGGATAACCAGTGGACCAACCTCGCGTCCCTTGTCCTCGGTCAAAATGGGATCTGGGGCGACCTGCTGCGCATTTCCGAGGAGGGGATCACGCGATTTGGGGAGACGTTGCGCCGATATAGAGAGGTCCGGCATGACATAACGGCGGGCACGCTCCTGCGCACCGGCGAAGTGAGCGGCAGCCCTGAGGTGTACGAGAAGATCAATTCTGCCAATGGCCGGGGCGTCGTCTCGCTTTTCGCCGGCTCTTCCGGCAGCTATACGTATGTCACGGCGGCCCAGGGGCTGTCGTCGAAATACTGGCATAACGAGGACGTGACCGTCACCTACGACGCACATGGGCGCGCTCGTATCGAGGCCCTGTTAACGGGCGCGGGCGCGAAGATTATCTTTTTTGGCGTCGAGGGTTAGAGCGACCATGGCAGTCCGCCGGCGCAGGCGAAATACAGAATGGCAATGCGATGATTCTTCGACGCTTTGATGAGGATGACGAGCCATCCGTCGTGGCTTTATGGACTTCCGTCTTTGGCTACAGTACGGCGCACAATGATCCGGCAACCGTGATCCGCTGCAAGCGCGAGGTGCAGCCGGAGCTATTCTTCGTTGCGGTGCTCGATGACCTTGTTGTCGGAACCGTGATGGGCGGCTATGACGGGCATCGTGGCTGGATTTATGCACTTGCCGTTTGTGATAAGGCGAGAGGGCAGGGGATCGGTACGGCGCTTGTACGGCATATGGAGCAGGCTCTGAAGGAGAGAGGCTGTTTGAAGATCAATTTGCAGGTTCTGGCATCCAATGCGGAGCCCGTCCGCTTTTATGAGCAGCTTGGCTATGCTGTCGAGCCGCGTATCAGCATGGGCAAAATTGTGTGACGTGCGCTGCTTGCCTTCTTTGTCTAACGATCAGGCGTCTTGAGTAGCCGATGAACAAATCCATTTCTTTACCCGTTGCTGTCTGTGCGCTCGCAATCTGGCTGGGATCGGGGGCGGCATTTGCTGCCGATGAGCCGCCTGTTATTCCCGTTGGGCTGGACGCGTACCGCCAGTGGGAGCGCTGGCCTTACCAACGGATCGGGGCCAGGGCGTACATGCGCAGCACCTATGATAGGCGCGGCGGCAATGAAGGCGCGGACGCGAGCCATTTCCTCTATCAGCTTGCGGATGATTTCAATGTGACGCTCGACCTGGAAGGACCTGGCGTGCTTTGCTTTGCGCGCTTCAACCACTGGCACGGCAGCCCGTGGCATTTTGTGGTGGACGGGACCGATCATCTCGTGCAGGAAAGCAGCACGTCGGACCCGACCAAGCCGGTGGCGGGGTCGGTGTTTTTGCCGCAGGGCCTGTTCCCGGAGCCGCTCGCCTGGACGTGGAGCACGACGAAAGGCGCGGACCTCATGGGAGTGCCGCTGTCGTTCGAAAAATCGTTTCGCATGGCCTATTCTCGAACCCATTACGGAACCGGCTACTACATTTATCAGCAGTTTGTGCGCGGCATCCCGCTTTCGCGGCCCCTCCAGGCCTGGAACGGCACAACCCCGCCCGCTCAGGACGTGATGGACCTGATCCATCGCGCCGGCACCGATCTCGCGCCGCGTGCCGGCACGCAGGAAGGCGCAAAAGTCGGCGTGGTCCAGTCCGGTGGAGAAGGGGTGAGTCTGGGAAAGAATGGGACGCTGCTTCTGCAAACCCTCCGCCCACGCGGGCCTGCCATGCTGCGTGCGCTGGAATTTTCCGCCCCCCGTGCGCAGGCCGTCGCGTTTGGTCAGGCGCGGCTGCGCATGACCTGGGATGATCTGCGCCATCCTTCCATCGACGCGCCGCTGGCGCTCTTCTTCGGCGCGGGCACGCTCTACAATCGGGAGGAGCGCGAATACCTCGTCAAGGCGTTTCCCGTCCATGTGCGCTTTGACGCGGAGCGCGTGCATCTGGCCTGTTACTTCCCGATGCCGTTTTTTCATTCGGCGAAGATCGAGATTTTGGGCAATGAGGCAAGTGATCTGACGGACATCCAATGGAGCGCGCGATACCAGCCGTTTCACGGGCGGGCGAATCAGGTCGGCTACTTCCACGCGACGTATAAAGACCATGGGCTTCCGGTTCGCGGGCATGATCTTGTGCTGCTCGACACGCGCCAGGCCGAAGGCGGAGGCGACTGGTCCGGCAGTTTTGTCGGGACCTCGTTTATCTTCTCCGATCGTGCTCGCCTGGGGACGCTGGAAGGCGATCCACGCTTTTTCTTCGACGACAGCCAGACCCCGCAGGCGCAGGGGACCGGCACCGAGGAATGGGCGGGTGGCGGCGACTATTGGGGCGGCGCGAACATGACTCTGCCGTTTGCCGGCCACCCTACGGGATCCCATGACGAGAAATCGGCGAAGTGCGAAGACGACAAAATCGAATCGGCCTATCGGTTTCTGCTCGCCGATCTGATGCCGTTTGGGAAAAATGCCGTGATTTGTCTGGAACATGGCGGCATGAATGACTCCGAGGAACACTATCGAACGGTCACCTACTGGTATGGCCTGCCGTCAGCGTCGGTGATCAAAACCGACACGCTTCAGGTCGGCGACGCGGCCAGCGAGAGCGCCCACCATTATGTTTCTCCGGCGGCATCCGCGCCCTATGAGATCACTTCCCGCTATGAATGGGGACCGGATACGCTGGGCGGCACGGAGATTTTTCCGCCACGCATGGATCACGGACGCAAAACGACTGGCGCTTCGGAGTTTACTTTGAAGCTTACCCGGAACAACGTGGGGGTGATGCTGCGGCGTAAGCTGGATTATGTCTTCCCCAACCAGCGCGCCGCAGTGTATATCGCAGACGCAAATCGCGGCCGATCCTCCAATTGGAAGCTTGCCGGGATCTGGTATCTGGCCGGTTCCAATACGTGCGTTTACTCAAATCCGAGAGAAGAACTTGGCCCGGCACAGCACACCGTACAGACCTCCAACCGGCGTTTTCGCGACGACGAGTTTCTGGTTCCGCGCGATCTGACAGCGGGCCGTGCTGCTATCCGTGTGCGCGTAAAGTTTACGCCTGTGCAAACGCCGCTTTTTCCCGGTTACCCGCTGGCGGAACTGGCCTGGAGCGAAATCCGTTATGATGCCTATTGCTTTGTGATCCCAACGGTGGACAAGGCCGCACGGTGAATCCCGCCGCAATTCATTGCGCGGCCGCGCGCCCACCTACACGGGCACACACTGCAATCTAAGTAGCCGTCCGGTCAACGCTCGTAGAAATTTCGCGCGCGCTGATCTCGCTGATCTCGGAGAAATTACGAACCTTCAGCGGTTGGCCGCTTAGTTATCGGAGACATAGTTGGGCAGACCTCCCTCGATGTCTTTTTGTGGTGATGAGGTAAAGATTTCTATGTAATCGAGCCTTTGAGGGCCGCAGTTGCACCGAATCATTGGGGTTTGAGTTCCAGCGTGTGGCTCTCATAGGGGGTTGGGTACGACGAGATCCACACTTCCGGCTTGTAATCGTTGTGACCGTTGCGCAGGGTGAGGGCAACGACATCCAGAGGCTTACCTACCATATCGGGTGTTACCGGGATGAAGTAGGTGTAGTTGCTGTCGGTCTGCTGGACGAAATATTCCCACGGATTGCAGAGATAGGACACAGCCCTGTCGGGCGCGCCGACGGGCCGTCCGGCAACCCGAATGGCCGCATACGCGCCTTCGACGCCATGTTTTCCGTTTAGTGCGATGCAGAGGTAACTTCCTCTGGCCGCTTCGGGAAGAGTGACGCTGGAGGACCATGCGGCGGTGGCCGGGTCAGATGCGTATTCGCCAAAGAGATTCGATGCGCGCCAGTGGGAACGATCCAGTCGCTTCTGGCCTACATAGCCATTGACTTCCGCAATGTCGTCGGGCGCCGGGGTCATGCGGATGTAGTGGACAGGCTTGCCAGCGGGGATTTGCATGGTCAGCCCATCCTGTTCGCGATGGATTGCGGCAGGGAGCCAGGTTTGCAGATCGTCGGACACCTCGGCCCTCTGAGGGGCTGTGCCTCCGTGGAGCGCGAGGGTAAGGCGGTCCATCGTGGTGTGTGCGCCTAGATCGAGCCGGAGTGCGGCGTTTCCCTGGCCATTTATTTTGCCGACCCGCTTCTTGAAGACGGTGCCGAGATCGTCGAACATCGCCCGATCCCAGACGCCGCGGCCCTTGAAGTCCGCCTGTTCCATCCGCTACTTGCCCATTGGCTATGACCTCAACGCCTTTGTTTACGAAGCTGTTAAGACGGAAGGAACTTCCTACTTCGTCAAACTCAGGAGCGGAGAGGTTCTCTCGTCAGCCTGCTGGTTCCGCGCAGGCTCATCGAAGCGGGTATTGCTCACAAAGCCGACGCCCAAATGGAGATTTCCATTCGGGCGTTCTTGTCCTCAGGATCTTTTGCTTCAGATCAGCGTTTGTCGCTCAGCAAGATGTCGGTGAACTTGAAGGGTACGCGGCGCGACGGTCCCTGCGGTTCCGCGATACGCAATACGAGGCTTTTCGGCTGCGCGCCGTTCTGAAGGTGACTGAACGACAGGTTCTGGTGAGTTGTAGAAGTTCTCAGACCGCCGTTGTCGCCTCCGCCATTCCCAATGGAGAAGCCACCGCCTCCGCTACCTGTACCGGTTGCTTTGTAGGTGACGCCATCCGTGCCGATCAGGGCCGCCTCCGGTCCTTTGTTGCCCCGCATCATTCGTTGCATCATCGTCATGGCGTTGCCCGGCGTCGCGTACTGCGGCGCTTCGCAGGTGATCGCGAGTTCATAGCCGTTGTCGGTTTCACGTACGAAATCGATGGTCACTTTGACCTGCCCGACCTGCTTCGATGCGCCGGGGTACACTTCAGAAGCGTCGAATTCTACGGTGCGTACTTCCCCCTTGATGACTATCAGGTCACCTTCCAGCGTCTTCAGGGATTTCGTGCCCTCTTCGGTCTGCAGGCTCAGGATCTCTCGCGTCAGTCCCTGTTTCTCCAGGCTCGGCAGCGTCGCGATGGCCATGGTCGGCACTTCGGGGCCACGCACCACTCGGCCGCGATCGTCCTGCCCACGCAGGTTCTGAACGCCGTCGATCAAGAGCAGATCCTCTTTGCGACGCCCGGCGATGTCCAGCGCAAGGGAGAGATTGGCATGGAACGCCGCCAGGGGAACGCCGCCCGGCCCAAAACTTGCCCCGCCGCTCCCGGAGATGCCGCCAGTGGCAGTGCCGGTGGTGCTCTCGGAAGAGTAGCTATTCCCCTTCTCTCCGCCCGAAGATTTCGAACTGGATTTCTCGTTGCTCTGGAGATCGCCGATCTTCAGCGTGTAGTCACCCGCCTTCACGGTGCGAGCATCCGCCTTCCGGGTAGGGGTGCTCGCCGTACCGGTTCCGCTGTCCGCACTCCCAGAAGTGCTGCCCGAAACGTTGGTGCGGGTCTCTCCCGACACTTGCGGCGCTCCCGGCTGCGCTTCCAACTGCCAGGGCAGCAGAGCGATCCCTCCGATTATGGCGACGCTTGCCGACGCCCAACGGCTCCAGATCGTCTTCACACGAAATGTCTGCATCTCCTTCAGTCTCCTCTCAATAGTATAAAACGATTCGGCCATGGTGACCGCGCTCAGTCCATCCTGTCTGGAAGCGGTCTGCTTCGCAGCAATCCACACCAGCACTGAGCCATAAGTATGCGCGCTGACTGCGACGCTCTGGATGGCGACTTCATCACAACAGATCTCCTGGACCATGCGCAGTTCGCGATGCGCCCACCAGACCAGCGGATGAAAAAAGAAAAGCACTTCGGCCAGGCCGGTCAGAATAGCCCAGGCCAGATCGTGCCGCTTGCTATGCGCCAGTTCGTGGGCCAGCATCATACGGCGTTCTTCTGCAGAGAAGTTGGTCACGACCGCTGCCGGTAGGATCACCATCGGGCGCAGCAGTCCGAAAAATAACGGAACATCGGTTAGATCGCTGACACATAACTCAGGTCGGCTCGACAGGCCCATGCTGACGCTGAGCTGCAAAAACTCCATCTGGATCGCTTCGTCGGCGATAGGACAGGCGGACTTCACCAGCGCCAACGCTTCCCGATACTGTCGCCCAATCCGTACGCACCCGACCAGCACTCCAAGGCCCCAGAGCCCTGCCAGCACACTCACCAGAATCCCCAGTTGCCCAGATCTCTCAGGCGCTTGTGCTGCCGCCATGCCTCCCATTTCCGTGCCCGCTCCCATATCGGGCATGAACATCGGCGGCATGTTGTTCGGCATAGTGATACCGACTTCCCCTCCTTCTCCCTGCGTCGAGACGCTTCCCAAGCCGCTGGCAGGCTTTATGGGAAGCACGGACAGCGCGATCGTCAGCACACAGAAGCAGAGCAGGTAGAGTTTCAGAAAGGCCAGTCGCCAGATCCAGCAGCGCACTCCCGCCTGCATCCGACTCAAGACTCGGGTGAGCAGGAAGGCGCAGATCAGCGCCAGGGTG
>JBBQPO010000258.1:0-8790 GCA_038217285.1 Chthonomonadales bacterium
GTGGGAGATTTGCTCTGCCACCAGATCGCTCCTGCGCCGTTGGTTCCTCCGAAACGAAGAGGGCGTCCACCTGGAAAAACAGGGGCCAGGGAAACGAAAGGAGGTATGGCCAGTGTCACCGTTTAATGCAGCACTACCAGAAAAAGTGATGCGGCGGTCAATTCCAAGATTTCGATGGCGCGATTATAATCCACTGCGCCAATCCCTGAAATCAACAAGCTGTAACCCCCTGGGTCATATGGTTCCAGGTGTGTCTCGAACCAAGCCATCGTTCGACTTCGATTCTCAATCCGGATACCAATCCCATCATCATCAGATGGCACCTTAACTTCAATACACGCATCTTCCTGTACCCAACGGCTAGCCCGGTTGCATCATTTAGCCGCTTTAGCGATGAGACGGTACTATTTCCAATGCCCGATAATTGGGCTTCAATGGTCTCGTCCGTCTTCGACCATAATGCGCAGTACTCCTTGAGAAACTCGTATTTCTCGAACTCCACGGTTAAGAGATTAGCTGCATTGGGCATGCCAAAAATTGCTGTTTCGCGCGGTGTGGGACCGTTTGGCATGATGAGCGTGTAATGCCGACCGTTGCCGTCAACCTCAATGTCATAAAGTTTGCCGCGCTCACGAATGTCTTGCACATACGATGCCATCTCTTCGGCTTCTTGGTGAAGCATTTCGTCTAACTTGGCTTCTGCATCGGCGTCCGCGAGCAACTCCTCTTCCAGGCTGAGAGGAGGATGTGGGGCCCATTCGGCTGGCGGTTCAGGGAGAGGATAGTCTTCGTCTTCATGCGCGGAATCTGAAAGGTTCATGTCGCAACTGCTCCTGTGTTTTGGCCTGGGGCCGAAAGTTGTCAGCACCGGCGATCTGGAGAGATACCGGGGTGTCGGGATCAGGTTTTGTGAGTGCAGCTTTTGGTGATGTGACGGCTGTGTAGCCGGTATCGGCTGCCGTGGTTGGGATGATTTGATGGGTTGTGTCGGTTGCTGCTGCCGGACGGGTGGAGGGAAAGGGGGTATGCCGCCTGGTGCTGGGTGTCTCAGGGCGGTGGGAGGAGGTACCATTTTTTGTCGTGGTTGGAGGCGAGGTTGTGGAAGGCCAGGGTTTTGAGGACGTGGCGGACGCTGCGGTAGACGATGGAGCGGTCGCCGTAGCGGGTGGAGAGGCGGTCGTAGATGTGTTTGATCTCGACGCCGTCGACGCCGAGGATGGCGAGCATTTTCATGGCTTCCAGGCAGTCGGAGAGGAATGGGGAGGCTTCTACGAGGAGCTGCAGGCGCAGGGTGGCTCTTTTGTCGGGGGAGAGAGTGAGCATCTGGCAGTGGATCTCGGTGAGGCGGGCGCGGGAGACGACGGACTTGTAGCCGACGATGCGCTGGAGCTGATCGACGGTCTTGCGGAGGGCTTCGACGCCGAGGATCTGCGGGCGGAGGTGTTCGACGAGGGTTTGGCGGTAGGTCGGTTCGTCGGTGGCGCGGAGGTAGTTGTCGAGGGCGAAGTCGAGCCATTCAGGTCTGAGCGCGCGGTCGTACATTATGGGGATTCGTTGGTTCATGCTTTCACCTCTGCGACGGGCACCAGGACCTCGTCAATGCTCAATCCACCGTGGCTGACGGCTTCGGCTCCGTCGATGTCGTAGCTGGCGAAGCCGGTGGCGAAGAGGGGCCATAGGCTTGTCGACAGGTTGGAGGGGTGGAAGGGCGCTGACCAGGCGTTGGCGAAACTCTCGCACACTGTTTTGTTGTCGAATGTCAGGACGCGCTTGGAACGCTCGTCGGGGAGCGATCCGACTTTGGGGCGGCCATGACCACTGCATTCGACCTGGCCGTGATCGGCGGTCAGAATGACGCGGTAGCCTTCGGATAGGCCTGCGCGGACGATATCACGCAGGGGTGTCTTGCCAGCCCAGACGTGAACGGCTTCCTCGATGGAGTCGAGACGCGGGTTGATGCTGTGGCCGCGTTTGTCCCAGCTTACGTCTACGAGGCAGATGCGTCGGCGGGCTTTGGCGAAACTGTCCTGGACGCCTAATGATTCGTCTACGGTGTAGTAATCCCCTTCTCCAGGATAGCGGGCGGTCCAGAGCTTGCGCTCCAGTCGGGTGGAGTGCGGCTCGGAGGAGAACTGAGAGGGCGATTTGCCCTCGAAAATGGCGCGTCTGCTGAGGGTGGTGATCGTGGGGAGGATGGCGAAGGCGGCGCGTGTGGAGGCGTCGGCGATGATGCCGTCGGCGAGCCATTTCTTTCGGGTGCCTTCCCAGGCGCGGAGGGAGAGGGAGTCCACGACCAGGAGCAGGAGTTTGTCGGTGCCGATCTCTACGTCGAGGCGGTCCAGCAGTTTGGGGAGGCGCAGGATCGCGGGGTTGGGCGAGCTGAGCATGAGGCCGTAATTCTGCTTGAGCCATTCGAAGAATCGCTGGTTCAGGTCGAGCCTGACGTTGTCGGAAACGGATCCGGATTCGACGGCTTGTGCGTAGAGGATGCCGAATTGCAGCACGTCGTAGCTGTTGTGGCGCATCTCTTCCCATTGGGCGAGGATGTCAGTGGGAGGCGGATCGGCGGCGTAGTGTTTTGGTTTTGGGGGCGCGAGACCGGCTAGGAGAAGGCGCTCGGTGGACGATGCCGATTCCAGGAAGGGAGATTTCGCGTGGAGCGCTGCGGTCAACAGGGCGCGGGCGGCGGCGGGTTCGGTGAGCGCTTCGGTCGGGTCGGTGGGGGGGAGCGTGGTTGGCCAGGGGATCTCCTGAGTGATGGCTCGGGCGATGGGAGGGGGCAGCGGATCGTCGCCGATGGCGATCGCGCCGAGCGTTCGGAGCCAGCCGGAGCCGTGGCGTAGAAACTCGGGGTCTACGCCGTAGAGGGCGCGACCGATGAGGAGCGCTGTATCGTGGGCGTTGCGTGGGGAGCGCACTTCGCGGTGCAGTTCCATCAGGCTGTCCCATCGGCCGGTAGGGATGGACTTGACGACTTCCAGGGCGAACTTGGGCATCAGTTCGCCGATGGTGACGGTCTCCCAGCGGAAGTCGGTGAGGCAGGAGGTGACGATGTGGTGGCGACCTGTATCGGTGACGATGAGAAGCGGTTTGTCGTCGTCGGAAACGCATTTGAGGGGGGCGAGCGATGTTGGGTGGCCGTCCCAGTCTTCGATGGTCATGCCGGAGGCGCGCAGGGCTTCGCGTACCTGGGGGATGTCGAGGAGGTGGTCGGGATCCACGCAGAAGGTGGGGACGCCTCCAAAGGAGGGTTTGAGTTTCGCGACGATCGTCTGGACCCATCTCATTGGGCGGTGATCCGCGCGAGGAAGAGGCATGTCAACTCCGGCAGCGCCTCGGCGACCAGATTGATTTCGGCTTTGCGGGTACGATATTCGGTTTCGAGTTCGCGGCGTCTGGATTCGCGCACAGTGTCCAGGCCGATGCGGGCGAGGGAGGTTCGGCGGGCGAGGTAGCTGAGTTCCAGGGCGCTCATTCTGGCTCGGGCACGATTGCGCGTCTTGCGGACGACGGAGTCGTAGAGGGCAGCAGCCTCTTCTTCGGCCAGGGTCTGCAGAGCGGGGAAATCGTAGGCGTCGGTATCGCCTTCAACGTGGATCTCCACGCTGCGGGTCGCGAGTTCGTCCCAGAGGCGCTGGGCGGATTTGTTGTAGGTCTTGCCTTCGTCGGTGGAGAAGAGGGCGAAGACGTTCTGCTGTCGCCACAGGCCGTCGGCGACGCCGACTTTCCAGAGAGAGAACCAGCCTTCCAGCGGGAAGCCGAGACCGTTCACCCGGAGCTTCGCGACGGGCTTGCCTTCGGCGAAGAAGGGGGCGAGGGCGTTGATGCGCTCGATGACGCGTTGGGAGAGATCGATGTCGGTGTGCTCTTCCGTCGTCGGCTCACTCTCTGCGCCGCGCAGCGTGTCCATCCAGGCGCGCAGGGGTACGTTGGGGAGGTGGTCGGTCTGTTCGACGCTGCCGGTGTAGAGGGAACGGGTGTGGACCGCTTCGGCAGCGGCCTTGCGTATGTCCATCACGACGCGGTCGAGTTCGTCGGTGAGGTTGTCGGGGGTGAGCAGGGCGGTGCGCGCGAGGTGTTCGAAATCGATTCCGGCCTCGGAGGAGTCGAGCACGTCGCCGGTCTTATCGACGCCGAACTCTTCGAGGATGGTGGCGAGTTTGGTCTGCCAGATGTCGTAGAGTCGGGCTTCGACGGAGTTTTCCAGGACGAGGTTGATGGCGCGGACTGCGTGTTTCTGGCCGATGCGGTCTACTCGGCCGATTCGCTGCTCGACGCGCATGGGATTCCAGGGCAGGTCGTAGTTGAAGACGACGTGGGCGAACTGCATGTTCAGCCCTTCGCCGCCGGCATCGGTGCAGATGAGCACCTGGGCATCGGCGCGGAACCGCTCCAGCGCGCCTTTGCGCTCGGAGATATCCATGGCGCCGTTGAGGGTGGCGATTGGATAGCCGCGCTGCGCCAGAAACTCGGCGAGCATCTCCTGGGTGGCGCGGAACTCGGTGAAGATGAGGAACTTGGTGGACGGGTCGTCCTCTTCGCCAGCGATCTGCATCATCTGCTCGTAGAGGCATTCGGCGCGGGCGTCGGGGCCAGCGCTCTCGACGCTGACGGCGAGACTCAGAAGGCGTTCGACATCGATGCGTTCCTGGACGTTGGTCGGGACGGTGAAGAGTATTCCCTGGGCGAAATCGTCCATCTCCACGTCATCGGGCAGTTGGTCGGCGGTCTGGGCGCGAACGGTCGCTTCGCCGCCGCCCAGCACTTCGAGGCGCTGTTCCAGAAAGTGTCGGACGGCGCGCGTGGAGCTGCTCATGAGGCGCTGAATGAGGATGAGGAGCAGGCGGGAGCCTTTGTCTCCTAACCGGACGGCGCGGTTGTAGCCGGCGACAACGTATTCGGAGACATCTGTGTAGAGCTGTTCCTGAAGGGCGTGACGGGGGGCGAAGGGAACTTTGAGCAGGCGGGTGTAGCGCGGCGCGAAGAGCGGCTTGCCGTCGGCGTCCATCGCGGTGCGCTTCTCGGTGCGGATGACGACTGTCTCGACGATTTCGCGGGTGAGCGGAACGCCGGTGGTGAAGATGTTGGGATCGAGCAGGGCGAGGAGGCGTCGAAAGGCGTCCGATTTACCGCTGTGGGGCGTCGCGGTGAGCAGGAGCAGATGGGGGACGGCCCGCGCCAGTTCCTTCGCCAGTTCGTAGCGGGAGACATCGTCGCTGGCTCCGGCGACTTTGTGGCTCTCATCGATGATGACAAGATCCCAGCCTGCGCCGATAAGGTCGTGAAACCGTTCGACGTTGTAGCGGGCGATTTTGTCCTGTGACCAGCCGCGCTGGCTCTCTTTGGGTTTGACGGAATCGACGGAGGTGACGATCTGGGTATGGCGCTTCCAGGCGTTCTCGCCCCGGATGCCGATGTCGGCGCTCCAGTCGCCGGGCAGGACGAGATCGAAGGGCTCTCCGAAGAGCGTGTCCATCTCGACAATCCATTGCAGGAGGAGGCTTTTGGGCGCGAGCACCAGGATGCGCTCGATCATCCCGCGCAGCTTCAGTTCCTTAAGGAGCAGGCCGGCCTCGATGGTCTTGCCCATGCCGACTTCATCCGCCAGCATCATGCGGACAGGAAATCCGGACATGGCTTTGCGGAGTACGCGGAACTGATGCGGCAGGGGCAGGGCTTCGCTGACGAGTGGAGCAAGGAAGAGGTCGGAACCCAGCGCACTCCAGATCCGCGCGCCTGCGACGGTCGAGAGGGCAGCGGAGAGGTCAAAGGCATGTTCGGAACGGAGGATCTCCAGCGGAACCGTGTGGACGCTGCTGCCGCCTTCCAGCATGACACGCGCTACCTGCTTGCCGAAGAGGGTGCGCTCTTCCAAGACGCGCACCCAGGCGTTCAGGGTCGGACACCATAAACGGTTCGCCACACCGACAGGGTTGTTTTGCGTCATATCTTTTTCGCCGGGTAGTCTGGATACCGCAAATTCCACTCGGCCAGCGTCAGAGCTGCCACGTTAATCCGGTTCCGCCACGGCAAAATCTTCGGTGGCATAAGTTGCTGTTTGACTTTTTGCCCTAAAGTGAGGACAAGAGCGGAATCCATCTGGTGCGGTGGCTCAAAGAGCAGGATAAAGCGTACATTGGACGGCAGGTCGCGGTTATCCCAGGCGAAGAAAGACGATGCGCCCAGAAACTTACCGCGCATCTCCTGAGCAAAGGCATTACTTTTCATTTTGCATTGAAAGGACCAGCGACTGCCGCCGCGATCCTTAGGCGCTATCGAGTCCGGATTCCAGCTCTTGACCTCGAGCCAAATAACCTCACCGGGTGTATCCTCAACATGAAAATCTATTCCCGGCCAGAAGGTGTTGCTCTGGTTGCGGGAAGCCCCTGGCAGACCAGATAACAGATCCTCGTAGTTGAGGGCGCGATATGCTTCCGCAAAGTCGAATTCGATATTGCTCTCAGCCAACGCGCTCACCTTTTCGGTTCCTTCCTGTGCTGCGAGTCAATTCACGGTCATATAGCCAGTTGTACTGTTCAAGGATTGGATTCGGTGTGAGCGAGTCAAAGTCGTCGGTACCGTTGATAGTAATCCCAGCTTCATTCCTTTGAAAGCCAAAATACCGTATGGTGTCGGTCTGTTGTGTCTGTAAGTCGAGTTCTTTTAGGATGACATAACTATGGGTCGCGAGAAATACCTGGATTCCCTGCCTCGTGAGGGAGAGAATCGCTCCCACGACTTCATCCATGATCTTTGGGTTGAGATTAACCTCTGGTTCGTCCCAGAATAGCGTAGTTCCCGGAGTAAGCCATCCGTTTTGCGCTAACTGGACTACCGTAGCGATTTTGCGCAGACCTTCAGCGACAAGAGGCATAGGGAGTCGGCCTAGCGCCGTTACGAGATAAAATCGGCCATTGGTCTGATCTTGTTCAATCGTTCCTCCAAGCAGGTCGCTGAGATCTCGTAGAACAAGGGTGTTCTCTGTCCTGTTTTTAAGACCCAGTAAGGCAACTATATCCGTACACGTGAGGTCGAAATCGAGTTCAACCTCATTGGCCGCCTGGAGAAACCCTCCGGTATGGCCCATCATGTCCAACGCAGGAATAAAGATCGGCCGTTCGGCAGTAATCGCGCCAGTATCCGTTGCTATTCCTTTTGGCTCGCCGCGTTGAATGGCATACGCCCAATCGACTCCATTGTAACGGCCGCTGACCTCTGCAGTGGTATGTTTCCCTTTGCCCAGCCGAACAATTTCTGAAATATTCGATGTTTGGAAGAGTTCGCCCAACGTCTCGGCAATGGATCTGTTTCTTCGTGACTGCGACCGATGCATGGCATAGAGCGCCTTCATGAGGTGGGTTTTGCCTGTCCCGTTCTCACCGATGATCGCATTGATGCCGGGAACGAATTCGAAAGCCGAATCTTTGAATACCGTAAAGTTTTGAAGCCTCAGGGTCTCGTGATAGGGATATTCTGCCATGGTGTTCTCTGCCTATTCCCACACAAATTTTATCTGTTCGGCCTGCTCGGGCGCGAGGTCTTTCACGATGTCGTAGAACTGGACGAAGTCGTGGATCTCTTGAAGGATTTTGTCCGGTATCTTCTCGCATATCCCGACGATCACACCGTACTGCTTGGTATCCCAGCAGTGTCGGAAACCTTCCAGCACGGCCTCTTTGCGGAAAACTTTGAGCGGCCCCTTGGCGTTCACGTAGTCACGGAACAGTTTGAGAAGAGCACTTCGGCGTAGCGCTTCCAGATCCTTTTCGTTGGTCGGATCAGGAACGCGCCAAACTCCACTATCTTCGATGAAATACTCACGGAGCAAATCACGCAGTTCAGGACGTGGCTCGTGACCCTGCCATTCATGGAGTTCCTGCATGAACTTTGGAACCAAGTCGCCGAGTGTCTGCGGTTGCTCGACTAGCTGTGAACGCGTCCACTGTACAGCAGTCTTCTCGTCCCGGACGAAGATGGAAAGCTGCGCTGTCTCTACTCCCTGTGCTTTCAACGCCAAGTAACGCGCTTCCTGTTCTGGTAGGAAGAACATCTCATCGCACTCATTAAATTGCTCGTACAGAAGTCTGTAAAACTCAGCGGCTGACAGCGGAATACGCGCTCCACGCTGCAAGTGGTAAGCAACCATTCGGTCAAACAGGAGAATTCGCGTTCGTTCTGCGACTATTTCTAACTGGCGATCTTTGTTGATGGGGGTAACGGGAAGCATGGCGAGATGTTCGCGCAGAAACTCCACTACGCCTTCTGGTCTGCCTTGCAACAGCTTGAAACGTTCCTCAAACTCATAGCGCGGCTTATAGCACGAAATCACGAGGTCTTGGTCAACTGTGTTCACCATGTAAGCGGCTTTAACGCCACCATGTTGCTTGTTCAAGACTCGGACATCTGCAACGATGAACCCGACGCGCTGTAATGCTTCCTGCACAGCGTTCCAGACCGCATTTGAGCTATTGTGGAACTCAACGGTCAACCATCGCCCTGGCCGCAGAACGCGGAAGCAATCGGAAAAGCAGTCAGTCATAAGACGCTGGTATTCGCTCAGAGTCTTATGCTTGGCACGGTCCACAATTGCTTCTGGGGCCGAATTGGTGAAGACGTTATGCCAAGATTCGACTAGGTAATTCAGGTCGGCATAGTAGATGTTCTCTCCGAACGGTGGGTCGATGAATAGGTAATCGACACTATTGGGAGGAAGGATGCCTGCCTGTGCACCGGAGGTAGACACAATATTCTCCGACGTTTGCCAGCTGATTTGAATAGTTTTCTCTGCCG
>JBBQPO010000259.1:0-8760 GCA_038217285.1 Chthonomonadales bacterium
GAATTTATGGCGTGTTAGGTATAGCCCGTTCGCTGTACCAGAGTGCCATAAATCCATAGCATTTCATTAGAGTTAGGGTTTCCGATCTCAAATCGTCTGTGAACGCCATTTCGGACGGGCGAAAATAGTCTAAACGTCAAAATAGTAGACCAGCATCTCAATATTCCTCAAAGGCTCCCCTGACGCAAGAACGTTTCACGCAGGAAAGCGTCTATCCTCTTGCGAACAGTCCGTTGGCAGGAGGGCATTTTCTTGAGCCGACCCGGCACTGAAACCTATTCCCCTGGACAGCATGTCCAAAACTTTACCGACCGCGAGGAGCCGCTCAAACTCATTCTGACCCCTCTGGAGGCGCCGGAGGAGCACTGGTTGCCTGCACTCGTCTGAGTGAACATGCCTCCCATGCTTGGACCATCGTCAAGGGGCTGGATAGCCTCGCCATTAGCCATTTTGTTCCCGTTGTCGGAGGGCTCGTGGCAGGTGAAGTACATCGTCACCTCAGCGTGACCATAAGGCGTGGCATAAAAGATGGGAATTTACGGGTGCGATATGGAAGCGAAAGGGATTGACTTGGCCTGCGCTATGTGATAGCGCAGGCCGGGTTTTGTTTGGGAGGGGTCAGGGTTTTTGGGGGGCGTTGATGGCCTGGACGTCGTTGGCCATCGTGACGGTGTAGACGATGTGGCCGTCGTATTCGGGGGTGGAGAAGATGTTGCCGGGGCCGAGCTCGTAGCTCCAGAGCGGGTTGCCGTTGGCGGTATCGAGGACGGAGACGTGGCCGCGCAGCGCCATGATGGCGAGAGATTTGCCGTCTGGAGCGAGTTTTGGAGCGCCATCGTACATCGTTTGTCCGGTCGCATGTCGCCACTTCACATTGCCGTTGTTGGCGTCGAGGGCATAGATGTCACCGTTGGAGCCAAGGCCGCCGACATAGACCACGCCATCGGCGAAGACGGGTGAGGCATAGCCGAACACATCGCCTTTGTCCGGGGCGTGGATAGCCCAGTCGTCCTTGCCGGTCTGGAGGTTGACAGCATGCAGGGTGTCGTCGTTGGAGCAGATGTAGAGACGTCCGTTGCCAAGCGTAGGCGAGGCGATGGCGGGGGAGACGTAGAAATTTTTACCGATCTTTGACGTCCATCGGGGAATTCCGGTCAGTACGTTGAGCGCATAGAGGGTGTTGTCCCAGCCGCCGAGATAGAAGGTTTCGCCGTCGGTGATGGCGCGGGACTGGAAGAAGCTGCCGGAACCGGCCGGTTGGGTCCAGCGAAGCTGGCCCGAGGAACGGTCTATTCCGACGATCTTCTCTTTGCCACCGATACAGACGATGCTTTTGGCGATAGCAGGCGTGGCGAAGAGCGGCGCCTCCGTGTCGTAGTGCCAGCGGGGTTTGCCGTTGGCGGCGTCGATCGCATAGAGGTTGTGGTCGGTGGAGGCGACATAGAGTGTGCCTTCGGCGAAGACCGGGGAGCCGACGAACTGGCCTTTGGTGGGAAAGATCCAGCGTTTTTTGCCGTTCAGCACGTTCAGGGCGGTGAGTTTGCCGTCGAGCGAAGAGACGTAGAGCGTATCCCCTACACGCAAGGGGTCGGACTGGATCGGGCCGTCCAGGTCGATCGCCCACTTGCGCGTCGCCTCCTTCTCGTCGCGCTCGACCTCGAAGATCAACTCCTGCGTGAGAACCGTCGCATTGCTGGTGGTGATCCGGACATTGGCGGTGTGGATACCGGTGGGCAGGCCGCGAGTCGCAAACTGGCTGCGCCAGATGTCGCGCCGATCCTTCGTCATCGGGGTCCAGGGGCCGTCGTCCAGGCGGACCTCGCCCTTCTCGCCGTCCGGGTTGTCGTTCACGGCGCGCGGTTCGAGCGTTGCGGCGGCACGGCGGCGCTCCAGAAACGGGACGTCGGGATCGTCCCAGCCGGCGCGCAGTTGGGAGGCGATCGCCTTGCCGTTGATCGGGATACTGGCGATATGTTCCGACTCTTCGGGCTTCTCCTTCACGACGCGATCGATGGAGACGATCAACGGCGAGACGGTGATGCGATAGTACGAACCCTGGTAGAGGCCGCGGGCCATCAGAGTCGTGATACCATTGACTTTCCAGACCAGATCGCTGTGGCCATGACCGGTGAAAATGGCGACGACGTTGTGTCCGCGTAGTTGCGCGGTCAGCTCATACTCGTTGTCGATGAAACGTGTGCCGGGGGTGGCGCGCCCGATGGGATGATGCATGAACAGGAAGACCGGTGTCTCCGGACGGACACGCTTGAGGTCGGCCTTGAGCCATTCCAGTTCGGCCTTATCGAAATGGCCCCAGTGTTCGAGCACGACGGTCGAGTCGAGAAGCGCGAAGTGCGCGCCGCCGTAGTCGAAAGACTGGTAGAGTTTGCCGAAGGCTTTGACGAATCCCTCTTTGCCATCCGGGCTCCAGCGCACGTCGTGGTTGCCGGGAACGGGATAGAAGCCGATCGCCGCGCTCTGCAGCGGGGCGATGGCCTGCTTGAACGCAGCGTACTCTTCCGGGCGTCCGGCCTCGGTGATGTCGCCGGTATCGACTATAAAAGCCGGTCGAGGATTCATCGCGGCGGCATCGAGGGCGAGTTGGCGCAGTGGTTCCGTACTCCCCGACGCGGTCTGGTGCGTATCGGTCACATCCAGAAAGGTGAACGTTTCCGGTGTTTTAACGACCGTTTTCTGAGCACAAACGGAGTGCGCCGCTGCCATAAACGTGCAGAAGATGATGACGAGGCCGAGGTGTCGGCGCATAAGACGATTTCCTTCCTGGAGGGGATCAAGGGGGAAGACACTTATTAGTACGCAAATGTTCTCCTCTGTTCGTCGCATGGAGAGGGAGATTCCTCTTTTCAGGAAGGAAAGAGACGCGTAGACGTCCGTAAACGAGCGGCCTCACCGATTGTGCCATTCTCAGAGAGGAAGGCAGGTGGGCTGCGAAACTTGACGTGCATCGGTTCCGTACCTTAATGCAGGGTCGGGCAAAACGCTGCCCTTTAAAAGTGAGTAGATCGGAGACATCTTGCATGAACTCTACAGATACGAAGCCCAAATCTAAAGCCGAGCGGGAAGCGGAGGAGAAGGCCAAGCGTCGGGCGGAAGCCGCGACGATAGTGGCGGGGCTCAAGCAGGCTCTCGACGGCGATGAGCAACTGCTGGGATTCACGCGGGGCCGGTTGGCAGGCGGGATACGCGGGAAACTGAGCCTGGGGCCGGAGGCGTTTTTTGCGCCCTACGTCAATGTCGGTTTGACGGAGCGCCGACTGGTTATTCAGCATATCAATGCGGAGACGGGACGCCCCGGTGAAATTCTGCCCCACTACTATGCGCTCGGCGACATCGCGGCGATGAACTGCAGTGACATCGAAACCTTTGGAGGCGAGGCGGCGGCGCGCCTGACGGTGCGCCTGCGGAATGAGCAGCATACCCGCTTGCGACTGCGCGGGCAGAGCAACTTCGAGAATGCGCAGGCGATCGTCGAGGTGTTCCGGTCGCTGACGTTGGCGCAGCGGCCGGGCACGACGCCCACGCAACGGGTCTGCGCGACCTGCCAGCATATTCTGGACCAGCCGTTCAAATTTTGCCCCTATTGCGGGCAGCAGCAGGAGCTGACGGCGACCGTGCCCACACCACCGCCGACAGCCGCAACGGCAGAGCCCGAGCGCAGCTATCCTCCCACCCCTCCCGGCCCGACGGAGCCGGATTTTCTCGATACCGTTCCCTATCAGGACGCCAGTGTGTTTCGAGGACCGACGGTCGAAGACGGCTTGGAGTTTCTGACGCCTGCCCCGCATCCGACGGTCGCCACGGAGCCGGAACCGACGCCTGCGCCCGAAACTTCACCGGTAGCGGAAACCTCGGCGGAGACTGCCCAAGACAGCGCCTTTGAGACGCCTTCCACCTTCGAAGGCTGGTCTGTCGATCCTGAGACTGCCTCGGCGACAGCAGAGCCGTCCGTCGTTGCTGAAGCGGTGGTAGAGACGCCCGCCGTTTCTGCAAAGGCGGTAGAGACGCCCGCCTCCGCAGCGGAACCTGCCTTTCCCGGAGGTTTCGACATCGAAACGGAAGCGTCCGTGGCGGAAACGAACCCCGAAGCTCCCGTCGTTCCTGAGGAGCAGGTCGAAAACGCCGTTAGCCCGACGGAACTCTCCCCTGTTCCCGAGACGGTTTTCCCGACGGTTCCTCCGGAAGCGGAGTTTGCGGCGGTTCCGGAGTCTGTGCTCGCTGCTGTGACGCCTGTAGAGGAACGGGAGACCGCCGCCGTCGAAGCGCCTCCGATGGAGTCGGAGCCTGCTCCACACCCTGCCCCTGTCCTGCATCTGGAACCGGTCGTCGCCAGGCAGGCGTCCGAACACGAAAACTCTTCCACTCCCGAACCGGCAGCCGTTGCGCCCGTGCACGACAGTGCGGGCTTCGTGACGGCGCCGGAGGCACCGACGCCTCTCTCGCAGGATTTCGAAGCCTTCGCGCCGGTAACCCCGACGCCTTCAGTTCCTGCCTTCACCGCCTCACCCGAAGGTGCGGAGCCGAGGGTTGCCGCAGAAATTCCGCTGCAGACACAGTCTATTCAGGATACGCCTGTCTCCCCTTCCACCTCCGAAGACCGCTTTGCGGCGTTGCTGAAAGAGATTCGGGGCAGCGACGCGTCTGCGCAACCGGCCAATCCTTCGGCCGTTCCGGAACGCAAAGATGGCCCGATGAGCGTTCAAGTACATATCGACCGCCCGCCGATAAAGGTCAATGAAAAGTTAGAAGGTCGTAACGCCGAGGAGGTCGTGGGTAAACTCAAGGGGCGCGTCCTACCGGAACTTAACTTTGCGCTGCGGCTGATGGTCAATTCGTTCAGCAATCTGCGGTTTGCCCAGGAGATCGTGCGCCGGTACAACGATCGGGAAAAGACCAACTACCCGATTCCCAACTCCTGTTGGGAGTTTCTGCAGAGCGCCGAAACGATGGGCTACGCCACCATTCATATCAACAGCTAATTACAGAGGAGCAATCCGTATCATGACCGCTACTCCCAATCTGGCTCTGCCGCCGCGAGTCCGCTTTCCGGGCCTCTCCAGTGCGGCTTTCGAGCATCCTGCCGACCGCGCCGCCCTCGAAGCGCTGCGACGCACGCCCGGCCTGGACCGCCTCTTGAAATGGCTCTCCGACCTGGGGGCGGAGCGCTATCTGCGCGTAAAATTCACCGCCGACAGTATCCGGGTCTCGCCCCGTCAATGCTCTCGTCTCTACAACGACCTTCGGGAGGCCTGCGCGATCCTGGATGTCAAAGAGCCGGAGCTCTATTTGAGCCAGTACCCGGTTCCCAACGCCTTCGCGTTCGGAATGCAGCGTCACACCATCGTGTTGACGACGTCGCTGGTCGATCTGCTTAGCGAGACGGAGCGCCTGGAGGTCATCGGGCACGAGCTCGGCCATATCAAGGCCCAGCATATGCTCTATACGCAGATGGCGTTTCTGCTGGCGGATATCCTTTCGATGGCGGCGGGCGCCATTACGATTCCTGGCGCTCTCCTGACCAACGGATTGATTATGGCGCTCTATACCTGGATACGCAAGGCCGAACTGACGGCGGATCGGGCGGGCCTGCTGACGGTGCAGGACCCGAACATCTGTGTTTCTGGCCTGCTAAAGCTGGTCGGCGGCTCACAAAAGCTGATGGACGACCTCAATCCGGACGAGTTTACGCGGCAGGCCGATCTCTACGAGGATATGGACGAAGATTTCATGAGTCTGTACTACAAACTCATGCTGCTGCGCTTTCAGACCCATCCTTTTCCGGCCGTTCGGGCTCGGGAGATCACTGAGTGGGGACAGAGTGAACAGTACCTGCGTCTGCTGCGGGGCGACTATCCGCGTGTGGAGACCGATACGGGGCGTCGGACCTGTGCAACGTGTGGCTCGGTCGTGACCAATGTGACGTTCCGCTTCTGCCCGGAGTGCGGCAGTACCCTCGATCCGGTCACCCGAAATTGATATCGTCAAGGAGTTCTCTCATGCGCCCTTTCTCTCTCCCGCTGGCTCCCTTACTGCTCTGTCTGCTCGTCGCCTCACCGCTCCGCGCGGATGAAAAGGCAGATGATCTTCTGAAAGAGGTCGCGCGATCAACAAAGGCGCTAACGTCACTGGGTGCGGATATGCAGGTAACCCTGACGACCCAAAACCTGGCCGGTCGTCCTGCGCAGGCAGGGGCGAAGCAGAACGATTCGGGCTTCACGCAGGGCAATGAGCCTATGTCGTTCACCTACACCGGCTCGGTCAAGCTTCAGCGTCCGAATTTCGAGCGTATCGAACTGGCGGACCCCGTTCGGCAGACGATCGCCTGCGATGGCACGTCTCGCTGGACCCTGCTTCCCACGAAAGAGTATATCAAGAATCCGGCAGATCCGCAGGGGAAGAACCCGAGTTCCTATGCGCCCCTCTTGATGTTTTTCGCCCCGGAGACAGTTCGGACGGCAGGAACCATTCTTTCCGATGCAGATAGTCTCCCAAATAACTTTGCCACGCGGTATCTGGGCAAAGAGCGCGTGTTTCCGCGGGTTGTACAGGGCAGCAAAGCCTACGACCGTTCTAAGGCTGGCAAAGCGTCGGAAGAGTTCGATGTCGTAGAAGTACGACAGTTGCGTCCGACACCGCAGGCGATGAAACTCTACATCAACGCCGACAGGCTGGTTACGCGGGTCGTGTCCGAGACTCGAAGAGGGACGATATTGAATATTCAGGATGTCACGCTGGTAAACCTGAAACTCGGACAGAAGTTCGACGCTGGGGAGTTCGTCTTCGAACTCCCCAAAGACGCTCGTCCGTACGCAGTCAAGCCGGTGGCACGTCCGTAAGAGGACCCTATGGGACGTTTGGACGACGCGAAATAGAGACGTACGTCTACTTTTATGAAAGAGGCATTCGGGCAGACTCGGTTTGAGTCTGCCCGACCATTGTCTCTTCCTCCTTGTTGGATGTTTGTGTGGAAGGAAAGGTATAATCAACGCGTACCGGGGATAGGGATTATGGAAAATGTTGACCGTCGGTCAAGGAGCGTAACGTGGCGCAAATTAAAATTTATGGGCTGGTCGAGCATCTTGATCCGGTTAAAGCGCAGCTTTCGGAGGTAATTCATTCGTGCGTCGTAGAGGTTCTCGACCTACCGGTAGACAAACGTTTTCACCGCTTCTTCCCTATGGACGTCTCGAACTGCTTCTTTCCTCCGGATCGATCCGTGCAGTACACGATCATTGAGATCAGTATGTTCGAGGGGAGATCCATCGAACGGAAGAAGCAGTTGATTCGTCTCCTGTTTGAGCGGATTCAGCGCGACTGTGCGATCGCGCCGCTTGACGTCGAGATTACGATCGTGGAGTCGCCTCGGTCTCACTGGGGTATTCGAGGCTTACCTGGGGATGAGATCGGGCTGCCGTACCGTATTGAAGGCTAGCGGAAGCGAACTTCCAGCTAATCGGCCTTGTAAATTAGTGGAGAAATGGGGTTTTCGTCTGTATGCGCATTTTAACCTACAATACACGGGGCAGCCTCGGCATGGACGGGCGGCGTTCTACACCGAGGATCGCACAGGTGGTGCGCAATCTAACTCCGGATGTGGTCTGCTTTCAGGAGATCCACCGTCGGCTCGTTCGCAGTGGAGGCGAAGATCAGCCCGCGATGCTCGCCGATGGCCTGGGGCGTCCCTTTATCTTTCAAAGCAATCTGAAGATCGGGTTCGGGGGGTACGGCGTGGGCATCGCCTATCGTGGAGATCTCCGTCGCAGTCGTGAACACTACTTGCCCAGTAAAACCGAGCAGCGGGGTGCGCTAGAGGTACAGTTGCGGAATGTGGGCGGTTTACCTCGGCTCTCGGTATTCTGTACTCACTGGGGGCTCGATGCAGAGGAGCGTACCTATCAGGCCACCGCTCTGGCCCAGAGTGTAGCTGCTGCGGGCCATCCTGTAATCGTGTGCGGGGATCTCAATGAGAATGCGTCCAGCAAAGCTGTTCGCATGCTGCTGGAAGCGACCGGCCTCCTGGACGCCGATGCCCTGCAGAATCGATCCACCTTCCTCTCGGACAACCCGACGGCGCGGATCGATTTCGTGCTTCATTCTTCGGACCTTGTCGTGCGAAACGTCGAGGTGATCGCATCGTTAGCGTCGGATCATCGTGCGGTACTGGTTGACTTCGATGCAGTGTGAAGCTGCCAAATGTTGCACGTTAAACAAACCCGGTTGATTCAGCGGATCACTGCGGCGGGCAGACCGGCCCAGGCATCGAGGAGATTGAGGCGGCTATCGGGGATCAGGACATACTGGTCCATCTCTTCAGGGCCGATCCAGCGGAACGCTTCGGACTCCAAACTGGCCGTCAACTCCCCGTCTGTGATCTCCGCCTCGAAACAGAGTACGAAACTCTGATGTACATTACCGTCCGGGTAGTGTACGACACGGCGCGGGTCAGTATTAGAAGAGATCAGACGGACTATCCGAGTCTGTAGCCCCGTCTCTTCCAGGGTCTCCCGAATACAACAGTCCTGTGCGGACTCCCCGATGTCCAGCCTGCCACCCGGAAGGGACCAGTAGATGCCTCGTGTGCGCTTCAAGATCAGGACACGCCGTTCCGTATTGAAAATTACGGCGGCAACGCCCGGTGAGAGCGGCATGTTCGGTCGGGGCGTTTCCGTCTCGCCATCATAGAAGCGCTCCTCCGGTATCAATATTTTATCCAGCATATTGTCGTACGGCACTTCCTGCACT
>JBBQPO010000260.1:0-8727 GCA_038217285.1 Chthonomonadales bacterium
CCGTCCGTACAGCCATAATATATCACCCGCGTAGCTTCGCTCCAGACCGTTCAGATTGAAACGGAATCAGTGTTCATTTTGAACGCGATTCAGTGTTCATTTTGAAACGGAATCAGTGTTCAAATTCGCCGGAATGTACAAGCAGAGGATTGCAGTTGGTAAAGGTGTTGTTGGTGATCGTCACGTCGCGGGAGTTTTGGCCAACGATATATGCTTGACTGCCATTGAAAGTATTGGCAGTAATCGTGAGTGAATGTGAACCGCTTGACGATAACGCAGTATTGTCCTTATCAAAGGACACCCCCGAGATGACATTGGGTTCGCCATAAACCGCCGTGGACGCGTAGCGAATCTTAGACGCCGCCAGCGTTGATGATGAACCTGCAAAAAACTGCAACCCACGCCAATCTCCGGCCTGCCCATCGTCACTTCCCCCAACTAGCGGACCTGAACCGTCGCGGTAGGACGTAAAATAGACGCGATCGCTCGTCGTGAACTGCCCTTTGGAGACAATCTCTCCGTAGATGTCCAGACCGGCGCTGTTATCGAATTGTAAGACGACACCTGGCCCCAATGTCAGACGTACGCCTGCCGGGATAGTAACCGTCTGATGAATACGGTAGGGGCTCCCGCTGATGTCCCATATCTGACTGTTCGGAAGAGTTCCGCCATAGATGTCCGTAGGAGTGTGATCAAAACTGACGGGTTGGTCGGTAAAGACGGTATCGCCGTTTGTCGTCGTTTCGGTGAGACGAACCGTGTAGTGGCCGAAGTTGGGAAAGGTGTGCGCAACGCTGGTAAGGGAGTCACCGGTCGAAGGAGGAGAGTTATCCCCGAAATCCCAGCGATAGTGACTGACGAACGGGTTGGGCGGACTGTTCTGGGTAGAAAAAGCGCGTTCCAGGGCTGAACTGCCGGAGGCGACGTTCACCGGCGGTGAGCCTACGGTAAACACTTTGCTCCCGGTCTGGGTATAGTTGCTGTCGTCCGTAATGGTAACGGAAACAGTGTGTGTTCCCGGAGTCCAGAACATCGGAGTGATGCTGGGACCCGTTCCAGCGGGTGCGTTGTCGATGGTCCATTGATAGGTGGCCGTGGGGGTGAGGGCGACTCCACCCTGCCCCACGGACTGCGAAGCGTCGATGGTTACCTGCGTCGGCGCGGTCATTGCATAATAGTCGGGGCTGAACAAGAAAATGACGCTCGGTTGCTTCGGTATCGGGCCGATGAGGAGGCTGTTGATTTTGTCTGTGAAGTTCTGGATCGACACGTCCAGGTTGGTGTCCATCTGGCTTTTTTGACTGTAGATCGTTTCACAGAACGTCTTCAAACTGAAGTTGTGTCCGACGCTCGCGTCGATGTTTGTTACATTGAACTTTATAGAGACATCGGCCCAGGCTTCCTCATCGGTAGCGCCTGAGCTTTTATCTTGGAGGTAGTCGCGCGTGGTTTCATCAATGGCGGCATTATAGTAGAGTTGGAGGATCCCGTTCAAAAAATCCCAGCTGGTTTTCAGAACTGAATAGGTATCCCAGACTAATGTAACCGCGTACAGCGGAGTGTCATACTGCATCGCCTCTACAAAATAGTGTAAGGCGATGCTTAGGGCTGTCGAGGGATCGACATTTCCGTAGGAAACGCCGACAGCGTTATTCACCATATCTCTCATGTCAGGAAAGGTATCTGTGAAATGGTTCAGGCCATATTTTGTACGCAGGTCCATATACTTTGCCAGAGCATACCCTTCATTGAAGTACGTGCTATCAGGGTTGCTCGTTGACATTTTTTTTGACAACTTGCCATAAAGCGCAGTACTGTCGGTCGGCAACTCCGCTCCTGTCTTGGGATCTTTGAAGTGGAAGTGCTGTTGAATAAAGGTCTCTTTGTCGTCATTGCTGATTTGAGCCTGGGCGACAGGAGCAAGTGCGACCCAGCAGAAGAACATAGAGGCGAGTAGAAGCAAGTTTCGATACCAGAGAAAGAACATGGTGAGCACCTTTTCTTAGTTGGCGGCGGCCTGAGTCCTCGGCTGACTGAAACCGGTATGAGCAATTTGCGTTCGCTAATAGACTGCTGGTAGCAAATAGTGTCGGCGCCTCATGTTGAGGGAAGCATCCTCTTGATTTTGGGACATGGAGGCTGGTACAGTTCGGGTGATTCACCACCGATTATCGAGGCGTCCTAAAAGCGACTTTATAGAGAATACACGGTAGAGAGTAACAACCGTGTGACCACGGCATAAATCTCATATGAATGCTCGTATGGCGGCTATTCTGCGATGCTCACAGAGGTACAATAGCTCATCGCACACAGACAAGAAGGGGGTAGCAATGGGACAGGATACGCCGGACGCCGCGCCGCTGGAATTGCGCCTGTTCGGTGCCTTCGAGGTATGTCGGCGGGGCCAGCCTGTCGTGGGCCTGCATCGGCGTAAGGCGGAGCGTCTGCTGGCCTATCTGGCTCTACGCGCTGGCCACTGGGTAGAGACAAAGAAGCTGGCGGCGGAGTTCTGGGGCGAGAGTCAGACCGAAGATCCTGCCTCCAATCTGCGCCAGAGCCTCACCTATTTACGCCAACAGTTAGAGGCGGATGCAAGCTGTCTCAAGTCGCGAGTCGGAGCGGTACGCCTGGAACTCAGAGAAGAACAACTGGATACTCTCCAGTTCGAAGCCGCCTGCTTACGAGGCGATACCGCCTCACTGGAACTTGCCCAGCGCCTTGCGGAAGAGCCGCTCCTCGCCGATTGGGACGAGGAGTGGATCAGTCCCTTCCGCTCTCGCTACGAATGCAAACTTCGAAACGCCCTGGCACGGGCGGCGGAAGGCAAGCAGATTTCTCCTGCCCGCCCGTCGCCCGAACCGCCGGTCACTGTTCTCTTACAGGCGGCCTGTCCGCCTGGGATGCAGGAAGGTCCCGCAGGCGGAACGGTGGCCCTTGACTCGCCTTTGTATGTCGTGCGGGACGCCGATCAAGCGCTCTTCGCGGCTCTAACACGGAACGAAAGCATCGTTCTCATCAAGGGAGCCCGGCAGACCGGGAAGTCCTCCCTGCTGGCGAGAGGGTTGCAGACAGCACGGCAAGCCGGTCGAATCGTCTACCACATCGACTGCGAACAGTTCTCCTCGGAGGAACTGGAGTCTCGCGATGACTTCTATCTGCGCCTGCTCGCCCTTCTGGCAGAGCAGGCGGATCAAAAGTTCGCGCCAAAGACGGACTGGAAACCCCATATCGGCGCGAACGGCAACATGGAGCGCTTTCTGCGCCGACGCATCCTGGCACAGACGGAAACGCCGATTCTCTGGGCGCTGGACGGAGTGGATCGGCTCTTCAAGACGAACTACTACAACGAATTTTTTGCGCTGCTACGCGGCCTCCATACCCGGCGTGCTACCGAGCCCGATGTTCCGTGGAACCGCATGACCGTCCTTATTGCCGCCGCGACGGAAGCGCACCTCTATATCCGTGATCTCAGCCAGTCCCCCTTCAATGTTGGAGCCCGTATTTCGTTGGATGACTTTGACGACGCTCAGACGGCCGACTTGCGCAGCCGCTACGGTCTGCAAACACGGGACGAGACCGAGCGGCAGTGCCTGCGTGAGCTTCTGGGCGGGCACCCGTACCTATTGGCGCGAGGCCTGCAAGAGATTCGGGATCGGAGCATCGACGCTGCCTCATTCGCCGATCTCGCCCTGCGTTCGGACGGACCCTATCGTGATCACCTGGAAGGCATCCTGCGCCTGCTTTCTGCCGACGACGGACTATCTGCGGATCTGCGGGCCGTGCTGAATGCACATCCTTGCTCGGAAGCGGGATTCTTCCGCCTCCGCAGCGCCGGCGTCGTCGTGGGGGAATCTGCCGACGCGGCACGACTGCGATGCGGCCTGTACGCCCGCTACTTCGCTCGGCACTTGCCTTAAACCGCTCCGTCCCTCCGGAGACGACATTCTGCATGAGGAGAGCTATGTCTTACGAGCAGTCGGATCCCTACTTTGTCGTCGGCGGCACCCTGACCCGCAATGCACCCTCCTATGTAGAGCGTAGAGCGGATACCGAACTGCTGGCCGCGCTTATGGCCGACGAATACTGCTATGTGCTCGACACGCGTCAGGTAGGAAAATCTTCGCTTATCGTGCGCGCCGCGCGGAAGTTGGGTGAGGCCGGACGCCTCACCGCCTTTCTGGACCTGAGTACTTTCGGCGATGCCCCCACCGAGGAGCAGTGGTACGGCAAGTTGCTCACCGATCTGGTTCGTGCACTCGGTATCGAGGACGAAGCGGACGCCTTTTGGGAGGCGAACACACGGTACAGCGGCGCTCAACGCTGGTTTCTCGCGGTGCGTGACCTTGTCCTCCCTACCCTGCACGCGCCAATAGTGGTGTTCGTGGACGAGATCGAGGCGGTGCGGAAACTGCCCTTCTCCTCCGACGGCTTCTTCGCGATGGTGCGCGCGTTCCACAACTTGCGGGCGACCGAACCAGGCGCGGGGCGGCTGACTTTCTGCCTCGCAGGCGTCGCAACCCCTGCCGACCTGATCCGTGACCCCCGGACCACTCCCTTCAACATCGGGCGGCGCATCACCCTGCGCGACTTCACCCCCGAAGAGATGCGGCCCTTAGCCGATGGTTTACGCGGCACGCCCGCCCAACAGGAGGCGCAACTGCGACGAATCGGCGACTGGACATCTGGCCATCCGTATCTGACTCAGCGGTTTTGCCATGCTGTTTTCGCCGCCGGCACGGCGCTGGACTCAAGGGAGATAGATGCGGTTTGCCGGGAGGTCTTCCTGCGCAGACAGGCCCAATCCGAGGAGGCCAACCTGCATTTCGTCCGGAGACAGATTCTTGACGACAAGGAGCCGGACGACTTGCTGCTGCTCTACAATCGGGTTCAGGCAGGAAGGCGTGTCGATACAGGCAGCGCTGATGCCCCAACGGACCGCCTGCTGCTGTCAGGCCTCGTGCGCGTGGACGCAGGCCGGGAACCGCCGCGTCTGACAGTCCGCAATCCTATCTATGCCCGCGTCTTTGATCGCCAGTGGACCCGGGAGAACCTGTCCGGCGAAGAAGCGAGGCGGCAGCGACAGGCGCTCCGACGCGGCTCCCTGCGGGCCAGTTTGGTCTGGTGCGTTCTGGGGTCCTCTCTGTTTTTTGCCCTCGTCGGTCGGCGGCAGATCGACAGGCAACAGGGCGAGCTGGTCCGAAAGACGCATGACCTGCGCCAGACCACTGCCGACCTGAAAGAGCAGCGGGAGCAGGACAGTAAAGTTCGGCTTGACCGAGACACGTTGAGCCGGGAAATCGCTCGCCAGCGCAGCGAGCAAAAGCGCCTGGGAGACATAAACCGGAATATGGAGGGAGACAATCGGGCGCAACGGCGTCAACTGCTTGGCACTCAAAGGGAACAAGCAGACGCGACCGCTGCATTTCATCGTTTCCAACGCGCAGGAGAGGCCGTTCAGGAGGACAGCGAGGCGAAACGCCAGGCCGCTCTCGCACTTATGGGGTCCGTCGTCTCCGGGCAGGAGTTCGAGGCTTTGGGACACGGCCTCCAGGCGGTCGAACCGGCGCTCAAGCAACGGCGGCTCCCTTCTCCGGAAGGAGTACGGGGGTTGGCGCGGGCCGTCACAACGGGCGTCTATCGGCTCTTTTCCCTGCCGCATGGAAGCCGCCTGGAAACCGCCGTGTTCTCTCCAAACGACCTTCTGGTCGTCACCGCAGGCAGAAGCCGTGACATTGCCGTTTGGGACGCGCGTACCGGCAAACTGAGATACAGAGTACCTGTGCTGCGCGCAAGCCTCCTGGAACCCCATGTATGGGCGACAGAATTTTCGCCGGATGGCCGGTATCTAGTCACTGTTGGAAGCGACTGGACAGCGCATGTATGGGACGCCTCGA
This sequence comes from Chthonomonadales bacterium, assembly GCA_038217285.1. Lineage (GTDB taxonomy): Bacteria > Armatimonadota > Chthonomonadetes > Chthonomonadales > Chthonomonadaceae > JANXLO01. The sequence goes on from JBBQPO010000260.1 coordinate 5,895, forward strand.
CGCTACAAAACGCACCCCCGCGCAGCGTCTTGGACATACCCTGCGGTGATCGATCCTCTACCCCCGCATTGGCCCGTTTTTCACCGTCAGGGCGGTATATTGCCGTCACCGGTAATTCAGGCCCCTTCCATTGCGTGACCGTGTGGGATGTGATAACGCACGAGAAGATTTCAACCATGCATCACGAATGGGAGATTGAAAGCCTCGATTTCAACAATAAGTGCCGGATGCCGGAGTACGAGGAGCGGTATCTGGCTGTGGCCGGAGGCACAAGCCCACATGTCCGTATCTTCGACTTCCTCTCCCGTCCGGAAGGCAAGGAGGTCTATACCTATACGCAGAAGAACGAAGGCGCCGTACGGTGCGCGGTCTTCGCCTACTGGAATGACAGCCTCTATTCCGCCGGGAATACGGGAGTGACAACCGCATGGAACTGGGGGAAGGCGCTCGGCGCTCAACCGGTGTCTGCGTCGGAAGGGATCTATAAAACCTATTCCGGACATGAAGGAGAGGTGTCTTCCCTGGCGGTTTCTCCGGACGGCTGCCTTATAGCAAGTACCGGTCTCAAGGATCACTTGGTACGCGTTTGGTACCGCGAATACAGCGCTCATCCGCTCTACACTCTCAGTACACATGTCTCTGACATCAAATCTGTCCGATTCTCCGCCGACGGCCATCACCTGGTGACCGCTTCTTACGATGGTACAGCGGAAGTCTGGCTGCTGCCCTCTTCTTTGTACTGCGGCTCCGCGAGCACACTCAATTTTCTTGCGATCTCGCCGGACGGCTCCAGTATCGCCGCGCCGTCCGGTGATGCTTCTGCTATGGGCGGCGTCCAGATCTGGAACGCGAAATGGAATCCGCTTGCAGACAAAAGATACAGCCGCTGGGCGACCTCTTTCATCGGTCAGTCCCAAGAAACTCGTTTCCCCGGAAGTGTCCTGCACGCCGCTTATTCGCCGGATGGTAAACGGCTGGCAACCGCCGCCGCCCATGGCAACCTGCGCATCTGGACCATCAAGGATCAGTTCGGTTCCGTCGGCCCTTATCTCGAGATGAAAGGACATGCAGACGAAAAGGTAAACTGCGTTGCATTTTCTCCGGATGGTCGCCTCCTGTTGTCGGCTTCCGATGACGCTACAGCCCGCCTTTGGGATACACGCTCCGGTCTTCCCGTCGGTAAGCCCTTTCAACACCCCCATAAAGTGTTTTCCTGTGCATTCTCCCCCGATGGAACGCAGGTCTTGACGGGATGTACGGATGGAGCCACCCGCCTCTACGATCTTACCGGCAATCTGGTGCGGACGATTCAGCCGGCAGGAAGGCGCGGATGGGCTCCCCAGACTTATCCCTGGTCAGTCACTTTTTCTCCCGATGGCCGCAAGATTTTGACCGGTGATTCCGATGGGAACGCCTATCTGTGGGAACGTTCATCAGGGAGGCGTTTAGCCACTCTACCCTTCCGGCATGGTCAGGTCTATTCCGCTCAGTTCTCCAGCGATGGAACGCGTGTCCTGACCGTGGGCGATGGGGGCTACGCGGATGTGTGGGATGTACAGGACGCACTGGAAGCAGAGCGAAAAAAGGAGCAGGCTCGTCCCTCGTTCAGCATCCGGAGCAACACTGCTTCCCTGTACGGCGGTCAGTTCAGTTTGGACGGGAAGTATATTTTCGTGGCCGGAGCCGACTGCCTGGTGTGCCGATATCCGGTAACACTGGAAGGCTTCATCCAGGATGCGCAACGGATTCGGCGCCTGGGAGGCGCCGCTGGAGCCCCCTCCAAATAAGGGCCGGTTTTATCGCTATCCTGCGCTCGTCCGGCAGCGATGGCCGCAGAACCAAATCACCCAGAGAAATTCCCGCTCACTGCAGTCTGCAAGCGGGAATTTCAGGTAGATCGTCAGATGTTTCTATTTGACGATGGCGATGGGGAAGTCGGGCACTGACGGGGGCTTGGTGGTGGTCGGATGCTGGCTGCCGCCGGTCAGCTCTTTGACTCGTTCCGACAGGAAGAAGTCCAGGCCGGTGATGGTGACGCGTCCGCTGCCGCGCAGGTCGGCCTTTCCCGCCAGCCCTTCCAGCAGGGCTTTCGTGAACGCGCCGTGCCCCCACTTCGCGTCCTCCAGGGCGTACTCCTTGCCGGTCGAAGCGGCGAAGACGATCGCCCCATTCTCCGCGCTGGAGAGCTCATTGACCACGGAGACGATGTCGTTGTCGAGGCCGCGCGTCTTGCCCGCCGCGCCGCCCGAATGGCACGTGTCCACAAAGAAGACGACTTTTCCGGCGATGTCTTTGATGGTCTTCTCGATCTCGTAGAACAGGACGCCCGTGCTGCGCTTGTGGTCCATGTCGAAGTTGTACGGCACATAGTAGTAGTCGCCGCTCGCATCGCGTACGCCGTGCCCCGACAGGAAGATCATGGCCACATCGCGGGAGGTGGTCTGCTTCTGAATCCACTCCAGGCCGTCCAGCAGGCCCTCTTTGCTCGCCTTGTCGTCCGTCAGAACGCGAGTCTCCACGCCCCGGTACAGTTTTCCGTTCTGTGACTGCAGCGCGTCGCTGAAATCCGAGGCGTCTTTGGCGGCATAATCCAGGGTATAGGCCGGATTCTTGTACTTGCTGACGCCGACGGAGAGAATGTAGAGCTTGGGCTTGATAACGTCGTCTTCCGCTTTGCCCTTCCAGTGGAGTTTGATCGAAGCCGGGGCGCTGACGCCGTTCTTGTTCTCGGCGATGATCGAGACTTCACAGTCGTGCGCGGGCAGCGTCACATCGAGGCTCTGCAGGGTCTCCGCATTCTCTTTGCTGGCGACCTCCTGGATGCGGCGCGCAT
>JBBQPO010000261.1:0-8682 GCA_038217285.1 Chthonomonadales bacterium
GATGGAGTTGGCGCTGGGCCTGCCGCCGATGACGCAGTACGACGCCGGATCGACGCCCCTGTTCCGCTCCTTCACCGACCGGCCATCACACAAGCCCTATACGGTCATCCCCCCGCGCACCGACCTCGCCGCCACCAACCCGAAGAAGGGCCAGGTCGCCACCATCTCGCTGGGCCTGGACTTTTCCGGCTACGACCGCTGCGATCCCAACGTCCTGAACCGCATGCTCTGGCACGCAATCAAGGGCGCAAAATCGCCCTATCCGGCTCCGATGACGGGCGCACGACTGGCTTCGGCGAGTCATTAAGAGTCTGCGACCCTCGAAATCGTTAAGCAGGCTCTCCCATTGCATACGTGAGAGCCTGTTCCAGAGGCAGAGAGCTTCCGTGTGTCCAGGCGGTGGAGAACGCCTCTTCGCCAAGGATCTGACGTACTTTTGCCACGGCGCTGTCGTACACCTCTTGTTCCTTGGGCGAGAGCACGAAACCTATCTGCTTGCGTAACGCCTCCGCCACGCCCCACAGCACCGCGGCCCGCTCCAATTTGCTCTCTTTGGCGTTCAGGCCAGCCAATGCATCCAGAAAGAGGGCAAAAAGGGCCGGACTTCCGATCTTTCGAAAGAGGGGCAGGCTCTGTTCATAGGAGGCCTGCGCGGCCCTGTAGTCGCCTTGAGAGGCAGACACACCTCCTAGATTGATAAGTGCATAGGCGGTGCCACTCTGGTCACCAATCTCCTGGCAGAGGGTCAGGCTCTCTTCATACAGGCGCCGTGCAGCCTGAGAATCCCCCTGAGCGTGGGCCACGTTCCCCAGGCTGCTCAGCGAGTAGGCAACCCCGCTCCGATCTCCCCTCTCGCGACAGAGGGTCAGGCTCTCTGCAAAATAAGGATGGGCGACCGCATGGTGACCTTGCTTGAAGAGCACCCCTCCCAGGCTTCTCAGCGAGTTGGCCGCGTTGCTCTGGTCTCCGATCTCCCGAAAAATAGTAAAAGCCTGTCGATACCAGGACTGAGCAGAGACATCCTCCCCCTGAGAGAAGGTCACGCTCCCCAGCCCCTGGAGCGAGGCGGCCAGGCCTCTGTGGTCTCCCATCTCTGCACAGAGGGCGCGGCTCTCTTCATAAAGAGTACGCGCGCCGGGATAGTCGTTCTGATTGGAGATCACATTTCCCAGTCCGATCAGCGAGAGGGCCAAGCCGCCCCGGTCTTCGATCTCCCGCAAGAGAAACACGCTCTCTTCATAAAAAGTATGGGCAGCGGTATAATCTCCCTGAAGATAGGCCAACGAACCTGCCCCCCTGAGCGCCTGTGCCCGCTCTGGAGCCCGTTCGACAGTGCTCGCCTTTTCCAGCGCCCATGTGCACCATTGCCGCCCCTCCGAAAGATGTCCTCGCCTCCACCAGAACGGGCAAAGCAGTCCGCAAAGCCGAAGCACGGCTCCGGAGTCCGGTTCCAGGAGACTCCGATTCAGGGCAGCCCGCAGGTTCTCATGCTCTGTTTCCAGCCGCCAAAGCCATTCTCCCTGTTTTATCCCTTTCAGGTGCGGTTCCGCCTCTTCCGCCAGCGCCAGATAGAACCTCTGATGCCGTTGCTGCATCCGTTCCCTATGCCCGCTTTGCAGCAGTTTCTCCCCGGCGTACTGCCGGATCGTTTCCAGCAGACGATACCGCGCCTGCCCCTCCTGCTCCTCGAACACCACCAGACTCTTCTCTACCAGCGAGGTCAGCAGATCCAATACCTCCCACTCCTCGATTCCGTGATCTGCGCATATATGCTCGGTCGCTTCCAGACGACAACCGTCGGCAAACACCGACAGTCGTCCCAGCAACTCCTTCGCCTTCTCCTCCAGAAGATCGTAGCTCCAATCTATCGTGGACCGGAGCGTCTGGTGGCGCAGAGGAGCCGCTCTCTCTCCGCCCGTGAGGATACGAAAACAATAGTCGAGTCTGCATTCCAACACGTCGAGAGGCATCGCGCCCATACGTGCGGCAGCCAACTCGATCGCCAGGGGGATTCCGTCCAGACGCCGACAGAGCGAAGCCAGGAGAGGAGCGTTCAGGCGCGTCACCGTAAAATCAGGACGCTGGACTTTCGTTCTCTCGACAAACAGTTTCACCGAGTCATAGTCCCGCGCTAGTTTCTCCAGATCCTTCTCCGCCAGTCGCTCAGGGTCCGGCGCCGCCAGGGACGGAACCCGGAAGGGAAGTTCCGCAGAGAGGCCGAGGCGCTCACGGCTGGTTGCCATCACCCTCAACACGGTGGAAGAGGAGAGCAGTTGATCCACCAGAATAGCACAGCCTGTCAGAAGGTGTTCGCAGTTGTCCAATATCAGCAACAGAGGTTTTCCATTTAGGAAATCGGATAGCGTCTGTAGCAAGGGCCTATCCCGCTCCTCGGGAACGCCTAACGTCGTGGCGATCATTTGGGCAATAAGCGCCTGATCGGCTCCTCCGGGCAGGCCCGCTAACTTTACAAACCAGATACCGGCGGCATAGTAGTGCTGCACCTTTTCCGCGACGTGAATCGCCAATCGCGTTTTGCCAATGCCGCCGGAGCCCGTCAACGTCACCAGACGGTTCGATTCCAGCAGTGTCTTCAGCCTTGAAATCTCGGCTTTCCGTCCGATATAACTTTGTGCGACAGGGGGCAGAGAACCGGCGAGGAGCGGCGTTAAAACGCAGTGCCGCGACTTGGAGAAAGGAGGAGTGATATTCAGTGCGTTAAAAGCGGTGCGCAGGACGGATTCCGTAAGAGGCTGACGACGGTAGATCCGATCGACGGTCTTTTCGTCTATGCCCAGCTTTTCCGCCTTTTTGGTGCGGCTCAGGATCTTCCGCTTGCCGGTTGTTTCCCGACACTCGTCTTGCGTTTCCCACCATCTCCTCAGCGCATGATCCACGAGTTCGACAGCCTCTGGAGTAAGAACCAGCCTCCGGGAATCTCTGCCGATGGGTTGGGGAGTAGCACTCATTTCCGCTGCCTCGAATTCTTTGGCACGACTGCTTAATTTCCCGTTTTTTCCAGGGACTATTTTGCAGCAATCCCTTATACTCTTCCTGACAGCAGTCTGTCAGTTCGCAAGTCAGATCTCATTCAGGAAAAAGGAAACTATGTCCCCTCATTTTCAACACGCATGCAGGCGTGTCACGTTCTCTGCGACCGCAGTCGCCCTTTGCGGTGTGATGTTCTCGCCTGCGGCCGGTGCAGATACCCTCTTTGAGGCCGACTACAACGGCGGCAACATCAACCAGTTCACCTCCGGCGGTGTGAAGAGCGCCTTCGCTACGGGATTGAGCCACCCGGTCGCTCTGGCCTTCGACAGCAGCGGCAACCTCTTTGAGGGCGATTTTGACAGCAATACCATCTTCAAATTCACGCAGGGCGGCATCAAGAGCACCTTCGCCACAGGACTGAACAGGCCCGAAGGGCTGGCCTTCGATCCCAACGGCAACCTCTTTGAGGCCGACTACTCCGGCAACGCCATCCATATGTTCACCCCCAGCGGTGTAAAAAGCGTTTTCGCCACCGGGCTTGGGGGCCCCATCGGCATAGCCTTCGACAGCAACGGCAACCTCTTTGAGGGCGATTCCAACGGTCATACCATCAACATGTTTACGCCTGGCGGCGTGAAGAGCACCTTCGCCACTGGAGTGGGTCAAGTGTACGGGCTGGCCTTCGGAAGCAACGGGAACCTCTTTGAGGTCGCTGCCGACCAGGGCAGCATCTATGAGTTTACGCCCGGAGGCGTGAAAAGCACTTTCGCTGCCGGACTTAGCGTTCCGGCTTGTTTGGCTATCGACAGCAGCGGCAACCTCTTTGAGGGCGATTTTGGCAGCAATACCATCTTCAAATTCACGCCGGGCGGCATCAAGAGCACCTTCGCCACCGGACTGAACAGCCCATTAGGGCTGGCTATTCAATCGGATGTAGCTGCAACTCCAGAGCCGGGTACAGCGGCACTCCTGGCAAGCATGACGCTGATCGGCGCAGGTTTCCTCATACGCCGTCGCTCAGGGCGATACGGTAGGAGGGTTGAGTGCGGTTACAGGGCGTCGTGATCTGATGGCTCGATCCTGGGCATGCCAGAACTACGAACTCTGTTGGCAGGCGTAGGCGAGTTCTTCAGGAAGGTCGATGTCGAAAGCGAGTTCCGGGGCACCGTGCGGGCGGCCGCCCCTCGGCACTGTAAAACTTCACTGGAGCGTTCGACGATTAGGTCTACGGTCACGGGAACGGCATATCACCCGTTCCAATCAAGAGTTGCGGGGTAGTTTGGGCCAGTTCGTACAGGCCCTTATGCCTTCTGTTCTATAGGAGTTGGACGACAACGGAAGGCGCGTACAGTGCGGCCTGAGTAGGCACACCCCGGTCGAAGGTTAAGAGGATCGTCGGACGTATTAGAATTAGTTCGGCAGCCAGGGCGATATAAACACTGTCAGCAGAACGGCTACATCCATATCCCTTTCCGATAGAATGAGACGCTCTTACAAGAGAACTTTCGCCCTTGGGTGGAGGCAAAATGATGTTCATCAAGACTTCAAATTGATCTACTGCATCATCGAATTCAGTAGCACTCAGGAGAGCAGATTGATACTTTTGACAGAGCGCATAGAGCGTTTCGGTAACGATAGCTCCAGGGGCATACAACTCGTAACCCTGATTGAGATAGCGGGTCAGTTCCGCATTGGCAAGGACGTCGCGCCCTGCTTCGAGTGACGAAATCGCGACAGCTACATTGGCGTCTATGACAACAGCGCCAGCACTACTCGGCGGGGTCATGACCGTACATCTTTCCTTCTCGTCCTTCTCGAATAATTCGTTCGGTTTGTGATCCGTCCGTGTGTCGTTTTCCCTCTTGTCGTCGATTAATCTCCTGCAAGGCAGCCAGGGCTTTCCGGTTCGGAGTAACTATCTGTTGTACGTTCTCAACCTCGTCGTCCGCGGGTTCAATAACAAGACGAAACCGTTTGTAATTGCGTAGTTCAGCAGCGTGGGCCGCCAGTTGAGCGTTGACTTCTTCCCATGTTCCCTCGTATTTTTGTGCTTGCGCCATGTGGCTTACCTCCTGTGATCTCTATTATAGCGGGGAATTCTATCTGACGTTCTTGCCCGGCACGGCGGGATCGAGGATGTTGTTGTCGCCCATCCAGTCCGCCAGGCGTTGCGGCCAACTCTTGATGGTCGTCAGTTTCGAGCGGGTGCCCATGTTGAACGCGTGCTGGCCTTTGGTGAACACATGCACCTCGACGGGAAGTTTAGCGGCGCGATAGAGACGAAAGATCCGTAAGACAGAATCCGTGTGGTCGTCATCATCGGCCACGAGCAGGAACGCTGTTGGGGCATCGGGAGGCAGCATCTGCGGGATTCCCGCGCCGCCGGGATAGATCTCCACGATGAAATCCGGGCGGGCGCTGATCTTATCGATGGGGTCTGTAGCGCTCGCATCGCCGGCGTTCTCGCTGAACGCCGTCATCGAGACGACTTCTCCGCCTGCCGAGAAGCCGACCATGCCGATCCGTTTCGGATCGACGCCCCACTCTGCGGCTCGACTGCGCACCAGACGCATGGCGCGTAGGCCGTCCTGACGCGGGTGCGTCATGTTGTAAACGGAGCCAGGCTCGCGCGGCAGGCGGTATTTGAGGGCGAACGCAGCCACCCCGATACTGGTGAAGTACTGCGCCGCATTGATGCCTTCGGGGACAAACCCGAGTTCACTGAAGCCGCCGCCGGGGCACAGGATCACTGCCGCTCCGGTGGCTTTCTCCTTCGGAGGCAGAAACACGGTGATCGACGGATTGTTGACGGTCTTCACCCAGTAACTCGCGGCCTGTTCGGGGATATCCTTCCGATCCTCGAAACCGGGAGCGCCGTTCGGCCATAAGTGGACTACCGCCGCAGCGCCCGGTGGAAGCTTCGGAACCTCCCCCTGTGGCGCGGCTGCCTGGGCCCTTCCCAGCATCGGTAGTGTCAGCAGAACCAGAACCAGAATCAGTTTCATGCGCATCATCATCGTCGCCTTCCATGAGATCAGATCGAAATCCGTCCTGTCGAGTCTCCGAACCGTTCCAGAGCTTTCATGCTCATCCGATCCGCCATGCTCAAAAACATGTTGCAGGCCAGTGTAGCGTTGTAGTTCACATAGGCCGCCGGAGAGAGCGCCGCCGCCGCCATTATCTCCGTTGACAGGACGCTGGGCAAGACCGGACGGGTTCGCAATGAGGACCGGAGCCAAAAACAGCCCCACGGTCAAGGCGAGCCCAATAAAGGCGTTAGTTTTCATTAGCCTATCCCTCCCCCACGACGGGTGCGATTGGCCTCGACAAAATGCCGGGCGTAAGTGAGCTCTTCGGGCAGGTCGATGTCGAAGGCGAGTTCCGGAGCGACCGGGCGGACGGCAGCGCCGCGACACTGTAAAATTTGGCCGGCGCGTGCGACGATCTGGTCTACGGTCAGACGACGGAACAGGTAGCGCACGATGAAGGGTACGCCGATCAGCCGCGCCATTTGAAGATTGTTCTTGCGGGCGGCGAACATCTGCTCCAGGTGAGGACGCATACGCCGCAACGTGGCGGCCTCCACGCGGAAGATGCCTCCGAGACGAAAGTTGCCGTCGTGCAGTGGCGTATCGGTACGAACAAGATCGGGAAACTGGACCTCGAAAGTGCTGCGCTCCACGATGGGGATGCAGATCTCGCCTTCCTCCGGGCAGAGCGCCAGGAAATCGCGCACCGCTTCCGGAGTCAGGAACGGCATATCGCCCGTTACAATCAAGAGGTAGGGGGTGGTTTGGGCCAGTCCGTCCAGACCCTTGAAGATGTTATCCGGTCCCGTCGCACCTTCGGGCAGCATCAGGTCCGCGCCGCTGGCCCGCGCCTCCGCTTGAACCTCTTCCGGTCCGATCACCGCAATACGCCCTATGCACCCTGAATCGCGCAAGGCTCGGATGGTACGCCGCAGGATCGTCTCCTCATCGAATAGGATCAGGGCCTTGATCTCCGTCTCTGCCATTTGTGCGAACTCTCCCGTGATGCGTCCCCCGGCCGGGAGCACTACGTCACACGGTTCCGATGTCGGCATGATACTACTCCGCGTTTAAGGGCACGAGAGTGGCCTGACGTTGATTCCAGGTGGAGACGTGCGTCAGGCCGTTGGAGAGCGCGAGGCGGGCCGATTCGGCGTAGGCGTGGGCCAGTTGGTCGGGGTGATGGGCGTCCGAGCCGATGGAGAGGAGTTTGCCGCCCCGCTCGGCATAGAGAGCGACCGTTTCCGCCACGGGATAGGTGACGCCGAGATTCTGATGCAAACCGGCGGTATTGATCTCGAAGGTGAGGCCCTTAGCGATGACCAGATCCATCAGTGCGGTCAACTCCTCTTTATAATCCTCCGATCGATACGGCCCCCAGGCGGCTAGGCCGCGCCGATTGGCATACTCCAGATGCCCCAGAATATCGAACAGGCCGCAACGTACAGAGTCGGCCACCGCTGTGAAGTAGTCCTGATAGGCCGTCTGCGCGGTTCGGGATGCATTGTATTCCGGCGTCATCAGCATCACCCGGTCGATATGGTGGACGCTGCCGATGACAAAGTCAAACGGATGGGAGGCGAGGTAGGCGGCGATTTTGTCCTCGAACCAGCGCTGATAGTCGATCTCCACTCCCGCCCGAATTTTGAGGCGTGTTCCCCACTCCCGCCGTGCCGCCTCGATCTCGGTGAGATAGGCGTCGTAGTCGAAGTAGTCCACGACCGGATCGGCGGGATCGAAATCTTTGTGTTCCGAAAATCCGATCTCGTCCAGGCCCACCTCGACCGCGCGGACGCACTGCTCCTGAATGCTGGACCTGCCATCATGCGAGCGAAAGGAGTGAACCTGATAGTCGATTGCAAAAAAGTTATCGATCATACTGCTATCTTTTCACCATGCCTACTGTTCTATAGGAGTTGGACGACAACCGAAGGCGCGTACAGTGCGGCCTGAGTAGACATCCTGTGATCTCTATTATAGCACTGACTATCTGACACACGACTTAACCACAAGGTTTCGCAGAGGCAACCGGAGGAGCGGGATCATCGGAACAGTTTGTGTTCTCCTAACGTCACACCGCTAATCTCCTCTTGGCCTGTATCACAGAGTCGTTGCGGGAGAGGATGCCAGGGAAGCGAAAGGAAGTGCACAATGGCTAGCTTAATTACGGGACTATTCGAGACGGAGGCCGCAGCGGAAGAAGCGGTCGCGCATCTCAAAGAGATCGGATATACGCAAAACGAGATCAGCGTAATCATGAAGGATCGCAGCGCGGCGCAAGATTTCGCAAACGAGGCAGGCGCGCATACGATGGAAGGCGTCGGAACCGGCGCGGCCATTGGCGGCGCCATCGGAGCGGTGCTGGCAGGCTTGCTGGCAGTCGGCACGATCGCGATTCCGGGCGTCGGTCTGCTGGCGGCGGGGCCGTTGGCGGCGATGCTGGCTGGCGCAGGCGCAGGCGGAATCGCAGGCAGCCTCCTCGGATGGCTCGTCGGCGCAGGCATCCCAGAGGATATGGCGCCTTACTACGAACGTGGCTTGAGCACCGGCGGAATCGTCGTTGTGGTCGCCACCCATCCCGGCGATGATGAGCGTGTCCGGGACATTATGAACTCTCGCGCCGCCGCCTCTTCTGGCCCGAATATACCTTCTCACATTACGC
>JBBQPO010000262.1:0-8682 GCA_038217285.1 Chthonomonadales bacterium
GAGCGGCTGCGGGATCAGCAACCCGGCTTGCGCTTTGATTGCGGGACCGCCCTGGCCGCCGCGCGGGTCTGCCATCAGATGGACGGGATGCCGCTGGCGCTCGAACTGGCGGCCGCGCTTGGCAGCAGTCTGACCGTGACCCAGATCGCCGAACGGCTGAGCGAACGCTTGCCGTCACAGTCGGAGGGCAGCAACAGCGGAGTCGCGCGCCACCAGACCTTGCAGGCGGTGATCGACTGGTCGTACGATCAATTGACGGGCCGGGAACAGCGGCTCTTTCGGTCGCTCTCTGTATTTTCCGGCGGATGGACCCAGGACGCCGCAGAATCCGTCTGCACGGGTGCGGACCTTGCTGCGCCGGAAATCGGCGGTCTGCTGCGCCGCCTGCAGAACAAATCGCTCATCGCTGCCTCCGGAGAGACGGAACGCAGGCGGCAGTTGGAGACGATCCGACAGTACGCGGCGGAAAAGCTGCAGGAGGCCGGAGAGGAAATGCAGGTGCGGCGGCGCCATCTTGATTACTTCCTGGCGCTCGCGGAAGAGGCAGAGCCGAAACTGACGGGAGCGGAGCAGGCCGAATGGCTGCAGCGGCTGGAGGCGGAACACGCAAATTTTCGGGCCGCTCTCGACTTCAGCCTTCGCTCCGGGGAAGCGCCATCGCTCGCCCTTCGCCTGTGCGGCGCCCTGCAGCGCTTCTGGTGGGGTCGCGGACACCAGATAGAAGGTCGGGACTGGTGCGAGCGCAGTTTAGGAAGCGTGGGAACGGATTCGCTCCCCACGGAACACGCGAAAGCTCTAAATGCAGCGGGTGCGATGGCCTACTATCAGGGCGACTATCCTGCCGCGAAGACCTACCACGAAAGAAGCCTGAGTTTCCGACGAGAGATTGGCGACCTGCGCAGCATCGCTGAATCCCTTAACAATCTCGGTAATGTCGCCTCGGCTCAGAGCGACTACGGCCGAGCATCCGCTTTTCACAGGGAGAGCCTGAACCTCAAATGGGAGGTCGGAGACCGGTGGGGCATTATGGCTTCCCTCACTAACCTGGGAAATGCGGCCTATTTTCAGGGGAACTATCCGGTCGCGCTTGCGCACTATGCAGAGAGTCTGGCGATCCAGAGAGAACTCGGCGACCGTCAGGGGGTAATGACTACCTTGAACAATCTAGGGGTAGTGGCCTTTGATCAGGGCGACTACGACTCAGCGACTGCCGCGTACCAGGAGAGTCTGGCGCTCTGCCGTGAGTTCGAGGACTCCCGAGGCATGGCGCGTGCGTTGAACAATCTCGGTCAGGTGCTTCAGATACGGGGGGCGTTCGCAGAAGCGCTCTCGTGTTATCAGCAGGCTTTGCCGCTCTGTCACGGTATTGGAGACCGTCGCGCGATCGCCGGCACGCTGACCTATCTGGGGTTCCTCGCCTATTCGCAGGGCGACTACGCTTCGGCTCGGTCCGATTACGAGGAGTCCCTGAATATCGTGAAAGCTATCGGAGACCGCATTGGGGCGGCCACTTCACTCTTCTATCTGGGTTGTATGGCAGCGGAACAGGGAGATCTCGACGGTGCGGCGCAGCGTCACTTCGAAAGCCTGACGATCCGACGGGAAATCGGCGACCGTATGGGCCTCGCGACCTCCCTGGAGGCGATTGCCGGCCTCGCCGCACGATTGCAGCGACCGACGGAAGGGGCGAGCCATCTCGGAGCGGCGGAGAGGCTGCGGGAAGAGCTCGGTGCATCCCTTCAGCCCATCGAACGAGCACGAGTCGAACAGCTCATGGTGGTTCTGAAGGAAGCGCTCGGTGAGGAGACGTTCACAAGGGCATGGGCTGCGGGCCGCGCCATCTCCCTGGAGGAAGCTATTGTCAAAGCGCTGGCTGGTTTATCTGCAGCGTATAAATAGCTGACGGCAGCGACGAGAGTCGACAGCGCGAATAGGCAGATCGGCTCTCCCTGAGGAGCAGGAGAGGCTTTTGCTCGTTGGCCTCCCACAAATATAAGAATCGCGAATTAATATTTAGGAATAGGCTTCTATGCTGGAAGAACCCTGGCGTGTAACTCTGTGCGGCGGCTTATCCGCGCGCCAGGGCGCCCATAATGTGTCGCGTTTTCGGACGCAGAAGACGGGACTTCTGCTGGCTTATCTGGCACTGTATCCGGAGCGTACGCACGGGCGCGAGGAGCTGGCCGAGCTTTTCTGGCCCGAAAGCGCCGACCCTCTGCACAGCCTGCGGCTGGGGCTGGCCTCGCTGCGTCAGCAACTGGAGCCACCGGGAGTGGGCAGGGGGCAGGTGCTGAGAGCGGATCGCAGCCATGTCGGGCTGGTGTCCGGCACGGTGCGCACGGATGTGACCGACTTTCGCGCGGCAGTCACGGCAGCGGCGCGCACTGTGGAGACCACCCAGAAGACGCAACGGCTCCGGGAGGGCGTGGAGGCCGTTTCAGGCGAGCTGCTACCGGGGAGCTATCTGGAGTGGGTGTTGCAGGCGCGTGAGATTCTGTCCGAGCAGATGCAGAGCGCACTGAAAGACCTGGTCGTGCTGCTGATTGCGCAGGATGAGGCGGAGCCAGCGCTGCCGTTTGCGCTGCAGCGGGTGCATCTAAACCCGCTGAACGAGGAAGCGCATCTGACGGTAATGCAGTTGCTGCTGCGGTTGGAGCGTCCAGCCGACGTGCTGCAGCAGTTCGAGCGCCTGCGTGCACTGCTGCAGGAGATGGGCGTTGCACCCTCCGTGCAGGCGCAAGAGTTGGCGGCTGGCTGTCTCTCATTTTCGGAGGCTCCTCTCGTTTCGGTTCCGGGCCCCGGTGGATTGGGTGCGCGTTCGGTCGCCTCCCTGGTCGCCCTACCGCCCTCCGGCCCCGCGTTCGCTCCTCGGCGCTCCCCTCCGGCTCCCTCCGCTGCAACCCGGCCTGTGGTCCGTCTGCCGCTGCCGCTAACCTCTTTCTTCGGGCGGGAGAAGGAGGTAAGCCAACTGCGCGCGTTGCTGGCGCCGCCTTCTGCAACCGATGCGAACGGCGCAGAGCTTTTGACAGGCGCGCAGCCCTGGCGAGCGCGGTTGCTGACGCTGCTGGGAACGGGAGGCTCGGGCAAGACCCGACTGGCGGTCGAGGCAGCGCGCCTCTGCGCCGCCGACGCCGACAGGGCAGTCTGCTTTGTGGAGTTGGTGGATGTGGAGACGCCCGAACGCATGCTGCAGGCGATTGCGGAGACGGTATGCCCGCATGCAGCGGCCGACCGCCTGCCTCTGGAAGGGATTCTGAACGCGCTCGGGGCAGGGGCGGCCCTGTTGATCCTGGACAACATGGAACAGATCGCCGAAGAGGGCGCGGAGCTCGTGGGTCGGCTGCTGGAGCGGCTGCCGGACCTGACGATCCTGGTGACGAGTCGGCAGCGGCTGAACCTGGCCGGGGAACGCGAGTTTCCTCTGCTGCCGCTGCCCACGCCTGAGCACGCCGATGCGCCGGAGTGCCTCATGGAATTCGCGAGCGTGCGGTTGTATGTGGACAGGGCGCAGGCGGCCCGCGCCGATTTTCAGTTGACCGCGCGGAACGCCGCCGCTGTGGCAGCGCTGTGCCTTCGGCTGGAAGGGCTGCCTTTGGCGCTGGAGCTTGCGGCGAGCTGGGCGCAGACGCTCTCTCCTGCGCAGATGCTGGCGCGTCTGGATCGACGGTTCGAGATGTTGCGCACGCGCCGCAAAGGCATCGCTGCACGCCATCAGACTCTGGAAGTGTGTATCGCATGGAGCTTTCGCTTGTTGGACCCGGAGGTGCAAGCTTTTTTCTGCCGGTTGTGTCTGCTGCATGGGGAATGGACTCTGGAGACGGCGGAGGCCATCGTCGGAGAGAGTGATATTTTGGAGAAGGTGCAGCGGTTGCGGGAAGCCTCTTTTCTGCTGGTACGCGAGGCGCCCGACACGGAGGGAACGTCGCTGCGCTTTCACATGCTCGAGTCGTTGCGCGAGTTCGGGCTGGAGCGATTGGATCCGAGGGAGTTGGACGCCGGGTATGAGCGTCTGACGCATCATTTTAGCGGCCTCTCTGGTCCCGACCCTTTTGCGACGGTCGATACCGAAAACGTGCGCGCCGTCGTCTCCTGGTGTCGGACCTCAGCGGCCGGGCATTCACTCGAACTGGATCTGCTCAACGCGCTCATGCATTTCTGGAGCAATCGCGGTGGCTGGGTGGAGGGACGGGACTGGGTACAGGCCGCGCTGGAGCGCCATGCGGGGGAAGACGTGCTTGCGCAGAGGAAGGCATGGAATACGCTCGGCTTTCTGCACGCGATGCTGGGCGAGGACGGCCTGGCCCGAGACTGTTTCGAACGCGTACTGGCCGATTCGGAACAGGCGGAAGATCCGGTGATGGCCGTGCGCGCCCTGAGCAACATGGCGATTATTGCGGTGAGAGCAGGAGACTCCATACGGGGCTGCGCGCTTATGGAGCAGAGTCTGCATCAGGCGGAGAGGCTCGGGGACACACGGATCATTGCCATGCAAAATTACAACTTGGGCGCGACGTATGTGGAACTGGGACGCTACGAAGAGGCGCGTCGCTTCCTGGATCGGAGTCTGCAGCAGAGCCGTGAACAGGATTTTGCGGGTGGCGTCGCCCTGTGCCTCTGCAGCCTCGCGGAGGCGGCACGCAAAGAGGGAGACAGTCTGGCGGCCCGGCAGATGCTTGAGGAGAGTCTGGAGATATTTCGATCTGTCGGCGAAAAGCCGCGTATCGTGGAGATGCTCGATCGCCTGGTGAAACTACTGGAAGCAGAGGGTGATCTGCTCCAGGCGCGTATTTATTCCGATGAGAGCGCTCTGCTGCAGACGCACCTGCGAAGTGAATGATCAGGGAGAAGAGGGTTGGCAAAACAGGCGCTCGCTTGCGTTGTTGTGACGCTGCTGTTCCGGTAAGCCATTCTGTTGTTGTCTGTGTGGTGGAAGCGCCGGGGCTGCCGGCACAGAAGGGAGAGGCTGGTGCAGACGGGGCGCTTGAGACGCTGTTGAGACGCAGGGTCGCTATACTGGACGTGTGCGTGGGTGTTTCAGGCAGGCGAGCGCAGGGAGAACTGCCGGCAGTATGTCTCTCCGTGCGCTGCGCGCCTGTTTGCGACCCCCTCGCCGCAAAGACTATCCGTTTCTGTCCTGGAAAGGCACAACACCCATGTACACGACACTCTCTTCTTTTCGCAGCGCCCTCTCGGCATCGGCAAGCCTCCTGCTCCTCGGGGGCGCGACACTCTGCTCAGCGCCGCAAGCCCATGCCCAGGGGTATCTGGTCGGCGCTCTGTTGTTCGCAGCCAATGGGAGCGGCGCAACCACCTCGACCTCCTATCAATATGATACCAACACCTCCTCTCCGGGAGTCACGCCGCTCAACTTCACTTTTAACGGCACAACCTTCGGCAAGGGCATCTCTATCCTGCTGCCCAACGGCACCAACACTCTCTCCTTCGTCCAGAACGTGGTGACTCCGATCTCAAGTTTCGGGGGAACTGCAGGGGATCTGGGGCTGTTTTTCTCCTCGACCAACACGCCGTACAACCCCTCTTCCGGGGCTCGAACGCCCGATCTGCTGGTATCCCGCGCTACGAACGGGTCCACAGCGTTCTTCTTCCCCACCGTGGGAACCACGATCAACGACTATGTCTTCCCTGCCTCCACCGCTTACAGCGGAGCGACCAGCGCGACGCCGGGCTTAGTTCCTATCACGGCGACCGGCTTCAGTGTCGATAATAACGGGAGTGGCACATTAACTTTGCGGGTCGGCGCTGCAGGAACGGCCACTCCGGGGCCCGGCAGCATTGCCCTGCTGGTCGGCATGGGGCTGACCGGCGGCGCCATTGGACTGCGCCGACGCAGAACGACGCTCGGCGGCTAGGTCCGGGGGAGTTCCGCCCTCCCTTCTTGAACTCGCTGTACAGCCTTCCCCGTCCGCGACTCTGTTGCGAACGGGGAATTTCGTTTGTCGAGGGGAGAGGCAGAGCAGGCAGGAGAGGGAAGAGTCGGAGCGTTGAGGCCGAGAGTTGAAATCGATTACGGAAGTTCGATTCGAGTGTCGTTCCAGGCCGACCGGCGGCTGGAAGCGCTGTCGGTCGATATGTTGTGGAGGCGTGGGGCGCTATCGGGAGCATTTGCAACGAGCGGAAGGGTATCGCCCATCACCTGGAAAGCCGCCCAGTAAAAGGGGTGAGTGCGGTTGGGAATGGCGGCGCCCTGAAGCATCGCCTGACGCAGGGCATCGTCTTTACGCCTGCCTGCCTTGAGGCCCTTATAGAACTCCACCATCAGATCCCGGGTGGCGACATCGTCTACTTTCCACTGCGAGGCGACGATACTGGGACAGCCCGCCGCGCGAAACGCCCAGCACAGTCCTTTCAAGCCCTCTCCCCCGGTGCGCTGTCCCCGTCCCGATTCGCAGGCCGAAAGCACCGCGAGGCGGGCCGAGAGTTTCAGGCCTAGAATCTCCCGTGCCTCCAGTATCGTCGCCTCCGTGCTGCCGACCGTTTCCGGCGCGAGGGCGAGTCCGGAACGCAGGCCGACGTGCGTGTCCAGGATGCCGTGGGTAGCAAAGTGGAGCAGGGTGTAGCTTCCGATCTCCTTCTCGACCCGCTCTTTCCGTGCCTCCGGTCCAAAAAGCGCCAGCATGTGCGGAAACAGTCGCGCCACCGCCTGTCCCTCCTTCCGGGCATAAGGGAGTGCGCCGAGGCTGCCGCGCGACGCACTGCGCAGCACCTGCCCTCCCGTGCCGGTCGGGTCCGCCACGCAGAGCAGAGAGGGAGAGAGGTAGGAGGTGGCGGATACCGGCCAGTTCAGCATGCCAAGGGAGGGACTGGTGGAGAGCGCAGCACGCGTGACGAGTCTGTGCCCGGAGGCGTCGGTCAGCGCCGCGAACGGGATATCCAGAAGGGGGCCGTCCGCTACGACCACGATGTGTCGTTGCGACAGGAGGTTGCCCTGAGCCAACGGGCCGCCTCTCTCCAGAGGGCCGAACAGGAGGCGGGAGAGCGCGCGGGCCCTGGCAGGCTCGGTGGCGGCGAGCCTCTGCGCGGCGGTCAGCCGGTCCAGGCGCGACTCCGAAGGCGCGATCAGCGCCTCGCGCCATTGGCTCACCAGACGGGAGAGTTCCCTGCTTCCGACCGGGAGGGTAAAGGCCTGGAGACCATGGGCGTGCGAGAGCGCAAAAAGCAGTGTTGATCGGGCATCGACGACAGCCCATTCCAAGTAGAGCGTATCCGGGGTGCGATCGGCCAGTGCTTGCAGTTGCGAGAGAGAAGGCGGATCCATTCCCTGAAACCGTCCGTAGTTCGGATCGCGTCGGCACAGATCGGCCTCCAGAAGGCTCATCGCGGTTTTCGCCTCGCGGGACCGATGCAGCGCCTGCGCGCGCTGCGCGTCTGCCTGTGGGGAGGGAGGAAGCCTCTCCACGATGCGCTGCAGTCTGTCGGTATCGCGCATGGTCTGGCGCGCCGCGTTCAGTCGTGCCCTCTCGGCATCGGTCAGGAGGCCCGAAAACTCCGCGCGGCACTGGACCGCCTGGCGCATCAGCCCCTGCACACGCCCCCGCTCGACGAGTTCCAGCGCCTCCGGTGCGCGTTTCTGCCGCAAGCGCAGGGCAGCAAATTCGGCATACACATTCGGCAGAACCCCCTGGAGATCGGAAACTTCGTCGGGATCGGCGACCTGAGCGCGGAGAGCCTCCTCCTGCAGAAGCGCCTCCTGGAAGGCATGTTCCGCCTTCTCTTCCTGGCCTAACCGAAGATAGAGGCGGCCAATATCGTGGGCCAGAGACAAGGAGTTGCTGGCGATATCCGGTGTCTGGCCGGAACTTTCCACGAGTTTCAGGGCCTGCCTGTAGCAGACCAGCGCTTCCTCCGGGCGCTCCAGATCGTCGTAGACGCCGCCAAGGTTGTTCAGGGTGTCGGCATAGTCCGCCGGTGAGCCGGCGTTCTCCCGAATCGCAGCCGCCTGCCGAAGCGCGTCGAGCGCCTCCGGCAGGCGGCCCGTCTCGCGGTAGATACGTCCCAGGTTATTCAGACACTGCGCTGGAAGGACCTGTCTGCCATTCTTCCAGCGATGCTTCATAGCGAGACGCCAGGATTCGATCGCTTTTTCAGACTGACCGAGTTCGGCATAGATCCCACCCAGTCGGTAGAGGTCGATCGCGACGTAGTCGGAATCCTGCAGTGCCTCACGGACCGAACGAGCGTATTGCAGACACCCCCAGGCCGCGTCGATCTGTCCGAGCGTGTAGTAGTCGATCGAAAGATTTTCCTCGGTCGCTGCAATCTCTTTTTGATCCCCAAGCTGTTGCCAGAGACTCAGCGCGACAATGTACCAGGTAATCGCCCGGTCGAGCGAGTGGAGTTCGTCGGAAACATAGCCCAATCCAAAGGTACACATCGCTTCATCGCGAAGGTTCCCGGTCTTATTTGCCTGCTCCTTTCCACTTTGCCATAGTCGCTCCGCGGACACCAGATCTCCTTGCCTAAGCGCCTGATTGCCCTGCCGGTAGAGGCTGGGAGCGCCAAACTGCGCCTCCGAACGCCCGGACGAAGGCGGCACCGCGAAGAAACTAAGCAGAGCCGCAAAGCAGACCGCGGAGGGCAGCAGGCGTATGGCTTTCACCGAGGAACCGCTCCACTCGCCGGATTCCGCCGTCGTCGAGAGGTCGAGATCCGCTTTCGGAACAG
>JBBQPO010000263.1:0-8579 GCA_038217285.1 Chthonomonadales bacterium
ATATTCCGGTCGCGATCTTCGCCGGGAATGTGCTATTTCCCGCCGTTCTGGTCGGCTGGTCTATCGGCGACAGTATCCGCCTGCGTGGCCGCCGATAGACGATCACGGTGGAGCCCACCCCAGCCCCTTTTTGAGAAGGAGGGGCTGGAGCGGTAATAACGAAAAGCCCCTCTCCAGGTTTTGGAGAGGGGCCTGTGGGAAGCCGGTGGCTACGGGGCCGCTGGTGAAGTGGACAGTGTGATCGGTTGCGCGCAAAGTCGGGCGAAACGCAGGCGGCGATGCGACTGGCATTCGACCTGACGTTCGCTGGTACAGTCGTGCGGGGCAATGGCCTTCCCATCGGGGCCAATTTTTCCGGCATGAAGCATGCAGGTGTGCGAACCGGGGTTCGCACTGCCTCCTCCGGCCTCATGGCGCAGCGGGGCGGAAGTAAGTGGGATCGTCTGACAGAACGCGCAAGGCCGAGCGGCGGCATTCGGCGCGTTGTAAATGGTGAGATTCGACATTCCAGTGAACTCCTTTTGCTGTAAGTCGATTCCCTCTTCGGAACCGCGTATCGTGACAACTCTTTATTATGCAATAACCGTGCCAAGTTGGGCAGTTTCCGCACGACTGTGAAAAATATCACAGAACGGGGCGAGTGCGAGACATCTAGGAGGATCTCTGGTGGCGATAGATACAGGCAAAACATTCGATACGGTGCCGCTCTTCGACCCGGAAGTGAGCAATCTGGTGCGCGCGCCGCTCGACGCCGGACCGGGCTGGTGGGCGGGCGCGCCGGGGGCGACTTTCGACTCCTTCAGCAACACCTTCTATCTTGTCTACCGGCAGCGCCAACCGCGAGAACTGGGGCGCGGCGTCGAACTGCGCATCGCCGCCAGCGACAACGGCATCGCCTTTACCGACATCTGGGCGCTGCCGAAGACGTCACTGGACGCGCTCTCCGTCGAACGCGCCTCCCTGATACGCGGCCTGGATGGACGCTGGCTGCTCTATCTCTGCTTTGTCCACCCGGCGGACGGCCGCTGGCGGATCGGGCTGGTCGAAGCCGACGAGCCCGACCATTTCGACGTCACGACCATGACCAC
The DNA here is from genome assembly GCA_038217285.1 of Chthonomonadales bacterium. Taxonomy (GTDB): domain Bacteria; phylum Armatimonadota; class Chthonomonadetes; order Chthonomonadales; family Chthonomonadaceae; genus JANXLO01. The sequence continues at coordinate 1,089 of JBBQPO010000263.1, forward strand.
GCTCTTGATCCCGGAGGAGTACGGGGCGATTCGTATGAAGGATCCCAACGTCTTCCTCATCGGGCGCATGACCTATCTGCTTGTCACCTATGCCACCGAAGCGCCTGCGCCCGGCGGGCAGCCTTTCTACCGCACGGGAATCGCTATGAGCGGCGATGGGCGACGGTTTCAGTGGATGGGAGACGCCACCCCCCTCACCGGCTATCCCGCGCTTCCGAATGCCGCCCCGGCCTGGGACGGTCACTGCCGGCGTGTCGGAGGAATGGTTCCCCTGGAGACGGGCGGCTGGCTCGCCTTCTACGACGGCAGCGCCTCCGCCGCCGAAAACTACGAGGAGCGCACCGGCCTCGCCCAGACCTTCGATCTCCGCACCTTCTACTCGCTCAGCCCCGATCACCCGGCGCTCTTTTCCCGCCATGCCACCGGCTGCCTGCGCTACGTAGACGTGGTGCCGGTCGGACGCGAACTCTTCTACTACTATGAGATCGCCCGCGCCGACGGCGCCCACGAACTCCGCGTCAGTGTCGTCGAACGGCCCTGAGCCAGTCTCGACAAGCGGCCCTACCATTCGGCAAACATTTCAGGCAACGACGAGACGAACCAAAAGACGCCTGTCGGACGCGAATCCTGCCGCGACCATGAGATCGCTCCTTCTCCCACTCCTGACCCGTTTTCAGGCTTCCAAGCCGTAGATCGTGGCGTAGTAGTTCCAGGTGGGGTCGCTGGCCATGCGCATGAAGGCGACCTGCCCTGTATGGTAGTAGTCTTCGCTGGAGAAGTAAGGGATGGCGACGCCCAGTTTCCTGGGGGAGCCGAAGGTGCTGACCTCGGTATCGAGCGGCTTATCGGCATAACGGGACGTGAGCTGTGCCAGGAGGCCGGTGAACGAGGAGTCCACCATCGATTTGAGATGGGCGATATCGTTTCCTGCCTCGGCCGTGGCGGCGGTCACGAAGGCTTCGTAGTCGGGCTCTTCGGTCGCATCGAAAGCCCAGACCGCCACGCGATCATCCACGACGAGATGGATCAGCGTGTCGCGGATGGATTTGCACTCCGAATAGGGCTTCCAGTCCCACTGGTCGTCATGAAGGCCGTTGAGATGCTTGTGGAAGTTGCTGCGGGAGGCGCGAAGACTGTCCAGCAGATCTTCGAAAGTGAATGCCATGGTCGTACACTCCTTTGCTTGCGGAAACGTCGGGTTGTCGGGTATACCGTAGAGATACGTCGAGTATTATAGCACAATGGGAACAAGAAAGCAACCATTTATGTATACCTGTTCAAGGTTTTTTTGGCAAGGAGAGGGTATTGGCAAGTTGGGATAGTTTGAGCGGCAATCAGCGGGCTGCCGTGCTGTTCGAGGAGGGGCCAGCCGCCGTCTACGCGGGGCCAGGCAGCGGCAAGACCCGTGTGGTGACCCTGCGCGCGGCGCGCATGGCGGAGCAGGGCAAAAAGCTGCTCGTCACCACCTTCACCAGCGACGCGACCCAGGAGATGAAGGCGCGCATCGGGCAGATCCTGACGAAGGCCACGCTGGCGAATGTCCATGTGACCACCATGCACGCGCTCTGCCTGCAGATCCTGCGCGGGGAAGGCCTGAAGTTTGGCCTGCTGACGGACGAGTTCCTGCGCCGTAATCTGGCCGAAACCGCCCAGGCGGCCGAGTTGGAGGGCGGGGTCGGCGGCTTCCTCTCGCGGGTCTCCTTCAGCAAGAACACGGCGCAGAGGGCCGATACCTACACGCACGACGGCTCCTCGGAAGACCGCGACTTTGCCCGCGCCTGGCGCGCCTACGAAAAGGCGAAAGCCGAAAAAGAGTTGCGCGAGTTCGACGACCTGATTCAGGACGTCATCATGCTCTTCAAAAAGGACGACGGCCTGCGCGCCCGGATTGCCGCGCGCTACTCGCATATCGTCGTAGACGAGTGCCAGGACATGAACGCCCCGCAATACATCGTCGCGTTCGCGCTGGGGCAGGAGCATAAAAACCTGATGCTGGTCGGCGACCTCGATCAGTCGCTCTATGGCTTTCGGGGGGCGGATACCCAGACCTTCCAACGCTTCGCGGCGCACCCGCGCACCAAAGTCTTCGAGTTGCGCGAGAACTACCGCTGTACCCGCTCCATTCTCACCTTCGCCGACAGCCTGATCCGGCAGGACACGGAACGCCGCGCCCTGGTCTTCACGCCGACACGCCCCGAGGGAGAACCGGTCGTCTGGCAGCGTTACGCGGATGTGGACATCGAGGCGCTGGCCGTCGGCGAGGAGATCCAGCGGCTGGTCAAGCGCGGCGTAAAATACCAGGAGATTGCCGTTCTCTACCGGGCGAATGCGCAGAGCGAGGCCCTCGAACGGCACTTCGCGGCCCTCGAAATCCCCTACACCATGCGCGAGGACGGCGACTTCTACGCTCGCAAAGAGGTCCAGGGCCTCCTCGCCTACCTCCACTTTTTCGCAGGCACCCCTCCCTCCGCTCCTCCGGACGCAGCGCCGGAGATCCAGTCGAGCGCAAAAGGCCCTGCGATCGAGGCAAAGCCTGCCGTCGCCTGCCCTGACGAGTGGTTCCTGGCCCTGATGAACGTGCCCAACCGCAAGCTGAACCGGTTGACGGGCTCGCACCTGCGCAACCACGCCGAGATACGGGGGAAGCGCATCTGGGATATTTTGCCGGAGTTCCAGTCTGCCGACCTGAAGACGCATCGCGCGCTGCGGGCCTTGCGGGAAGATCTCAACAAGATCGAAGCGCAGTTGAAGACCCTCGCCCATGCCGGGGACGCCGTTCGCATCATTCGGAAGGTGACCGATTTCGACGGCTGGCTGCGCCGCGACTCCGGCGACGACCGCGACAACGACCGCATCCAGAATATGCAGCGCATGCAGGCGGCGGCGGCGCACTATCCCACCATCGCGGCCTATCTCGCGGCCGTACAGAAGGTGCGGGACGAGGCAGCACGCCGGAAGGCCGAACGGGCCAAAAAACGGCGGCAGGAGGACGAGGTGACCCTGGCGACGGGCCACTCCGCCAAGGGCCTGGAGTGGCGCGTCATCTTCGGTATCGGATGGTCGGAGGACCTGCTGCCGCATCGCAAAGCCGACGACATCAACGAGGAGCGCCGGATCGCCTATGTCATGGCTACCCGTGCCCGCGATCTGCTGTTTCTCTCCTCCCCCGATAGCTGGAACGAGACGACCATCGCTCCCTCCCGCTTTCTCACGGGCCTGAACCTCGTAGCGCGCGAACCGCTAGAGGACGACGCGGTAACGGAAGCGGACCTTCCCGATCTCACCGCAGAACCCGAGACAGCCGACGCCTTCGGCGGCCTCTTCATGGAGGTCTAACTCTACCCCGCGACAGTTAACACAAGATTAACCTCCTCTTAAACCGACCTTAAACCCTGCCGGGAACTCTTCCGCACCCTGGCAGTATGAAGGGGAAAATCAGGAAAGGCGAAAACGATGGGACTTCTGGACGGTAAGGTGGCCTTCATCACTGGCGGCGCGAGCGGGATCGGGAAGGGTACGGCCTTGCGGTTTGCGCACGAAGGCGCGTCTATCGCTCTGGCCGACATGCTGTGCGCAGAGGGCGAGCAGACGCGTGCCGAGATAGAGCGGGCAGGCGGCAGGGCGCTCTTCGTGGAGTGCGATGTGTCGGACGCGGCCTCGGTGCAGCAGGCGATCACCGTTACCATCGCGCAGTACGAACAGCTCGATATCGTCTTTGCGAACGCCGGCATCAACGGTGTCTGGGCCCCCATCGAAGCGCTGCAGCCGGACGAGTGGGACCGAACGTTCGACATCAACCTCAAAGGCACGTACCTCACCGTCCATTTCGCGATCCCACATCTCAAGCGGGCAGGCGGCGGCAGTATCGTCATCACCAGCAGCGTCAACGGCACTCGCACCTTCTCGAACGCAGGCTCAAGCGCCTATAGCGCTAGCAAGGCAGGGCAGGTCGCCTTTATGAAGATGGCTGCACTGGAACTGGCACGTTACAATATCCGGGTCAATGCAGTCTGTCCAGGGGCGATCCATACCAACATCGGTGACCGCACCGAAAAGCGCAATATCAAGGAGATCGAAATCAAAGTCGAGTTTCCGGAGGGCCGACCGGGTCTGCACCACGGACTGGGAGAACCCGCCGATGTGGCCGATACCTGCCTCTTTCTGGCAAGCGATCTCTCCCGACACGTCACCGGAGTCGAGATCTACGTCGATGGTGGGTTTTCACTCGTCCGGTGATCGTCAATGCTACCTCCCCACAGCCCCCTCCTACTTAAAGCTTATCTTGTCCCTTAAGGCCGCCGCCCCTAAAGGAGCGGCCTGCCGGGGAAGGTTAAGGCCCATAAATGGGCCTGAGATGGTTGAAATGGAGAGCAAATCTCTTCATCAGGATGACTGACAGCCTGTTTCTGTGCGCATTTGCTCCTGCTCAAGTCCTACCCAGTCCCATTTATGGGGCTTACCGCATCAGACCGCTCCTTTAGGGGCGGGAAGCAAAGCCTAAAATCGATCTAGGCAGGAAAAGACGCCGCAGTGTCGAAACTGAGCGCAAAGGGTCGCCGTAGAGCCGCGTTCAATGGGGGCGCGGACGGTCACGAAGGAGAAACCTGATGCCTCGAAAGATCGCCATGATCGGCGCTGGAAGCGTCGTCTTCTGCAAGACGTTGATCTCCGACATTCTCGCCACGCCCGCGCTCCGCGACAGCGAGTTCGCGCTGATGAGCCCGACGGAGAGCAAACTCCACCGTATGGAGACCTTCGTCAACCGGATGATCCAGGACAATGGCCTGCCGGCCCGCGTCTGGGCGACGACAGATCGCCGCGAAGCGATCAAAGACGCCGATTTCGTCGTGGTCATGATCCAGGTCGGCGGCTTTCATGCCTACGGTGTCGATTACGAGATCCCGCTCAAGTATGGCGTGGACCAGTGCATCGGCGACACCCTCGGCCCCGGCGGCCTGTTTCGAGGGCAGCGGCATATCCCGGTGCTGGTGGACATCGCGAAGGACATGGAGGCGGTCGCGAAACCGGGGGCGATCATGCTGCAGTACGCGAACCCCATGGCCGCGAACTGTCTCGCACTCGGCCGGGTCTCCAACGTCCCCTTTATCGGCCTCTGCCACGGCGTGCAGACCACCCTCGACCTTATCTCCGGCTACTGCAATGTTCCCAAAGACGAGATCACCTTCGTCTGCGGGGGCATCAACCACATGGACTGGTTCCTGAAACTGGAGCACAAGGGCCGCGACCTCTATCCGGAGTTGCGCGCGAAGTTCGAACGTCCCGAATACTACAAAAACGAGAAGGTGCGCGGCGAGGTGTTTCGGCAGTTCGGCTACTTCATGACCGAATCGACCGGGCATCTGTCGGAGTATGTGCCGTGGTTCCGCAACAGCCAGGCCGCGCTCGACCTCTACTGCGACGAGCCCGGCTTCGGCGGGGAGTCGGGCGCCTACTACAAGTGGGGCAAGGCGATGGCGGACAAGTACGCGGAGGTCGATCCGCTCCAGTTCGAGACGACCGCCATCGAGGCGCGCAGCGTGGAGTACTGCTCCTATATTCTGGAGGCGGTCACCACCGGCAATCCGTTCCGTCTCATGGGGAATGTCCGCAACGACGGCTATATCACCAATCTGCCGCAGGGCTGCTGCGTGGAGGTCCCAACCTTCGCCGACGATACCGGCCTGCATCCCACTGTGATCGGAGCGCTGCCCGTGCAGTGCGCCGCGCTCTGCCAGACCAATATCAACGTGCAGACCCTCTGCGCCGAAGCCGCTCTGACCGGCGACCCCGAACATCTGGTGCATGCCTTGGCCCTCGACCCGCTCACCGGTGCCGTTCTGAGCCTCAAAGAGATACGCGATATGACGGGAGAGATGCTCGAAGAGCTGCGCCCCTACCTGCCGCAGTTCGCCGGCAAGTGCCTGCGCCCCACGCCGACCATCAGTATTCCCGCCGACTGTCAGGCCGTCGATGTGCCGCTCGACCCTGCTCTCGCCATCGGCAAGCGCTTCGGCACCCTCATCGAGCAGAAGACCGACTGAACCCAAACCGGACGTATAGCAAGAAATGAACGATCAACGCGCCTGCCGATATGGCAGGCGCTCGATCTATCCAGGCAATATTCGAACTTGTCCTCCTTCCAACTCCCCAGAGCAGGAATGCCGACCTTACGAGACGAATATTAGCCCGTCAGACACTACGCTCGACTGGCGGTGCAAAGTTTGTGGCACAGATTTCTTACCCCGACGTTACAAACCATCCTCAACTACCGCTTAAGCAAGCGTTGTCGATTCCGGCGCATGTTCTGGCTTTCCATTCCACTGATTCCATCGACGTCTTGGAGCTTTCCGTTCGGCCCTCCAACTGTCTCATCAAAAGCGGTATTTCGACTATTCACCAACTGGTGGAAATGACCGCCGGGGAACTCTACTGTATTCGGAATATGGGGAATAGATCGCTTCAGGAGATTTTGAAACGCGTCGGCGCTTTAGTAGAGGCATCTGAATATGCTCTGGGATCCTCTGACCTTTTCGAATTGCGCCAACACCTTGCACAGAACACCAACAACGTCATCGAATGGGCGCCACTAACGCTGCGAGAGGAGTGGAATACTTTTGCCTATGACAGTTCAAAAACCGATCTCCCGCTCGCTTCCCTGCCGTTTCCGCCTGCATTGAGGGAGATGCTTTCGGCGGTGAAGTGCGCAGATTTCGATTCCCTACTGGGATGGACGTGGGAGAAGACTCGACTGGAACTGGGTGACGATGTAGCAGAGGAGATATCAGACCTTCTGCTTACCTTCGCTCAAGAACGACGCGATGCAGCAGACGATAGGATGGGAGAACTGGTCTCCTTCGAGGAACGGCAAGAGATTTTAACGGCTCGTTGGGGCCACTGTCATATCCGACAGATCGGTTTGCAAAGTCGGACGAACAAGCTCTTGCAGGCTATAGAGATCGCGACGCTTCGAGAACTTCTTGACGCACTGAATCCTCTTCATCGGTCTCTTTGCTTTGATATGCCGGCGTTCGAAGATATATGGAATCGATTAGTCGTACTGGGATTGAGACGGGGGACTGCGCAGACTTCCTGGGAACATCTCGTGACTCCAGAAACCTGCGGAACTGACCTCGGTCATGTTATCACTGGGATGCAGGAACTATGTCAGGACAAGCAATGGACCGTATTGAATCTTCGCTATGGCCTTTTGCTTGATTCAAACGGCGATGAGGGCACCCGACACACACTGGAGGATATTGCGCAACTTCTGGGCCTGAGTCGGGAACGTGTGCGACAGATAGAGTCCAGCGCCTTCAAGAAAATTCAATTGCCAGGAATAACTCCGTGGCACGGTAGTGCTGCATTAAACGGTGAGAATGGCCATACCGCCTTTCGTTTCTCTGACCCCTGTTTTTCGAGGCGGACGCCCTCTTCGTTTCGGAGGAACCAACGGCGCAGGAGCGACCTGGTAGCAGAGCAAATCTCCCACGC
>JBBQPO010000264.1:0-8574 GCA_038217285.1 Chthonomonadales bacterium
GGATACGATGACGGTGTAGGCGCCGAACTTCCGGTAGGTGTGAGCGCCGGTGACACTGAACCCTCCTGTTGCCATCGCCTTAATCGTGCCGGCGGAGAACTTGCCATCTCCCCACTGAATGACAGCCGTGAAATCGCTCGCGGCGGCGTATGGGTTCGCGTCAGTGAAGGTGGCTACCATACCAGTGAACGATCTACTGTTGCTCACGATGTTGAGGCCCTTGGCTGTAAGCCGCGCATCTGCAACTGCCGCGGAGCCGCCGGAGGAGCCGGAGCCGCCGTATTCCGCCAGGACGCTGATCTTCGTGACATAGGAGCCCGCCCTGGTATAGAGGTGCGAAGCCGTCACGTTGAACCCGCCGCTGCCGTTGGCGGAGACGGTTGCCGAGGACGTTTGCCCGTCCCCCCATTGGATGGAGGCGGTAAAGTCCAGAGCATTCGCCGAGTGCGTATCTGTGAAGCTGGCGACGACGCTCGTGAACGCGGCTCCCTCCATCGCGTGGATCGAGGCGGCCGTGACGTTCGGACCGGACGAGCTCGGGCCCGGCTGGTAGACCTCGACGGAGAACCCAGCAAGAAAATTTCCTTCGCTGGTTGACTCTCCGCCCAGAACGTAGACGCGACCGTCCAGGCCCATGGTGGCGGCAGAGCGGGCGCGTGGGACATTGAGGGGCGACACGGGAGCCCAGCTATTCAGCGCGGGATCGTAAGCGCCGACGGCCGCGTCCTCCGTATAGGTGGCCGCAGTGCCTCCTATCGCGTAGAGCCGGCCGTCGCCCGCGAAGGCGAGGGCGAAATATGAGCGCGGGGTCGGCATAGACTGGACGTAGCGCCAGGTGTTGGCCCGCGGATCGAACATGACGACGTCGGCAACGGAAGACCCATCCGGCGCCTGGCCGCCTGCGACATAGATCCGTCCGGCGGCGTCGCTCGCGATTCCAGACCAGAAGTACGGGAGCGTTACGGGAGGGTGAATGATCGGAGACCAGGTGTTCGTGGCGATGTCATAGGCTCTGAGGTACGGAGGGAAGGAGGCGGGTGGGCCGGGTGAGATAAAGGCGTAGATCTTGCTATCGTTACCGAGCGCTGCCGAGTTCACCTGCTCGGTGCTTAAATCGATGGGCAGCGGTGCAATGTGCGACCACTTATTGCTGCTCGTATCGTACGCCTCCGCCGATGCGTTCCATCTGCCGCCGATGGCGTAGATGCGCCCGTCCGGACCGGTGACGCAGCCGAAGTAGGCGCGGGCCGAATTCATCGATGCCGTCTGGGTCCAGGTGTTGGTTTGCGGCTGGTATGCCTGCACAAAGTTCACAATCCCGTTGTAACCGTCGTTGCCGCCGATGGCATAGATGCGGCCGTCCGGGCCGGTGGCCGCACCCAGCCCGCTGCTCCTCCAATTCATCGGCGCGACAGACTGCCATTGGCCGACCTGGCACATAGCCGCGCCGGCGGCGAAGCAGAGCAGCGCCCCCGGCGCAAAGAACCAGAATGATTTCTGAATGGTTCGATTCAACATAACCGCCTCCTTGAGCTTTCGCTCCAATTGTGGTTTGGCAGACCCGACCTCACAGTTGCCCCGTGACTCCGCGAGCAATTCGGTGTAGATTGGCCGACCAATGTGCCTACTCTACTCTCCGGGTCTAAAAGATGGCTGAAATGTTGAGAAGGCGAAAAAATAGATGTGAAGCATTTGGCCCGAACCGCCCGGCATACGGCCCGCGAGTTCGGAAGGGGATTCCCCCGCGTCCTATCCTTTCTCGCTAAGCGCGTAATCCACCGCCTGCTCCAGCGTCATGGCGCGGCCCTCCGCCCTGGCGGTGGAAAAGGCGTCATCGCCGAGGGCTTCTCGCGCTGCAGCCACGCTCTCATCATACTGGTCCCGATCGTTGGACGACAGTGGCGAGCCGATCTCTTCCCGCAGGGCTTCGGCCGCACCCCAGAGGCGTGCGACCCGCACAGATTGTGATAGTGCTGCCGCGAGACCGGCAAATGCTTCAAGCGATGCGGCGATGCCCTGCCGGTCCCCCAGCTCCCGCCGGATGGAGAGGCTCTCCTGGTACAGGGAGCGGGCGGAGGCGTAGTCGCCCTGCTCATGGGCCACGCTTCCCAGGTTGCTAAGCGAGTGGGCGATGCCAACCCGGTTCCCCAGCTCCCGCAGGATGGAGAGGCTCTCCTCGAACAGGGAACGCGCGGAGACGTAGTCGCCCTGTTCTCGGGCCCCTTTCCCCAGGTTGTTGAGCGACAGAGCGATGCCCGACCGGTCCCCCAGCTCCCGTCGGATGGAGAGGCTCTCCTCAGACAGGGATCGCGCGGAGGCGTAGTCGCCCTGATGCAAGGTCAGGATCCCCAGGTTGTTGAGGTTAGCGGCTTCCCACTCACGATTGCCGAGATCCTGATTGATGGTCAGAGCCTCTTCAAACAGGGAACGAGAGGAGGCGTAGTCGCCCCTGTCTTGGGCCACCATCCCCAGGTTGTTGAGCGACATAGCGATGCCCCGCCGGTCCCCCAGCTCCCGCCCGATGGAGAGGCTCTCCTCAAACAGGGAAGGTGCGGAGGCGTAATCGCCCTGCTCCTGTGCCACTAACCCCAGGTTATTGAGCGACAGAGCGATACCCCGCCGGTCGCCACGTTCCCGCCGAATGGAGAGGCTCTCCTCGTACAGGGAACGGGCGGAGGCGTAATCGCCCTGCCTATAGGCCAGCGCGCCCGCGCCGTTCAACGCTTTCGCACGTACGGCCGTCCGATCCGCATCAACCTCCCGTTCCAGCGCCGACCGACACCACATCCGCCCTTCCCCGAAGTAGCCCCGCACGTACCAGAACGGCCACAGCGCCCCCGACAGGCGCAGGCCGGATTCAGTTGAGAGCTGCAGGGCGAATCCGAGGGCTGCGCGCAGGTTGTCATGGTCGGCTTCTAGCCGCTCCAGCCACGCCTGCTGATCCGCCCCGGTCAGCCCTGGCTCCGCCTCCTCCGCAAATCGCACGGCGAAATCGAGATGTCGATGCCCTGCCGCAGCGCGCTCTTCCGGCGTCAACTGAGCCTCCGCATACTCCCGAATGCTCTCCAGCATCCGAAAGCGCATGCCTGTCTCGTAGTCCGCCGCCTGCACCAGCGAGCATGCTCTCAGGTGTTCAAGATGTTCGAGGGCGAGATGGTCTCCCGTGACCTCTGAGGCCGATTCCAGCGTCCAGCCGCCGCGAAAGACCGACAGCTGCGCGAAAAACCCCTGGGTCTCCGGAGGCAGTGACCGGTAGCTCCACTCCATTACCGCGCGCAGAGTGCGATGCCTGTCGGTCGCATCCCGCCGCCGGCTAACCAGGAAGTCGAATCGGTTTTCTAGCTGGAGGAGCATTTGGGAAGGCGATAGGACCGAGGCGCGGGCGGCGGCCAGCTCGATAGCCAGCGGAATCCCCTCCAATCGGTCGCACAGCTCGGCGACGGCCGGGGCGTTCTGGTTGGTGACCTGAAAATCCGGCTTCACGGCCTGCGCTCGGTCAACGAAGAGCCGAACACTCTCGAACATCGTCAGCCGCTCGGGTGTGCCGGGACCGTTGGGCGTGGCGAGCGGAGCGAGCTGGGACTCGCGCTCGGCTAAGAGGCCGAGGGATTGGCGCGAAGTGACCAGGCAAGTGAGCAGCGGAACGCGCTCCAGGAGGGCGCGTACGACCTGCCCGCCTTCTTCCACGAACTGCTCCAGGTTGTCCAAAACCAGAAGGGAGGGCTGGCGGTTCAGCGCCAGGACCGCTTGATCGAGCGGCTCGGCGGTTGCAGGCCGAGGGATTCGGAGGGCGTCGACGATCGCTCCCGCGATGAGCTGCGGATCGGAGAGATCGACCAGCGGCACGAACCAGACTGCGCCCGCGAACGGCTCCAGGAGGCGATTCGCGACTTCCAGGGCGAGGCGGGTCTTGCCGGTGCCGCCCGGGCCGGTGATGGTGACCAGGCGAGTGTGCCCGGATTGGAGCATCTCGGAAAGCTGGGCAAGCTGCTCCTCGCGCCCGAAGAAACGCGTGAACTGGAGCGGCAGGTTGCTCTGATAGCCGGCCTCTGCGTTAAGCGCGGGGAAGTCAGTCTGGGGCATCCCGTCGTAGTTGACCTGGAAGAGCCGCTCCGGGGCCTGAACGTCGCGCAGCCGGTAGACGCCCAGGTCGACGAGCTGGACTCCAGCGGGAAGGTCGCGGCGCAGCATGAAGGACAGCGCCTCCGAGGCCAGAATCTGGCCGCCGTGCGCAGCGGTCAGTATTCGGGATGCCCGGTGAAGGACGATACCGTGGTATTCGCCCTCCTCGAGCTTGACCTCTCCCGTGTGGAGAGCCATGCGAACTCTTAGCTGAGGGTTAAGATTTGAGGGTTGAGAGTTGTCCGCCTGCCCCTCAACTCTCAACAATAGACCGTCCACTGTTTTTTGACAGGCAATGGCGCAAGTGAGCGCGGCAATAGGGGATTCGAAGGCGACGAGGAAGGATTCACCGGCCTCTTTCACCTCGTGGCCGCCATGCTCGGTAAAAAGCGTACGCATCAGCCGGTGATGTGCTTCGAGCGCGTTCCGAAATGCGTCGCCTGCCTTTTCCCACATGGCGGTCGAACCGGCCATGTCGGTGAGGAGGAAGGTCACTGTCCCTCGGGGCAATTGAGGGTTGAGAGTTGAAAGTTGAGAGTTACGAGCGGGCGGGGCCGGCAACGCAGGCGCGGGTTGGCGCTTGATCTGTTCGACGAGCTCCCGGGAGGCCGCGGAGGGCTGTGCGCCGAGCTCCTGTTCCAGGATTCGCTCAAGCTCCTTGAACTGCTCCAATGCTTCGGCGGCGCGGCCGGCCGCGGCATATAGGCGCATCGCCTGCTGGTGGCTCTCTTCCCGGAGGGGATCGATTGCCACCACGCGGCGCGCGTAGTCCAGCGCCTGGAGATAGTCTTCGGCCTCTGCGAGGAGGCCCAGCAAGTTCTCGACAGCCTGGAAGTACAGATCGGCCAGTCTGCGCTGTTCGGTCTGAACCCATTCCTCATAGAATCCCGGCAGCAGCTCGCCCTGATAGAGCTCTATGGCTTCCTGGAGGGACTGAATGCGATCCGCGCGGTTGGCGCCGAGTCGCCCTTTGCGAAGAGCGGAATGAAACTCGGCGACATCGGTCTCGATGGCGCTCGGATTGAGCCCCACATGGCTTTTCGACGAGACGATGACGCCACCGGCGGGAACACCGGGCGGTTCGAGCTGACGGCGGAGCATGGAAAGCGCCTGGCTCAGACTGGCGCGGGCAGATTCCAACTCGCTGTCTGGCCAGAGCATATCGGCGAGCGTTTCGCGCGGATGCTGTTCCGGATGGAAGGCCAGATATGCCAGGAGCGCTCCGGCCTTTTGCGTGTGGAACCGGGTGACCCAGCGATCGCCTATCCTGACCCGCAGACTTCCAAGCATCGTGATTCGATAAAGCGGTTCCATCGTGAACTCCTCACGGCAGTCTGTGTCAGGCGAAAGGTTTTCCAGCCGATCCTATATTACCGCCGTGGTTCTAGATGACACTCCCGAGGCGGAGATTTCGAGAACCGCTTCCCCGTTGTTCGCTTCTACAGCGACTTCAGGTATTCCACCAGATCGTTTTTCTCCGGGCCAGTCAACCCCAGATTAAACCGGGTGTCATAGCTGTTGACCACGTCCAGTAGCGTCTTGAAGCGGCCATCGTGATAAAAGCGTCCCCTGTTCGCCGAATTCATGAATAGGCCCCGTTCGCGGACGAAGATACCCGCCAGGTTCATCGTTTTATAGCTCTTATCGGGCGAGCGGTCTGCCTGGAAGCTCTCGATCTTGATGTCGTCGGGTTTATGCACATTCCAACCCGGTTCAGTCCAGAGTGGCTTTACGTGGCAGTTGTTGCACGTGGCCTTACCGCTGAAAAGCTCGTCCCCTCGGTGGGCCGCCGTCTGGTCGAAATCTAGGCCAGGCTGTGGCTTAGGCGCGGGAAGGGCAAGCTGATAGAACTGCAACGCAGGAAGCTTCTTGGTGATCCGGTCCTCATCTGGGTCAGTCTGCAAATGTCCGAACCCAAAAGCCGCGGCGATCGGGAACTGCGCGGCATCGTCCAGGCGCGGGTCGAAGAAGGTGCCCGTGCCGTGCATCTCTAGGTTGGCGACAAAGGCGTTCCAGTAGGTGATCGTGCCCCATCCGCCCGTCCAGGTGTGCTGATTGAAGCCCGCCAGGCCGAAGGCGTTGGGCATGAGCGTGGCGGCAGACCCGCCGGTTACCGGATTGGTAGTCTTGCCGTCGAGGAAGAGTTCAGCATCGAATTTGCCAGGTCCCCAACTGTTGAGGACGGTGCGGACGTTGGCATCCGTGGTCAAGGGATTCGTGATTTTGAGCAGTTTGGTAACGGCGCTCAGATCCGGCGCCGCGGCGACTATGGCGCCGACGTTGAGGTCGCGATTGGCCCAGCCGTCCAGCCGGCGGCCAATGCCGGGAGCGAGTGAATCGTTGACGGTGGAGTGGCAGAGTGCGCACTGAATGCCGAAGGACTTGAGAGTCTTTCCGTCTGCGTTGAAGAAACCGGTCACGCCCAGGACTGCATTCAATTTGAGCAGTGAGAGAGTAACGGCGGGGTCGTCCAGATTGATCTGGCCGTTTCTCAGTTTTTGAACCAGATTGGACGGGAGCGCATCGACATCTACCTTTAACCCCAGTGCCAATGCCTGCTTCGGACCGATGCCCGGGCCGACCCCTCCGTTTGCCGCGCCCTCGATCGCCTGCTGGAGCTTAAGCGCACCGCCCCAGAACGCCTCATCACCGAAAGTGTCAAACCGGAAAGTACTACGGCCATCCGAGATCAGTCGTCTGGCATTAAGAAGGATCGACTGGTCGAAGGCAGGGCTTGGCGGCGGAGTCTGGGCGGAGGGGCGGGTCAAGCTGACCACGAGCAGCGATACGGTGCTGAGGGCCGCACACACAGTAAGGCTTCGTCGCTTGATGTTGTGTAGCATAGTTATCTCTCCTTATAAAATGGATTACTGTTAGGGGGTGTCCCAGTCGCACCGTACAGAAGCACGAACCAGTCCAAAGTGTCGCCGGAGCCGCCTGGCGTTCTTGGACGAAAGTCTCGGCCAGGCGCCTCCTGACGTTCGGGTGGTATTACGTGAAGAGTCGGGGCGACTTCACAGCCATCGTCGCCTCTGCGCATCGCTTTATCCGCAGCGGCCGGGATCAATGGATGTTGCTGATCGAATTCTTGACCGTGCCGTGCTTGGTCTTCATGATAGTCGCCGTGGCGGGGGAGATCCGGCCGGAGTTTTTGAGCGCGTTCACCTCGTTGGCGAAGGCGTTAATCTGATTGAGCGCCGGCGTGATTCTTAGAGCGAGCACGGAGTTGGTCGTCGCATCCAGCTTGGCGTCGAGCGAGTGGGCGATCTTTGGATCCGGCACGAGCTCGTCCACCGTGGAGCGCAGCTCCGCGAGGCCATTCAGCGCAGCGTGCTGGTCCTCGTCGCTGAATCTCACGCGGGACGACGCCGATGACGGCGTTGCTGCGCCGATAGCCACGCCGAGGATCTGGTTTACGCCCTGGCCGGCGACTACGCAGAGCGGGTTGGCGACCTTGGCTGCAATCGCCGGATGGGTTACTCCCACGACGTTGCTACTGACGCCGGGCATGATTTACACGATCCTGTCGTTGAACCACGCCGGGATCGTCGTCGGCTTGTCTGCGCGCGCGATGCTGGCATACAGAGTCAGCACGAGTGCTGCGCCCAGGGCGATGGCGGAGATTCGGCTAGCGGAATGCATTAGTACTCTCCTTTCGTTCTCCGAGGTGTAATGTGCGGCGGTGCGAATGGTTCGATTCAACATAACAGCCTCCTTGAGCTTTCGCTCCAATTGTGGTCTGGCCGACCCGACCTCAGAGTTGACCCGTGATTCCGCGAGCAATTCGGTGTTGATTGGCCGACCAATGTGCCTACTTTACTCTCCGGGTCTAAAAGATGGCTGAAATGTTGAGAAGGCGAAAAACAAATGTGAAGGATTTGCCCCGAACCGCCTGGTATAGGGGTCGGCTCACGAAACGGAAAAGATCGTACGTTAAGTTAAGTCAATACCTTCGCAAAAATGGGCCGATGCTCAAGCGCCGCCTCGTGGTGGTGAGGGAAAGCGGCATCTTTACCCATGCCGATGTGGTGCAGTTCCAGGAGGCCGGAACGGACCCCATTCTGGTGGGCGAGACCCCGATGCGCGAGGCGAACATCGGGGCCAAAATGCGTCAACTGCTGGGGAGATAGCGGTAGTGCCACGGCACTACCGCAATTCTTATTTCGCAGCAAACGTAAGGGCAATGGCGGCGTATGTGGTACCCGCCTGCGAGATCCACTGATCGAGTCCGTATGGAAAGCCGCTCTCAAAGTGTGGCTGGAAGGTGACGGCGCGGGTGGCGACATGCCAGGTGCCATCCTTCTCCTGTGTCCGCAACAAGAACACGATGCCCCGCCGATAGACGGGATCGGAAGCGGCCATCCCTGTCTCGTGAAGCGCCCATAACGCCTCTCCGGTGGCGTAGGCGTCAGAGGCAAGACTATCCGTCTGTCCCCAGCCCCCGTTCGCCCG
>JBBQPO010000265.1:0-8538 GCA_038217285.1 Chthonomonadales bacterium
CGGCTATGCGGCGCTCTCCGGAACGTCCCGGCAGGCCCGCAAAGGGCGGACGCCTGTCCGTCTCTGGCATCTGCTCTCGGCGGAGTGGCTGGAGCCGCTGGAGCGCGCCGTAGGGCGCTTCAACGAGAGCCAGGGCCGGTACGAGGTCGTTCCGCTCCTGCTCACTGGAAGCGAGGCTGATTCCAAGCTGCTGCTCTCCGTCGCGGGAGGCGATCCGCCGGATGTCATGCTGGCCTGGACGCAGGGCACCAGCGTCTGGGGCCAGGGCGGTCTGCTCCAGCCGCTCGACCGTTTTATGACGGCCGAGGAGAAGCAGACGTTTCTGACGGAGGCCTATCCGGTGGTCCGTAAGAGTGGATGGTACCAGGGACATCTCTACGGGATCACGATGGGCTTCGACCTCTTCGTCTGCTACTACCGGGCAGATCACTTCCGGCAGGCCGGGCTGGACCCGGATCACTTCCCGACGACCCTGGAGGAGCTGGTCGCGGTCGGCGACAAGCTGAACCGCTTCGACCGCTCCGGCAGGATCACGCGGCTCGGTTTTCTGCCGCAGACGTTCCAGCACTATGTGGCCTCGTTCGGCGGCGGATTCTACGATGAGCAGACGAAACAGGTCACGCTCAACACCCCGGAGAATCTGCGGGCGCTGGAGTTTCTGGTGGAGACGCGCAGGCGATTAGGGTTGAAAGAGGTGATTCGTTTCCAGAGCGGCCTCGCCAGCGACAGCGGCGCATCGTGGCCGTTTATCAGCGGCACCTATTCGATCACACTGGATGGCGAGTGGCGCGTCGAACAGATAAGGCGCTATGCGCCCCAGTTGGAGTACCGCACCATTCCGCTGTCGCCGCCTGCGGGGGGGAAATCGCTCGCCAGCTTCTCGGATATCAACTATCTGGTCATCCCGACCGGTGCGCGACAGCCGGACGGCGCCTGGGAGTTCATCAAGTTTTGGACAGGGCTTGACAACCAGGAGCGGGCCGCAGAGTTCTTTCCCTGGTACGGCTGGATGCCGCTCTTTCCCAAAAGCGCGCAGGCGCCGGTCTACAAGGCCTGGCTGCAGACTGTCAAGCAGTACCGCACCTTTCTGCGTGTGGCAGAGAGCGAGAACATCGTCACCACCCCGCCGGTACCGTATCAACTCTATCTCCGAGATCGGATTGATCGCGCGGACGATCTGGCGATGCGCGGCACACTGACGCCGCGCCAGGCGCTGGAGCAGTTGGAAGCGGACATCGCGCAGGAGCGCGCCCGCCGGAGAAGGCTCGGCTATGAAGAGTAGCGGCCCGATGGGCCTCACCCGGGTGCAGCGCTGTGCCGCGTATGCGGCGTTGATCGTGCTCTCCACCCTGCCGCTGCTCCCGCTGGTCTGGATGCTGTCGTCCTCACTCAAAACGGACAGCCAGATATTTCCGCCGGAGGGCCAGAGCGCGTCGGCCATTACGCTCGCCCGACTGCTGCCTCGTCCCGCTCAGTGGAGCAACTATCCGCAGGCGTTGAGTGTGATCCCTTTTATCATCTATCTCAAAAACACGCTGTTCCTGTGCCTGGTGAATGTTCTGGGAGCGGTATTTTCCAGCGCGATCGTGGCTTACGGCTTCGCGCGCCTGGAGTTCAAAGGGAAGCAGCCGCTCTTCCTGCTCATGATCGCGACCATGGTCCTGCCAGGACAGGTGACTATGATTCCCGTCTTTGCGCTGTTTCGCTGGCTGGGCTGGTATGGCACCTATCTGCCGCTGACGGTTCCCGCGTTCCTCGGCTCTCCCTTCTATATCTTCCTACTCACGCAGTTCTACCGGACTCTGCCGCAGGAGCTAAGCGAGGCGGCACGAGTGGACGGCGCAGGAGAGTGGCGCATCTTCTGGCAGATCCTGCTGCCGCTCTCCAAACCGGCCCTGGCAACGTGCGCGCTCTTTCAGTTCCTCGTGACCTGGAACGACTTCTTCGGCCCCTTGCTCTATATCAACGACGCTTCGCGCTATACGCTGGCCTATGGCTTGCAGCAGTTTCTCTCCATCCATGGCGGCCAATGGTCGCAGTTGATGGCCGCTGCCACCCTGTTTACACTGCCGGTAATCGTGCTCTTCTTCTTCGCACAGCGCACCTTCATTCAGGGCATCGCGACTACCGGCGGCAAGGGCTGATGCCGCGGAGAGCGGATGGCTGAGGAGGCCATCGGGTTCGAACACCGTGTTCCTAGTACGCGCCTCTCTCGCCCCGCTATCTGTGGATCGGCAACAGCCTGTTTCTCCGCCTGGCCGGTCCGATCCCCAAGGGCGCTTCGGTCGAGGTGATAAGCGTCGTCACAGTGAACGATCAATTTATACACATTGCTATCGAAAACGGATTTCGGCAAAAAGCATTAAATGGTTAAATTCGACTGTATTACTTTGCGCGACGCAGATGAGTACAGGTATAGTGTACGTGTATTGTGCCGGGTGCGGGGTATTTACCGGCGGGAGGCAAGAAGCGCGCCCAGCGCGACAGACAGGGGCATGATCGCATCGCCGGAGGGGGCAGGGAACTACGCACTCTTTCCACCCGCACGGTCCTATCACGAGAAGTTATCTGGAAAGTGAGTTATCAATGATGAGAACGCGATATTCCCACGCTTCGTTTATCACCCTGGCTACGCTGGGATCGCTAGGTTCTGTGCTCCCCGCTCTGGCCACCCCACCGATCTATCATGTGGTCGATCTCGGCACCCTGAATGCTCCGTCAAATCTCCCCGGCTCTCAAGGATTTGCCATCAATGCAAGCGGCAACGCGACCGGGGTGTCCTATAACGCCACGCCGTCGCAGCGAGCATTCTTCTACGATGGCAGCATGCATGACGTGCCAACCCTCGGGACTTCCAACGCGATTGGGAGGGGGATAAACGCCACAAACGGTATCACTGGCCAAGCGCCCTTCACAGGAAATGTGCAGCATGCGTTTCTCTACAACGGCGGTTCGGTCGGAGACATCGGAGTGTTCCCAGGTGGTGATAGCTCGATCGGTTATGGGATTAACGACAGTGGGGACATCGTTGGGAAGTCGGGTACATCCAACCATGGCACACCTCAGGCGTTCCACTATAGCGGCGGCGTGCTGGTGAATATGGGGACACTTGGCGGTGTCGGATCGTCAGCGGCAGCCATAAACGCTTCTGGCCAGATTACGGGTTTGGCGGGGATCGCAACCACCACCCATGCTTTCCGTACCGCGCCGGGCAATGTCATCGATGCAAGCGCGGATCTGGGCACCTTCGTTGGAGCGACCGGATATTCTCAGGGAGACGCCATCAACGACCTGGGTCAGGTCACCGGCTACTCGGACTCGGCCTCTACTTTCGGTCGGGCCTTCCGAACCACGCCGGGCGGCACTGTGGGGGACGGCACCGCGACGGAGATCGGATCGTTAAACGGAACGAGTTCGTTCGGCCGCGGGATCAATCTCGCCGGTACGGTCGTCGGCCAGTCCAATAGCCTTGCCTTCTACTACGATACAGCGCTGTTCGATCTGAACAACTTCCTCGATGCGAGCAGTGCTGGCTGGACGCTCTTCAATGCTACCGGGATCAACAACAATGGTTTGATTGTCGGTACGGGACGTAACCCCGCCGGCAAGGGAACTGCATTCATCCTGGTACCTGCGGGCGCCGTGGCAACCCCCGAGCCCGGCACTGTCGGACTGCTGATGGGTCTCGGAGTATCCGGAGGCCTGTTCGCATGGCGGCGCAGACGGCGCGCCTAGCAGCCTGCCCTTTCAAGTGAACCGTTAGAAGCATCGTCTATAAGAGCATTCTGGCCATCGGCGCACCGGGATTTCCCGGTGCGCTACTATTTTGCGAAACGTATCCTCTATAGACCGCAAAAAACGACCCCGGTTACGGGGTCGCCTTATTCGTTTATCGGAGCCTATTCCTGACCTATTTGGGCAGCATCCCGACTTCCTATGCCGGTGGGCTCTGGGGCGCTGTCGCGTGATTTCGCTCAGGTGAGTAAGGTGGTTCAGGTTTTATGGCGCAGTGGAGGTGGAACCCCTAATCTACCTATAACAAAATGTTAGAGGTTCCTTGTAGGTATCGTCCAGCTTATACATTCGTGTCCGGCAACCAAAATGAGTGGCTGGTTCGAGCCCAATAGCCGCGTGGATCGTATTTCGACTGTGTGATCTCAGTAACCAACTCTGCTTCTCCAAGGATAATCAGATAGCGGCGTGCTGACAGCCCAGAAACCTTTAACAGTTCGGCGACGGCTCGCGTTGTGAGTTGTTCGCGTTGCCGGAATGCGGCCAGCAAAGCCTCCAGGCGTTCTGAACCGAGAAGGCGTCGCAACGTCGCCAATGCTGCAACCACGTTTTGGTCGGCGCTTGTCTTCGTCGTATCCGGCTCTTTATATAAGGTGACGCGCACAGCGGCAGGCAAAACTTCGTAAGCCGGATCACGCAGGCCATACTGCCTCATCTCCTGAAACATGCGCCGGACTCCCTCATTCGTCTCACGAACATAGTCCGTCATTTCGGCGAGGACGCGAGCAATATGAGGATTGCGCGAATAACGAGCGTTACGAATATTATCGACGCGAACCGTGCTTGGCAGCCTGCCCGGATTCTCGACAACGAGCCGATCCGAAAACTGCGTAATGCGAATGCCATCCCCCTGGAGATTATAGGAACGATGTGTCAGCGCATTCACTACTGCTTCCAGCCATGCAAATGGTGGCAGAAGAGAGATCTTTTCAAAGCTTCCGCGCTCCGTCTGGCGAATAACCTTGAGTTCATCGGACAGTAAAGATTTTGTCTGCTCGATCAAATGGGGAATCGTGCCCTCCATACGAACGTCTGTGATGAGGTTGAGACGTGTTCCCGTCTCCGCTGTCACGCCATCATAGCGCAAATAGCGGACATAGGCCCAGATCGGCGGCGTCGTCCCGAACAGCAGTTGCCCTGCCTGGGTAACTCCTATTTTATAAGGACCGTCAATATACAGGCCCCGAATCCGCAGAGTCCGTTTTACATCGAGAACACCGATCTGTTGCCCGTAGGCGGCGACAGCCCCTAAATCCAGTTCTTCCAACGCCACGTCGGGAACGATCGTTTTGTCAAAGGCTGCCTCGCCTTTGTCAAAAGCAAGTTCCCTTTCCTCGGATGACCGCAGGTGTCGCGTTTCATCGCCGACACGCAAATAACACTCATCCCGCATATTTCGATGGATTTGCTCGCTGGCCTCAATGTCCATAATCAACAGACGATCCGCCAGACCACGCTCATTGACACATTCGACGTAATGCACGGAGTGCCGAACGGGCGGCGCGCTGAGATTAATAGCCGCCTGCAAGAGGGCATTTCGCTGTTTGGCGTCGGCATCGATTCCTTCTACTTTGCCTTCGCTGAGGCCAATCACAATACGGCCCCCATCGGCGTTCGCAAATCCTATCATTGCGGCTGCGATCTTGTGATCCGCCGTGCGTATGCTCTTGCGGTCGAACCACTGATCCTCACGCTTCGCCAGAAGTATTTCGATGCTCGGAATATCGTCAAACAGGGCAAGTTGTGTTTGCTGCGACATAGCGGACACCTGCCTTTCACAGAGTAATCCTGATCACCTTCAGACCATCGTTTTCGTAGATGTCTGTGACTTTGACGGCGATGCGCTTGTCGCCCTTTTCGCCGGGATAGTCGTCCTGCATATCCGTAAAAAAATTGTACTCAACGGGAGTAATTTCGCCGTCCCCTGGCTTAGTACCTGCCCCTTTGTCTGAACTCGGATTTTTGGGATTAACGGACATGGCAGGTAAAGAAGGCGGTGGGCAGGCCATCGGAACGTTTGTTATCGCACGCCGTAGCTCTGTATAGACGTGGTTCCACAACGATCCGGCAAGAAATGGCGGATCGACACGAAAGATCCGGCGATGAACGGCGGATCGACATGAAAGGACACACGACCATGCAAGCGACACCCCTGAGTAATAAACACATACATACGGTAGAGAATATCTTCCGGCATCCGGCCTCACACAATCTGGAATGGCGAGACGTGATCGCGCTCGTCGAGCATCTGGGAAGTGTGCACGAAGAAAACGATGGTCGCATGAAGTTCACGCTGAACGGCGTCTCGCAGACTTTTCAGCGTTCAAAAGACAAGAAGGATGTTTCAGAGGTTGAGCAGATCGTGGATCTGCGCCGGTTTCTGGAGGGCGCCGGGGTTGAGAAGGACGGTACGATGGCAGCGTCCTTCTCTGCGGGGTCCTCTTCTCCGGAGGCGCTCCTGGATGCCCAGACGCCCACGAATGACAACGGGCCGGAGCAGCATGAGCACGAAGCGGGGCATCTCAATACGGAACGAAGCCATCATGCCGAACAGCAACTGAAGACGCAACAGCATGAGCAGAACGACCGCGAGGTCTTTCCAAAAGGGCTGGCGCAGGAGCACGGCAAAGGCCGCGGCTAGAGGCGTTGCGGCTGTCCTGATTCAAAGGCTGGCCCCATTCTCGTTTTCCACTCTCTTGAACTCACGCTCGGCTACAAAGACGGCAGGCCTCTAGGCCCTGCCGTCTTTGTAGCCGATTTCGACATGGGTGCCGTCGCAGAAGGGTTTGTTCTTGGACTGACCGCAGCGGCAGAGCGTGACGCGATTTCGAATCTCGTAGCCTTCGCCGTTCTGAGACTGGATTGCGATGCCACCGCGCACCCAGAGAGGGCCGCTGCAGTTCTCCGCCGGGTCTTCGACGATGCCGATAGAGGGATTCAGCACCGGCTCGATGGCCTGACCGGTGGCTTTGTCGCGTACTACCAGGCGTCCGGAGGGGCAGCGTGTGGCCTCATGGATCAGCAACTCACGGGCGGAGGTGTCGTCGGTCTTGGCGATCAGCTCCCAGGCCGAGCCAAAGTTGTCGCAGAAGCGCGCGACCGCGCAGAAGGGCCGCGCGTCCTCCAGTGTCATCGTCGGGCCATCCAGCACCGTCTTCTGCTCGTCGAACGGCAGGCGAGAAGCGGTCTCCTTGCCGTCGAAGTCGATTTGCACATGCGTACCGTCGCAGAATGGGGCCGATCCCGACCGACCGCAGCGGCAGAGGGCATAGCTCTGCCTGGTGTTTAGCGTCTGCCCTTCTTCCCACTCCCAGGAGCCGCCTTCTTCGTTCGTGCCGATGACCTGAACGGTCAGGGGCACCCCCCCGGAAACAAGATAGGGACCATTGGTGGTCACGACGATTTTACGCATTTGCTCTGCACTCATAAGTCACCCTCGCTTTCGTTTCAACATATCCCTAATGCGTTGCGACAGGGCGCTTCGTTCCCAACGCGTTCACAGTTTTGGCGTCGGCAGGGGCGATCTTTTACTGGTCGGGTAGTATAGGATAGCATGAATGCACCCGACAACCTCCCGCGTCGGAGGAGTCTACGGAAAGGAAGCCCCTTTTGATCGCCGTCGCCATTCTTCTTGTCTCTCTCGGCCTGGATACCTTTGCGGTCGCGTTGGGGCTTGGCCTCTCCGGCTTGCCCCAGTCGCAGTGGCGGCGCGTTGGACTCACCTTCGCTCTCTTCGAAGGGCTTATGCCCGTCATCGGGCTTCTGATCGGCCACCGTTTGCAGGGCGCTATCGGCGGCTGGGCTGGCTACATCGCCGCAGTCCTGCTGATTCTGGTCGGTCTGCTCGCCATCAAAGAGGCCCTCTCCGAGGAGGAGGAGGAGGAAGAGAAGAAACCGCTTGCCATCGAAGGCAAACAACTGCTTCTTACGGGCCTCTCCGTGAGCCTGGATGAGCTTGCGGTCGGTTTCTCTCTCGGTGTGCTGCATGTCGCGCTTGGCCCGACACTGGCCTACATCGCGCTGCAAGCCCTCGGTATCACCTTCCTCGGGTTGTCTCTCGGCGCGCGACTCGGGGAACGCCTCGGAGACAAAGCGGAACTCGCTTCCGGGATCGTTCTTACCCTACTGGGAATCGCGCTCCTCCTTAATCAAGCGACAGGCAATCACTTTCTCTAAACGGTTTTCTTCAGCGTCGAAGGTTTTGAGAAGACGCTGTTTGACTTCTGGCGCTCCATTGAAGATGGGCCGATTGACAGCTTTTTGTTTCTTCGCTTCCACGTAGAACATAAAGTCCGAAAACGCCCCAGGAAGCTCGATCTTAGGTCGAGCCAATACTTTCCTCAGACGGTTCCTTTGAAATGCACTGTGAGCCATTTCTGCCTGCCTATTGGCTTCTCCTGCCCTACTCGAACCTTCGCTTTCCTGGCTTCCTCTTAACCGTCCGGCGAAGCAAATTCGTCCTCGATGGCTCAATGAAGATACGCGCCCATACTGCGCTTGAACGTAAACCCCGTTTGAATGAGAAAGGAAAGATACCCTAACTGACGCCGACACTCGTCAGGGTTCTCACGTACAAACCGGATCGCCTCGGTTAAGCTCGTGAGTAATTAACTCACCTTACGCAGGCACTCCGATTTGCTTGAGTTCCTGCAGTTGCTTAAACGCACTGGCCAACGCACTCTGGTAAATCTTGGCTTTCATGGCGTGGTGGTTCATCTTGGTCTGAAGCCGAAGCTTCTCCAACTT
>JBBQPO010000266.1:0-8534 GCA_038217285.1 Chthonomonadales bacterium
CCACATAATCGCAACCTGCGTTGAACGCTTCCATCGTCTCAAGGAGAGCATGGAACTGTTCGGGTGTCGTTTCCAGTTTAAGCGCGATTGTCTGCTTCATATCTCTATTCCACCATAAAACATAGTGTAATTAAATCAATGCAAGCGGTTATTTTCGGAAGCGTTGAACTCTCCTGCGGAGGGCAAGGATACCATTCCTCCCCTGCCTAAAGGCAAGGGGCCTCCTGGTATGAATCTGTGAGGGACAGTTTAGCAGGTATTGCGTCCGGGGTCAAGCACGAAAAGAGGGTGCGAAGCCTCTGCCGCGCACCCTCCTCTCCTTGCTTACCGATACAGCCTTACAGCCTATTTGCTGCCGCAGCCGCCGCCGGAACCGCAGCCACAACCACCGCCGCTGCTCTTCGCTTCGCCGTCTTCGGCGGAGAAAGAGCTGCCGCAGCCGCAGGAGCTGGTCGCGTTCGGGTTGTCGATCTTGAAGCCGCCGCCCATCATATCCTCGACATAGTCGACCGACGCGCCGCGCAGGTAGTTGATGCTCTGCGGATCGACAACGACTTTGACGCCATAGGCATTGAAGATGAAGTCGCCCTCTTCGATGCTGTCGTCGATCGCCATGCCGTAGTTCAGACCGGAGCAGCCGCCGCCGGAAACGAAGACGCGCAGAGCGGCGTCCGCTTTGCCCTGTCGCTCCAGCAGGCCGCGAATCTCTTCGGCCGCACGCTCGCTCAACGCAACGCCGGTGGTCGGCGTGATTTCAATCGTAGCCATAGTCGTTGTATCGCTCCTTATCGTTGTATCGGTTCTCACCGTTGCACTCGCAATGCGGAAGACCGGTTGGACTCTCAACACTTGGGGTGGAGACAGGAAAACTTCTATCCACACTCTCTGCATTTTACACTATCGCGGCCGGAAATGCAACTCCTGCCGCTCTCGCTTCTCTTCTTTACGCGGCAGGGAACGAAAACTACTCCCCGGAAAGTAAACGATAGGGAGAACCGTGAGCCTTTCGCACCGATTTCTCGTCTAAGCCCTATGGGGTCTTCCACGGGATCCGCTGTTTCTTAGTTCTTGTTTGATCGCCTCTCCCGTCCTTGGCTCGTTTGTCAAGCGTCGGGCGTTGTGATATAATGAAATTATGTTAGCACGACGCATTATTCCCTGTCTCGATGTCAAAGAAGGTCGCGTGGTCAAGGGGGTCAACTTCCTGAACCTGCGCGACGCGGGCGATCCGGTCGAACTGGCAGCGCAGTACGATGCGCTGGGCGCGGACGAACTGGTGTTTCTGGACATCACCGCCAGCCACGAACGGCGCGACGTCATCGTCGAGGTGGCCTCGCGGGTCGCGGAGCAGGTGTTCATCCCGTTCACGGTCGGCGGCGGCATCCGCACCACCGACGACTTCAAAAAGATTTTGCGTGCCGGGGCCGACAAGGTCGCCGTCAACACCGCTGCCGTCCAGCGCAAAGCGATTCTGACCGAAGCGGCGGAACAGTACGGTCGGCAGTGTGTGGTGGTGGCCATCGACCCCAAGCGGGTCGGCACCAAGCCGGACGGCTCGCCGCGCTGGGAGGTCTTCGTGCATGGCGGGCGCACCCCGACGGGCCTCGACGCGCTGGAATGGGCGCAGGAGGCGGAATCGCTCGGCGCAGGCGAAATCCTTCTGACCAGCATGGACCGCGACGGCACCCAGATCGGCTTCGACCTGGAGCTGACCCGCGCCGTGGCGCAGAGCGTCCGGATTCCTGTCATCGCCTCCGGCGGTGCGGGCACCCCGCAGCACTGCCTGGAAGCCGTCACAGAAGGCCATGCCGACGCCGCGCTGATCGCCTCGATGGTACACGACGGCCTCTACACCATCGCGCAGATCAAATCGTATCTCGCCGAACACGGCGTCTGCGTTCGCCAATAACATTAAAGAATAGAAGAGAGTAAGGAGTATTGCAGTGCAGGTTTTGCAAGGGTTGAAGTTCGACGCCAACGGTCTGATCGCGGCGGTCGTTCAGGACGCCGTAAACGGGCAGGTGCTCATGGTCGCCTATATGAACGAAGAGGCGGTAAAGCGCACGATCAAGAGCGGGCGCGTAACGTTCTGGAGTCGGTCGCGTCAGAAATACTGGGTCAAGGGCGAAACGTCCGGCAACATTCAGGTCGTACAGGAACTGAGTGTGGACTGCGATCAGGACTGTCTGCTGGTCAAGGTGGAGCAGACCGGGGCGGCCTGCCACGAAGGGTACCGCTCCTGTTTCTATCGCCGCATCGCCGCCGATGGGGATTCGCTGGAAGTGACCAATACGCCGCTGATGGGGTCCTATTGAGGAGATCCGCCCGGTAGAGTTGGGAGGCGCGCAGCGCGGCGCGGTCGTGTGGGATGGTGAGTGATTTCAGGGTGAACGTTTGCTATTGGAACGAAGAGAGCCGGGGCCACCGCAGGAAGATCCACCCCCGTGCCCTCCGGAGGGATAGAGTTCATGTCCGTTATTCGTCGCTTTTTCGGCCCCCGGCGCGTGCTTGCCGCCATTGCGGGGGGCTTCTCTATTTTCAGCCTCACCGCCTCTTCGTCCGCGCGGGCGGATGAACCACGCTATCCGGATATCATGCCGCTCAACCAGTTGAAAGCGGGCATGACCGGTTATGGGCTGACCACGTTTCATGGCACGACCATCTCCCGCTTCGATGTCAAGATCATCGGGATTTTGAAAAA
The DNA here is from genome assembly GCA_038217285.1 of Chthonomonadales bacterium. Classification (GTDB taxonomy): domain Bacteria; phylum Armatimonadota; class Chthonomonadetes; order Chthonomonadales; family Chthonomonadaceae; genus JANXLO01. The sequence goes on from JBBQPO010000266.1 coordinate 2,702, forward strand.
GGAGAATCTCGGACGCGACCTGATCCTGATCCGTATGAACGGCGGCCCGATCACGGAGCGTGGAGCCAATCTGATCCACGGCATGAGCGGCAGTCCCATCTATATCAATGGCAAGCTTATCGGCGCGTTCTCGATGGGAGAAGCCTTCCCCAAAGAGCCGACCGGCATGGTGACCCCGATCGAGGACATGCTCGATTCCTGGGACCCCAAAATCCCGCAGCGCCCTTCCTATTTTCAGCCCGCCGAGAAGGTCAGCCCTCCGACCGGAACCTCCCCCGGCAAGGCGGCGTCTGCGCCGGTCGGGTTGCGCTGGCAGACCGACAATAAGGAGCGCGTGGCGGTGCTGTCGCACCCGATCACGATAGGCCATCGCCATATCACGCACCTCGTGCTGAACGCCTCGCTCAACGACCGCCGCCACTCCACGCTCGATACCGCGGTGATGCACCGTGCCACCAGCTATATGTTCGCGCCGGGCATCTCGGAAAACAACCGTAAGTGGTTCCAGGCGGTGTTGGACAAACGCGGCTATGCGGTGACGCTGACGACCGGCGCCGGCGGCGGCATGGGAGCGGGCGGCAACTACGATGGGCTGAAAAATGTCTATCTGAAGCCCGGTGCCTGCTTCGGAACCTTCCTGGCGACCGGCGACGTGTCGTTCGGCGGGTTCGGAACGATCACCTATCGCCGGGGCGAGCGTATCCTGGGCTTCGGCCACCCCCTGATGGGACTGGGCGCGCTGGAAGGGGCGATCACCTCGGCCTACGTCGTCGATGTCTTCTCCGGCCTCCAGACCTCCAAGCTCCTTCCGGTGGCAGGCCCGACCCTTGGCACGCTGCGCCAGGACCGCAACTTCTCGGTCAGCGGCGATCTGGCGCACCTTCCGCACCTGATTCCTTTCGATGTCACCATCAACGACCGCAATACGCACCGCGTCTTTAATTTCCACTCCGATGTCTTTCAGAACCCGGATCTGACCTCCGCACTGCTCGGTCTTGTGGCGAAAGAGACGATCTCACGGGTGCATAATATACCGGGAGACATCATGGCGGACGTGACGACGACGGTCGACGCCGCCGAAGTCGGCACGGTGACACGCACCAACCGCGTGTTCGACTCTGCCGATATCTCTGGCCCCGCCACGCAGGATCTCGCCGATATCACCAACATCGTCAGCGCCAATCCCTTCTATCCCCTGCCGATCCGCAGCGTAAAAATGAACGTCAGCCTGTACGACGGCCACGACACGGCGACCATCGAGCGCATCTACCTCAAACAGGGCCGCTTCGAGCCGGGTGACACCCTGGATGTCGGCGTGGTGCTCAAACCCTACCGCCGTCCCTCCGTCATGAAATCCGTCTCGATCAAGATCCCTTCCGACACGCCGACGGGGCGCTACCAACTGGTGGTGCGCGGCGGCACCGCGAACGTCCTGCGGTTCGGAGGGCTGGTCTTCGGCGGCGGCAACGCCGACCCACAGACGCCTCCGGTGAATGTCCGGCAGATGGTGGCGCACCTCGGCCAGAAAGAGACCAATACGGATCTCGTGGGCCGGTTGGTCCTGAACACCGTGGCACCCGCCCTGGAAGGCGAGAAACTGTCGCAACTGCCGCCCAACCTGTCGGCGCTGATGCGCTCGGATCGCAACTCCGGCGTACGCCTGGAGCGCGATGAAGTCCGTTCGACCGCTCCGACGGACTACGTCGTGAGTGGAACGCAGCAGCTCGTCGTGACGGTTGTACGCAAGAATTCGCAGGAGCCGACGGGGCCGAGCTTCGGAACGCCCTCTTCGCCCGGAGGCGGTCTTCCGTCCCTCTCTCTGCCTGGCGCCAGTAGCCTTTCCGGCGCTTCGGTCGGTGGGGACGAATCGACGCCCAGCACCGACGAGTCTGTCGCGTTCTTCCTGCCGGAAGCCTCGCTGCGCTGGATAAACGCTCTGCAAACAAAGCCCCCGAAAGGCAAAAAAGCGGCGGGTGCAAAACCGGACGAGAAAAAGCCGGACAGCGCCGGGTCGGACACGGTGAAGCCTGATACCGCCGCGAAAACCGATCCGCCGAAGCCAGTCGATCCTCCGAAGCCAACGCCCCCGGATCTGAGCAACGACAAACCTGTCGGGCGGCAGATGCAGGTGTGGCGGCAGGTCGCACGCCCCGATTTTCAGGTCGGGAAGTTCGCCGGGGCCGGCGTGGCCGCCTCCGGGGATCTGCGCCTGACCGCCTCCCTGCGCCGCCTCGCCACGACGACCGAAACCTACATCTGGTCGCTCGTGCCGGACAGCGCCGGCAATCTCTATGCGGGAACCGGCACCGGCGGCAAAATCTTGAAGATCGATGCGCAGGGCAAGTCCAGCATTCTGGCGGCGCTGCCTATCGTCGCGGTTCAGAGCCTCCTCTACTCCGCGAAAGACAACGTGCTCTACGCGGGCAGCGGCGGCAAAGGCAACGTCTACCGCGTGGCTCTGGACGGCTCCTACAAACTGCTCTGCACCCTGCCGGAGAAGTATGTGATGGCGCTGGCGCAGGACAGCGATGGCAGCCTCGCCTTGGCGCCGGGGGGGGGAGGGAGGGCCTACCGCCTGCACGCAGCCCAACGGCAGAGTACCACACCGGGGGGGGGCAACGCCGACATCGCGGCCACCTTCAAGCCGGAAACGTTTTTCAAGACCAATGCCGACCATGTCCTGGCGCTGCTTATAGACCCGAAGAACAACCTCTATGTCGGGACCGGCAACAACGGTATTCTCTACAAAGTCACGCCCTCCGGTGTCGGCAGCGTCGTCTACGATGCCAAGGAGAACGCGATCTCCGGGCTCGCCATGACGACGAACGGAACGCTCTATGCCGTCACTGGACCGAAGGGAGTGCTCTATCAGATCACGCCCGAAGGGGAGACGACGCTGGCCTTCGACCGCGCAGCCACCTTCTATACGGCCATTCGCCCCGCAGCCGACGGCACCCTGTACGCCTCCACAGTCAATGCGGTCTTCCACATCTTCCCATCGCCGACCGACCCGACGCAGACCATCGTGCTGCCGCTCGACAACCCGAAAGACGTGGACTTTCTGACCATCGCCATTCAGCCCAACGGAGCGGTCGTCGCCGGCACCGGCAACATCGGCGAGATCTACACCTCGCAAGCGGACGGCAGCTCCAGCGCCTCCTCGGCGGGAACCTTCACCTCCGTCGTTCACGACGCCCGTCTGAGTTCACGCTGGGGAACCTTGCGCTGGGAGGGCTCGCTGCCCGACGCAGCCTCTGTGACGGCGGAGACGCGCACCGGCAGTGTCGCGGAGCCGGACACCACCTGGACCGACTGGTCGGCGGTGCACAGCGTCAGCGGTACCCGTGAGGGTGCGATCACCAGCCCGGCAGGCCGCTTCGTCCAGTATCGTCTGACCCTGCATGAGGGCAGGAATGGGCTGAGCCCAGCGGTGCGCGAAGTTTCGCTCGGCTATCTCCCGCGTAACCAGGCTCCGAAAGTGGCGTTCGCGAACCCGACAGGCGGCGAACGCTGGTCGAAAGCCCAGACCCTGCGCTGGAACGGAACCGATCCCGACAACGACATGCTCACCTACGAGGTCACCTACTCGAAAGACGCTGGAGCCACCTGGAATCCGCTCCCGGCGCCCGCCAAACCGGTGATAGCGCCTCCGACGACCACGACGACCGCCGCCGCCACTCCGGACACGGCCAGTATCGTGCTGGCACTCGCGACCGACACCCCTGTGAAGATGCTGGAAGAGTATAAGAAAAAGGTAGAGGCGATGAACCTGCCAGCGGCCATGAAGGCTTCCATCGTGGAAGAGTATCGCCTCAGCCAGGAACGGAAGCCCATCGCTCCCGCCTCGACTCTCTCGCAACGCGACAGCTCCAAAGCGGTGGACACCACCCTGCTCCCCGACGGAACCTACTGGTTCAAGGTGGTCGCCTCGGATCGGGTCAGCAATCCTCGCGACGCCCTCACGACCCAGGCCATCTCCGAGCCGGTGCTCATCGTCAACGCCGTCCCCAAGATCATGTTCGCTGGGAAGCCCACGATCTCGCCGGAGAAGCGCGTACTTCTGCGGGGCGTCCTCACCCAGGTTCAAGTTAACGTGACGGCTGGACAGTACCGCGTGGACGGCGGCGACTGGTTCGCGGTCGCCCCAGCGGATGGTCTGTTCGACGCTAGGAGAGAAGCCTTCACCGTCGAAACCACGCCGCTCACGTCTGGCAAGCACACCATCGATGTCGAGGCATTCAACGCCGCCGGCGGCAAATCCCTGGAAAAGATCGAAGTCACCATCCCCTGATCCAGGCTTTGCCTCCAAACTCCTGGCCCCGTCCCCTTTTCGGGACGGGGCCTCTCTCTACCCGCCTTCGTGCAGAGAGAGGCCCATGTAGTGCCGATAACCGTAGCAGCGGGCGATGTGGACGGTGCGGATCGGCTCGACGGAGTAGGGGCGGCGGTAGATCACCAGCGGCGCCTCCCACTCCACACGCGTGAACTCATAGCGTAAGTCGGCGTCTTCCATTTGATTGTCGTTGACGTAGATCGCATCCTGGCCGAGTTTCCCCTCCAGGTTCTCGACATTCGCGGCGTACATCGTCAGGCGATTGTGGATGAACATATCCTGCGTTTCGGGATGATCGGGCAGATAGAACGCCAGGAGAGCCGGATACTGGTAACCGTTCCCTGCGATAAAGACCCGACGCCGCCCCTCCCGCGCCATAGCCTCCCGAACCTGCTGTACGCGCGCAGCGACTTCACGCCAGCCGTAGGCGGTGTTGGAGGTATCGGCATCGGGTTTGAGCCGTAGGCCGACCGCAAGGCGCAGTGGTGGGGAGAGGAGCAGCAACGTCGGAAGCAGGCTGAGAAGGCCGATGACACCCACGAGCGAAATCTGCTTTTTGCGATCCTGGGGCGAACGCTGCAGGGCCTGCGCGGCCCAGCCTGCAAACAAAATGGTTGGCGTCACCCAGGCGCAGACGGCCCAGTTGCCCTGGATCTTCGCCTTGAACGCCATCAGGATGAAGAAGGCGAAGACCGGCAGACCCAGACAGGTGAGGAAGAGAGCACGGGACTGCGCCTCGTCGGGGGACCGGGAGGCCTCGGGTGCGCGAAGCGTCTTCAAGGCCGTGAGGAACGGCGCGATGCTGACCGCCAGGGTCGCGAAGAAGAGGCCGGGGCCGAGCAAGAGCGCCTGAGAACCGAGATAGTCTCCGAGGCGGCGCAGCGGAGCGTCGGACGACTTGTGCGTCAGGAAAAGCAGATGCCCAAACGTCCACCAGTGGTGATGGGCGTTCCACCAGAAGACGCCGGTATAGCAGAGCAGCGTAAGCAGCAGGGCCAGATAGGGCTGTGGGCGGAGGAGCCAGCGGCGATGGCGAGGCGACAGCAGCAGAAACAGCACCAGACAGGGCATTATCAGCAGCATCGTGTGCTTGCTCAGGAAGCCGAGGCCGGTCGCCAGGCCCGTTCCCACCCACCCCAGATTCTGTTCCCGCCCGGTGGCTGCGAACAGAGCACGTTCGAGAAAGAGGGCGGCCAAAGCCCAGAAGAAGACCAGAGGCGGATCATAGGTGGCGATCAGGCTGCCAACTTCGAGGAGCGGCGTCAGGCCGAGCAGTACGACGGTCAGAAAGCCCGCCAGTGGGGAGAAGAGCCGACGGGCCAGCAGGTAAGCGCACACCAACGTCCCGAGAGAGCAGAACAGCACCCCGAGGCGAACGCCGAATTCGTTGGTTCCGAACAGAGCGGTTGTCGCCCGAATCAGATAGGCGATGAACGGTCCCTGATCGTAGTAGCCCAGAGCGAGATGCCGGGACCAGTCCCAGTAGTAGGCCTCGTCCGG
>JBBQPO010000267.1:0-8438 GCA_038217285.1 Chthonomonadales bacterium
CGCTCGCTGTCGGAAGCGTCACGTGACGATTCCCCGAGGTTATCCCACCTCAATCGACCGAGGGAACAAGTTCCCACAGAAAGGAGACGGATCTAACTTAAAAATGGTCTGATCCGTGTCTTGACAAACCCGACCACTATATATTGCCGAGCAGAATCGTATTGTCGCCAAAGCCGAGGAACTGATGGCGCTATGCGACCAGCTTGAAGCGCAACTTGCCACCACGCGGTCCGAAAGCAACCGCCTTCTCGAAGCCATCCTCCATCAGGCTCTCACTCCTGAAGCATAATTCACAGCAGGAGAGAGTATTGCCTTGAGATTTCGCCCGACACACGCAACAAGGGAAAGCATTCTGGTCCGGCGAACAGCATATACAGAGTGGCGCAAAACAGTTGCGATCCTCCCGCTCTGGTCAAAACTATCGGAGTGATCTCTGCTTGCCTGTATCAGTCGGCAGAGATCAGGCAGTTTAGCATCGCGTGGGGTCATTGTATGTCTCTTACGGAGACGAAACCCTTCGACGATTTGATGCAGACATTTCCGCCAGGACTGCCGATGCCAGATCATCCGGTGCATGAAAGGAAAGCCCTTGCTTGAGTATCTACGCCTGAAGAATGTTGGCCCAGCGCCTGCTATGGAGATGCCATTGGCTCCAAGGCTGAACCTGATTACCGGCGACAACGGACTCGGCAAGAGTTTCCTTCTGGATGTTGCCTGGTGGGCGCTCACACGAACTTGGGTACGAGCGATGATTTTGCCCCACGCACCACCCGCAGTTGCTGAAATCTCGTATCGCTACCGTGCCAAATCGGAGCCACATGAACACACAAGTCGTTTTGATCGAGCGACGGAGCGATGGGTTTTAAAGCAGAGCCGACCGGCCATTCCGGGGCTTGTTATCTATGCCCAGGTGGACGGCGGCTTCTCCGTTTGGGATCCTGCACGCAACTACTGGAAAAAAGACGATCCGGATCGCCCCGCTGCTTACCTGTTTACGCCCCAGGAGGTCTGGGAGGGAAATCGGCTGTGCGAGGGTCTTATTCGGGACTGGGCCTCATGGCAGCGCGAGGGCAATGAGCCGTATAACCAGCTTGAGCGAGTACTTCAAGCGCTCTCTCCCTCACCTTCTGAACTGCTCACGGCAGGTGAACTCCGCAAAGTCACTCTCGATGACCCAAAACGCTATCCCACACTCAAAATGCCCTACGGTCAGGAGGTCGCTGTCATCTATGCATCGGCAGGGATGCGGCGCATTATCGCTCTGGCATACTTACTGGTGTGGACCTGGCAAGAACATCTGGCTGCCAGCCAGCTTCGAGGGGAGCCCCCAACCAAAGAGATAATCTTCCTAATTGATGAAGTGGAGGCGCACCTCCATCCCCAATGGCAACGACGCATCGTACCTGCAATGCTCGACGTGATGAGCGCCATCACAGGGCAACATTCCACCAAGGTGCAACTGATCACGGCAACACACTCACCACTCGTACTGGCCTCTGTGGAAACGCTCTTCGATCCCGAAAAAGACGCTTGGTTTGACCTCGATCTCGTAGGGGATGCGAGAAAAGTAGCCCTGGAAAAACGACCTTTCATTCGGCGCGGGGACGTCTCGAATTGGCTTACCAGCGAAGCGTTCGACTTGAAGGAAGCCCGCTCCGTGGAAGCAGAAGAGGCCATCGCACAGGCAATGGCTCTGACAAAAACAAAGGCGCTCAAGAAGGCAGATATCGAACGAGTCGATGCACTGTTGCAGAATTCGTTGAGCGAGATAGATCGATTCTGGTCACGCTGGTCTACCTTTCGAAGCAGCGCAGAGGTGCCGGAATGATCCGGATCGTTCCAGCAGAGGAGCCTGACACGTTTGCAGCAAGTGTGCGAACTCCGGGTCTGTGTGCGATAGCAGAGATGGTCGGTGAAACACCTGTGCGCTCAAGTGGAAAGCGTCACACGAAGATCGCAGAGAAGCGAGAAAATATTCCTTTTGATAAGTTTCCTTCTTACTGGACGAGGGCGCTCGACGACTTGATGAAGGCTTACTCCCGAATCTGCGCCTACTCTTGTTTCAAAATCCATACTGTCACCGGAGGGCGTTCCGTGGACCACATGGTCCCGAAGTCAAAGGCCTGGGATAAGGTCTATGAGTGGAGCAACTACCGGCTGGCATGTACGCGTCTCAACGCCCGTAAGAGTAATTACGAGGATGTGCTCGATCCCTTCGACATTCAAGATGGCTGGTTCCACCTGGAGCTTGTGGGGTTTCAAGTGGTGCCGAATCCCGATTTGGAGGATCCTATCCGCCTCTCGGTTGAACAAACCATCGAGCGACTGGGCCTCAATGAATTTTGTCGTGAACGTGCAGAGCGTGCAGAAGATTACTGGGCACGTGATGTGACTCTGAAAATACTTACGGCCGAGTCGCCATTTGTAGCCAGGGAGCTTCGGCGACAAGGTCGATTGCTTCTAAAAGATAAATAGTGCCCTGATTTCGATTAGTCCGAGGCGCGAAGGGAGAGGCGGAGACGAATGTCGCGGCGAGCAGTGCATTGGGCGGTGTAGAAAAGAATGCAAGCCACAGCGAAATAGACTACGGCTGCGGAAGAGATCGCGGCGCTCATGGTCGTATGGTGGTAGACGGCGACACCTACGGCGAGGGGGCCGAGACCGCCTCCAATCCATCCAATCAGGTTCATCAGCCCTGTCGCGGTGCTGCGGCGTGAGGGGGTGATGACGTCGTAGAAGGCGGCGGTGAGGTTGGAGTCGTACATGCCTTTGCTGAAGCCGAAGAGCGTCATCGCGAGCACGAGCAGCCACGGGTTGCGCGTGTAGCCGCAGAGGAAGACGAAGGGCGCTCCGAAGGCGACGGCGATGCCCTGCACCAGGATGCGCCCTTCGGCGCGTCGAAGGCTCCAGCGATCCGCCACCACGCCGCCCACCACACAGCCGATCATACTGGCGACCTGAATGAAGACCGTCGCTCCCAAACCCGCCAGTGCGAGGTTCAGCCCGAACTTCTCCTTCAAGAAGGTCGGCATCCAGGTCAGGAAGACCAGCCCGACCATGTTCGCGCCGAAGAATGCCACGATCAGCAGCACCGCTGTCGGCGTTTTGACGAACTCTCGCAGGAACGCGCCCATCGGCACAGGCGGCTGCTCTTGCGGAATGCTCGCGGTGCCGCGCGCCTGCAGCTCCGCCTCGTTCCGACGCGGCTCTCGAATGAAAAACTGCACCACGAAACCCAGCACGATACCGGCGATTCCGAGCGCCCAGAAGGGCGACTGCCAGCCGTAGCGCATCCCCATCCAGCCTGCCAGCGCCCCGCCGAAGATCGTGCCCGCATAGATGCTCGTCTGATGCAGCCCTATCGCGCGGGATCGTGTTGCCGAGGCGTGGTAGTCGCTGATGAGCGCCATCGAGGCAGGCATGTAGAACGTCTCTCCCAAACCCTCCGCTCCCCGCACCAGTACGAACTGCCAGACCTGCGAACAGAGCGCCGTCAGACCGGTGACGAGGCTCCAGATGTAGAGCCCGCCCAGAATCACCCACTTGCGCGCATACCGGTCGCCCGTCGCCCCGGCCAGCGGAGCGGCCAGCGCATAGACCCACGCGAACACCGCCCCGATCAGCCCCAACTCTGCTTTGTTGAAATGGTACTGCTTCTCCAGAACCGGAAAGACGGAGAAGATCGCCAACCGATCCGCATAGTTGAAAAAGCAGAGGAACCAGAGCATTCCGACGACCGCCCACCGGTAGTTTGCCGAAGCAGGCATCGGGACGGTCTCGGTTGTTGGAGGCGGTTCGGGCATGGACGACCTTCTACGCTACGCCAGCAGATCTTTGATGACATGCCCTTCGACATCGGTGAGGCGGAAGTCGCGGCCCGCGTAGCGGTAGGTGAGGCGCTCGTGGTCGAGGCCCAGCAGATGCAGAATGGTCGCCTGCAGATCGTGGATGGGAACGGGGTTCTCGACGACATTGAAGCCGAGGTCATCGGTGCCGCCGTAGACGAGGCCGCGCTTCATGCCGCCGCCCGCCATCCACATGGTGAACGCCTGCGGGTGGTGATCCCGGCCCTGACTGCGGCCCAGGCCCGCGTTGGTCTCGCCCATCGGGGTGCGGCCGAACTCTCCGCCCCAGACGACCAGCGTGTCGTCGAGCAGCCCGCGCTGTTTCAGATCCTTGACCAGCGCCGCCGAGGCCCGGTCGGTCGCGCCGCAGTTGCTCTTCAGGTTGCCGACGACGTCGGAATGGGCGTCCCAGCCCTCATGATAGATGTTCACGAACCGAACGCCCCGCTCGATCAGCCGCCGCGCCAGCAGGCAGGCGCGGGCGAAGGAGGGCTTGTCCGGGTCCGCCCCGTACATCTCCAGGGTCGCCTTCGATTCCGACTTCAGGTCCATCAGCTCCGGCGCGGAGGTCTGGAGCCGATACGACATCTCGTAGGCGGCGATTCGCGCCGCGATTTCGGGATCGCCCTCCCGCGCCATCTCCCGTCGATTGAACTGGCCCACAAGATCGATGGTGTCGCGCTGCAGCCTCGCGTCGATGCCCGCCGGGCGGTTCACGTCCAGAATGGGGTCGCCCTGATTGCGCAGGCGCACGCCGGAGTAGATCGTCGGCAGGAAGCCGCCCGACCAGTTGGCCGCGCCGCCGCTGATGCCCGCTCCCGTCGACATGACCACGAACGCCGGGAGGTCGTTGGTCTCCGCGCCCAGCCCATAGGTGACCCAGGAGCCCATGCTCGGCCGTCCGGGCTGTGCGAAGCCGGTATTGAACAGGATCTGCGCGGGCGCATGGTTGAACTGATCGGTCTTCATCGACTTGATGATGCAGATGTCGTCCACGATCTCCGCCAGATGCGGTAGCATCTCCGAGAGTTCCGCGCCGCTCTGCCCATGCCTGGCGAAGGCGAAACGCGGCCCGAGCACGGCGGCGTCGGCGCGAATGAACGCGTAGCGCTGCCCCTTGGTAACCGAAGGCGGAATCGGCTTGCCTTCCAGCTTCGTCAGCTCCGGCTTGTAGTCGAACAGGTCAAGTTGACTCGGCGCACCCGCCATAAAGAGGTGAATGACGCGCTTCGCTTTCGGCGCGAAATGCGGCTTCCGGGGGGCGAGCGGATTGGCGCCCGCCCCGCTCTCCCCGCGCGCGGCCTGCGCTGCGAAGGCGTCTGTTAGCAGCGACGCCAGGGCGATCTTGCCGATCCCAACCCCGCACTCCTGAAAGAAGTGGCGGCGGGCGACATGGAGTTTAGAGAGGTCTACTTCATTCATAGTTGTTTGCCTGTCAGGAATCGATATAACCGGGACGACTCTCTCAGCGTTTGGTGATCGCTTCGTCGAGGTTGAGCAGGGAGCGGGCCAGAACCGTCCAGGCCGCCCGCACGTTCGGGTCGCCATCGCCTTTACCCGCCACGGTGGCGGCGTCCAGTTCCTTCTTCTCGAAGCGGTCTTTTTGCATTGTGAAATACTGTAGCAGCAGGTTCGTCTCTTCCTGGCTGGGCGGGCGAGTGACGCAGCGCCGGAAGAGATAGGCGATACGCTCGGCTGTCGGGCCGGGCCGGGCGGACATCATGCGCCCGAGCGATTGCGCCGCTTCGACGAATACCTGATCGTTGAGCATGGTCAGGGCCTGCAAGGGCGTGTCGGACACCTCGCGCCGCGCCACGCAGACTTCACCGGTCGGAGCGTCGAACGTTGTGAACATGGCATAAGGCGCCGTGCGCTTGCTGAAGGTATAGAGTCCGCGCCGATAGCGGTCTTCGCCCTCGCTGACGCGCCACTCCAGCGGGCCATAGGTGCCTTCCGAAGTCACGCCCGGCGGCTGCGGCGGGAAGACGCTCGGTCCCCCGATCTTGCGGCTGAGCAGCCCGCTGGCGGTCAACGTGGCATCGCGCAGCAGTTCCGCCTCCAGTCGAATCCGTGGCCCTCGCGCCAGCAGTCGGTTTTCAGGGTCTTTCGCCAGCAGCTCCGGCGTGATGCGCGAGGACTGACGGTAGGTCGCACTGGTCACGATAAGGCGATGCAGCCTCTTGAGAGACCAGGACAGACCCTTTCCGACTTTCGATTTTTGATCGAGGGCAGGGGAGGAGAAGGCGACAGCCAGCCAGTCCAGGAGTTCGGGGTGGGAGGGAGGCTCGCCCTGGTAGCCGAAGTCCTGCACGGTGCGGACGAGGCCAGCTCCGAACAGCGCGGCCCACTGCCGATTGACGGCGACACGGGCGGTCAGCGGGTTCTGCGGCGAAACCAGCCAGCGGGCGAAGGTGAGCCTACTGGCGCGTCCCCCCGAGGTCGGCGGCAGGCCAGGCAGAATGGCCGGGACGCCGGGCGTGACCTGCTCTTCGCGCTGCAGGAACTCGCCCCGATGGTGCACATAAGTCAGGCGCGGATTGTCGGGCGGGCGCTCGGCAAAGGCGAGGGCGGTCGGATAGGCCGGCTCCTGCCGGCGCAGTTGGGCGATGGCCGCCCGCTCGGGCTCCAGTTCCGGTGCGACGGAGAGATAGTGCTGCCGCAGCCGCGCCTGCTGGGAGTCGGTGCGCTGCGCGGACGGAATGAGCAGGATCTCTTCGATGTCCGGGGGCAGATCGGCCTCGGCGGGCCGGGAGTCGGAGGTGACGGAGAGACGGAAACGGCCCAACGCGGCGGCATAGTACTGTTCGAAGTCGAGTTGCACGGTAAACGAGTCTGTCTTTAGCGGTTCTGCCAGGCGGAAAACGGCGGCGGAAGGCTGCCCCTGACGACCGGTGATGCTCCAGCCGGTCTGGGGGTTGCCGTCGATGGCTCCGGCGGCGGAGCCGATGCCGCTCTGCGTGGCGCTGGCCCACTTTATGGGCTTGCCATCTGCCTTAACTGCGATCTCACTGAGGAAGAAGTCGCCGGGGCCGCCCTCGTAGAAAACGCGGCCCGGCCCCTGACCGGGTAGGCGGTCGTCGGGCAGCGCCTCCAGGCGAAGCGCGGTGATCGGCCTGCCGTCGGTAGGCAGTTGCAGCGTATAGACGTCGTGCTTGGTCATGTCGCCGCTGACGAAGATCGAACTGTCGTCCTGTACCGTCAGGCGCGGTAGGTTGCTGGTGGCCTGCGTCGGGCGAAGCACACTCCAGCGGACGGCGCGGCTCTCCGCCTCGTGCAGCCAGAGGCCGTATTTGCGCTCCAACTCCTCCTGACGCTGCACTTCGACCGGGCGTGAGTCGGAGGTGAAGATCTGCCCCAGACTCAGCCGGAAGCGGCCGAGGGTATGATGCCCACCATACGCCTGTTCCAGTCGGAAGGTCCAGTGACCGCCGCCGGGGAGACGAATCGGCTTCTCGGGAAAGAAGAGGGCGGTGCGTGGGACGTTCCAGTGCCCTGTTCCGGAGATCGCCCAGCCGGTTTTCGAGTTGCCGTCGATGGCGTTCTGCGCGGGGAACCGATCCTGCGCGAAATCGGCCTCGGCGCGCACAAACTTGACAGGAATCGCCTTGTCGGAGCTATTACGCGGGGCGACCATAGCAGTGAACTCCGTGAGGACGAAGTTGCCGTGCGGTGTGCGGCCGGGTCCGCCGTTGCCGAGGGAAGGATCGGTCAGGGTTTCGAGGCGAACGGCCCCGACTTCCGACATCTCGCTGTCGAGCGTGACCGTGTAGACATCGGTGTCGGGATCGAGGCCGGAGAGCCGCACGGAGTTGTCGGGCAGTCGCGTCGCCTGCGCGCCGGAAGCAGTCTGCACGGTGGGCGGCGGTGCGGCATTCCAGCGCAGGGTTCCCGGCAGCGGAAAATGGTCGGCCAGATGCGCGGTCCTGTCGGCGATCTGCGCTTCGATCTCTTTGCGTTTCGTGGTGAGGTCGGCGCGCGGCACATCGATGGTCAGCTCGTCCGCATTGTCGAGGAAGGCCATCATCCGATAGTATTCGCGCTGGGTGATCGGGTCGAACTTGTGGGTGTGGCACTGGGCGCAGCCGACCGTGAGGCCGAGCCAGGCGGTCCCGGTCGTCGCCACCCGGTCCACAGTGGCGTAGTAGCGATACTCCAGCGGATCGATGCCGCCCTCTTCGTTCAGCATCGTATTGCGGTGGAAGCCGGTCGCGACCCGCTCCTCAACGCCGGCGTTGGGCAGCAGATCTCCCGCGATCTGCTTGATCGTAAACTGATCGAACGGCATATCGCGGTTGAACGCATCGATGACCCAGTCACGATAGGGCCATACGGAGCGGAAACGGTCCTTTTCGTAGCCGTTTGTGTCAGCGTAACGGGCCAGATCGAGCCAGCGCCGCGCCCAACGTTCGCCGTAATGAGGGGAGGCCAGTAGGCGATCCACGAGTCGTTCGTAGGCGTTCGGGGCTTTGTCGTTAAGGAACGCATCGGCCTCTTCCGGCGTCGGCGGCAGTCCGACAAGGTCGAGGTAGACCCGGCGCACCAGGGTAATCCGGTCGGCTTCCGGCGAAGGCTTGAGCCCCTGCTTTTCCAACC
>JBBQPO010000268.1:0-8426 GCA_038217285.1 Chthonomonadales bacterium
GGCTCCATTCGCATGAGACCTCTCCCTCAAAAGATGGTGGATTATGTTGGTAAAGCAAACCTGACGCACCGGGGACCGGCAAGGGCATCCTGGGAACGTCGCGCAAAGTGCAGGAGTTTCGTATCGGAGTGTTGAACAGACGCGATGCCAATCCCTGCTTGAATCCTCTCCCATATTCAAAATTAATCAAGAGGCGCGGAGGCCCGGCAATCGGCGCTACGGAGGGCGATGATGAAAAAAAATGTCTGGCTGCTCGCGATTATGCTGTGCGTTGCCATCGGGGCTGGCCTTGTGTTGTTCCTGCAGCCGTGGAAGATGGGCGCGCCTCTGGACCGGGGCAAACAGTCTTTCCGCGATGGCAAGTACGAGGACGCGGCGGCGGCCTATCGGGACGCGCTAAAGGAGCATCCCGCCGACACGGTCGCCGCCGTAGAACTGGGTAGGACCCTCCTGGCCCTGAAACGCAACGACGAGGCCATTCAGGCGCTGACGCAGGCCGTGCAGCGCGCGCCCCGAGCTGTGGAGGCCTGGCACATGCTGGGAGAAGCCTATGCCGTGAGTCATCGCCTGAAACAGGCCATCGACGCCTATCGGCAGGCGCTGGCGCTGGAGCCCAACCGGGTCCATACCCATCTTATGCTGGGCGAGGCCTATCGGGACAGTGGCAAAAAGGCGGAGGCGAAGGTCGAATGGGACAAGGTGATCGCCCTCGATCCCCATGACGAGGGCCAACTCGCTCGCAAACTGATCAACTTGCAGCACCGTTAGCAGGAAATCGGTCATATTCAGACGAAATGTGCAGTCGGAAGCGGCATCGGCCCCTCACGGAGATTGAAACTATAACTTTCGTGGGAGGGATAGCTCAGCAGCAGAGCGCCGGCAAAGAAACCGGTTGTCGTCAGTGCAAGTCTGGCTCCCTCTCTTTTTCTAACGGAGTCCACCTTGTTCGCCGCCAGGCGATGCTGGATCGGCACGAACAGGCGCTCACCCAATTTCTCTATTGGCCGCTCTGATGAGCGGCCTATTATCGGCTTGGTGGTCGGAGGGTTACGGAAGTATGCAGCAGACTGTACCAGAGTTCGGCGTCGGCATCGTCGGTTACGGATTTATCGGGAAGGTGCATACGTTCGCCCACCGAGCACTCCCCTTCTTTTATGATCCTCTTCCGGCGCGCACCCGACTTGTCGGGGTCTGTACGGCGACGCCGGAGTCTGGACGCAAAGCGCAATCCCAGGAAGGTTTTGAGATTGCGACCACGGACTATCGCGATCTATTGGCCCGTGACGATATTCATATCATCCACTGTTGTACGCCCAACGATGCCCACTACCCGCTCCTGATGGAGGCTCTCCGCGCAGGAAAGCACATCTACTGCGACAAGCCGTTGGCGCGTACTTTAGAAGAAGCCGAAGAGATAGCGGCCCTTGCCACACAATGCAGCAAAACCTATGGCATGACGTTCAACTACCGTTTCGTGCCGGCCCTCATGCGGGCGCGGCAGATGGTCGAGGCAGGCTATCTCGGGGATCTGTTCTCGTTTCGGGTCGCCTATCTGCACGCGGGCTATATTGATCCGAAGCGTCCCTTCTCCTGGCGGCTGGAGATGGCGCGCAGCGGCGGAGGCGCCATCGCCGACCTCGGCGCGCATGTGATCGACCTGACCCGGTTCCTTCTCGGGCCGGGAACGAACGTCGGGCGGGCGGGCGAGTTCGCCGCCGTCAGCGCGACTCTGCAGACGATCATTCCGGAGCGCACGGAGGCCGCGACCGGGCGCCTGCGCACGGTCGATGTGGACGATCTCGCGCTGGTGCAGTGCCGTCTCGTCGGGGGAGCCGTCGGAACCCTGGAAGCCTCGCGCCTCGCCACCGGCGTGCAGGATGAGTTGCGTATCGAGTTGCATGGCTCGAAGGGCGGCCTGCGCTTCAACCTCATGGACGCGAACTGGCTGGACGCCTACGACGCCACCGTGCCGGAAGCCGCGCTCGGAGGGGATCGCGGCTACACGCGGATCGAGGCCGTGACCCGCTACCCGAAACCCTACAGCCTGGGCGCGACCAAAAACACCGTCGGCTGGCTCAACTTCCATATCCAGAGCCTACATGACTTCGTCACCAACGTCGCCAATAGCACCGAAGGCCGGCCGATGCACCCGCATTCGCCCACCTTCGCGGACGGTCTCGCCACCCAGCGTGTGATCGCCGCGTGCCAGCGCTCCTCCGAACAGGATGGGCACTGGACGCCGGTAGCCTAATGGCCAAGGGGTTATCACCCCTCGCTACGCGGCTCCGCCGGATCGTCCTTCGGACGAGGCGACATTAGAACCAGAGCCATCCTGCTTGCAGAAAGCAACGTCTTTGTGCCCGCGCAGGCGGGCCTTCGGCCGAAGGCCCCAAGCGAAGGAATTCATTCCATCGCTTGCGAAGGAGACCATGACACGACGTTTTAAACCGCCCCGCGAACTGCCGACACTGGCACTGCTTGTCATCGCCTGTGCGGTGCTGGCCGTGAAAGTCCCGGCGTTCCGCACCTCGTATAATCTGACCACCCTCGGCAAAGATGCCGCCATCATCGGCATCATGGCCTGTGGGGAGGGGATCGTCATCCTGAGCGGCGGGCTGGACCTCTCCATCGCCTCTATTCTGGCGCTCTCCAGTTGTGTGGCGGCAGGGGGTATGGCCGCAGGCTGGCCCTGGCCCGTGGCGGCGCTGGTGGGCCTGCTGGCGGCGGGCACGGCGGGAATGGTGAACGGCGCGTTCATCACCTATCGCCGTCTGCCGCCCATTCTGACGACGCTGGCAACCCTGCTGCTCTTCCGCTATGGCACCAGCATCGCCACCCATGCCCACAACTACGGCCCCTTTCCCGACGCCTTCAACCTGCTCGCCAGAGACTGGAACCCCCTGCTGATTCTGCTGGGCGTCGGACTGGTCCTGACCCTGTTGACCGTCCTGACACCGTTCGGGCGCTGGCTGACGGCGATGGGCGGCAACGAGCAGGCGGCGCTGCTCTCCGGCGTTCCCACGGATCGGGTCAAGCGGGTCGCCTATCTGCTCTCCGGGCTCTGCGCCGGTCTGGCCGGACTGATCGCGATGGCTTACAACAACAACACACAGTCGAATGTCGCGACCGGGTACGAGTTGAGCGTGATCGCGGCTTGCGTAGTGGGGGGCGTGGCGATAACAGGCGGGGAGGGGACGCTGCCGGGCGCGGTCCTCGGCGCGCTCCTGATTGAGCTGGTGCAGGACGCCTTGATCCTGACCGGGCGCCCGCCCGAACAGCATGGCCTCTTCACGGGCGGAGTCGTGCTGGCGGCCGCCGTACTGGAGCGCTGGCGCAAAGTCCGACAGAACCGAACGGCGAGGGTACAGGCATGAGCGTCCAAGAGCGTATCACCGCTCCGGCGGACAGACCGCGCCGCGTGCTGCCCGTCGAGTTCGGCGTCGGCATCGTGCTGTTGGCGACGATTCTCTTCTTCGCCTCGCAGCGGCCGGAGTTTCACACCGCCGGCAATATCCGTCTGCTCATGAAACAGTCGGCGGAACTCGCCGTGATCGCGACCGGGATGACGCTCGTGATCGCGACCGGCGGCATCGACGTCTCCGTCGGGTCGGTCGTGGGCCTGAGTGGGATGATGCTGGCTTTCGTGGCGACCCGCACACACGGCAATCTGCTGCTGGCCTGCCTCGCCGCCTTAGCGACAGGCGCGGCCTGCGGCCTGCTGAACGGCCTGCTGATCGCGCGCGGTAAGCTGCCGCCCATCATCGTCACCCTGGCGACATTCGCCGCCGCGCGCGCCGCCGTCCAGCTCTTCAACAACGGCGGCGGAATCTCTGACCTGCCGCCCGCCCTCTCAGATATCTTTGACCGCACCAACATTCTGAATCTGCCGGTGCTGTTCTGGATCGGCCTGCTGACTCTGGTCTCCGGCTGGCTGATCCTCCGTAAAACCAAATTCGGGCGCGAACTGCTGGCGCTCGGCGGTAACCGGACCGCGACCCGTCTGGCCGGAGTGCCTACCGAGCGGGTCGAGATCATGGCCTATGTGCTGTGCGGCCTACTGGCCGGTCTAGCCGCCGTCATCGTCACTGCCCGCGCCGCCGCCGCCGAGCCGAACGCCGGACTCTACTTCGAACTCCTCGCCATCACCGCCGTCGTCCTGGGCGGCACGACCATAACCGGCGGTAAGGCCACCCTGCTCGGAACCGGGCTTGGCGTCCTCACCATCAATGTCCTGGTCAGCGGCGGCAGGCTCTATGGACAGGAAGACCAGGTCGCCCGTTTCCTCGTCGGCGCCGCCCTCCTCCTCGCCGTCGAAGTCCAACGCGCCCGCAAATCTGCCTGAACTGGGGTCAGAAGGAAGCCCTTCCAACCCCAGTTCAGGCTACTCTATTGGGACGGTGTGGGAGGAGAAGTCGTAGCCGCCGATGGTGGGGTCGTTGGTGAAGACGACGAAGTCGGCGCGGGCGTCCTGGCCAAGCTGAGGGCGCAGGGTCAGAGTATGTTTCCCTTTGGTCAGGTCGACAAGGCCCGCAAGGAGGGTCTGGCCTGCTTTCGCGTTGACAGGCGGAACGAGTTTGTCGTCGATGAGGATGTCTACGGGCGTGAGCTTGCCGGCGCGCAGCGCGCGGACGAAGAGCGTGTACGGCCCGGCCACGTCGATGGAGAGACGGGTCGTGATGGACTTGCCTTTGGGGACGATGATGCAGGTGGGGCCTGTGCCGGGGCTGCACGAGGGATCGGCGCTCGGTTTCAGGTCGCCGAGTTCCCGGAAATCTTCGCACTCGAACAGCAGCTCCTGCGGGGGCGGCGTGAAGTGGATGGCCCCGATACTGTGCGGCTCGAGCGTCAGCGTCCAGGTGTTGTCGGCGGGCGTGACAATGTCGCCCTTCCAGGCGGCGAACGTCTGGGGCGCGATCTTGACCGTCTTGACCACCTTCTCGCTGCGGGAGTTGTAGTAGAGAATCTTGTCGTGGAAGAGGGTAGCGTAGATACCGTCGTCGGTGTCATCGACAGGGAGCGCGTCCCGGTGGGTCGGGTCGATGGAGCTGAGGTGGTAGACGACCCGGCGGATCACCTCGAAATAGCCGTAGAGCAGTTTGCGGGTCGCGGGGAAGTAGATCGTCAGGCCTTTGCCCGCCTGACGTGCCCAGCTCTGATTCAGCAGGCCGATATTGAGTTCACGCCGCATGGTTCCGGTCGGAGGCGTGGCTTCCGCCTCCTGGGTTCCACTCTCCACCATCTGGATCGACTGCACCAGAACGCCCAGCGCCGGGTGCGCTTCCGTACTGCCGGGCAGAGGCATATTCGCGCGCAGCGTCTCCGACTGGAACTTCAGCACCGCGAGCGGCTTGCCGTTGAAGGCGTCCGACGGGACGAGAAAACGGTAGGTGACGTCTCCCGCCGAGCCGAGTTCTCCCACCCGCGTATCGTTGATGAGGACGGCGTGTTTGAGGCCGGTCGCCTCCTGGGGCAGTGTGGCCCGCACGATCAGGGTATAGCGATGGTCCGGGTTGACCGGCAGATTGAGGCTGGCCCTCTCTTTGGTCCAGCGCCGGGTCAGACTGTCTTCTTTCTGCGGGGGATACCAGCCTTCGCCGCCTTCCGCCAGATAGTTGGCGTTCTCCGGATCTCCCACCTGAATCCGGTACTGCGGGGGCACCGTGCCGATATAGCGCTCGGTGAGGCGGGCCGGGGCCAGCTCCTGAATATAACCGAGGAGGTCGGCCTTGTCGTACCAGGGGGTTCCGCCGTCGAAATTGGAGACTTTGCCGAAGTCGTAGCAGAGCAGCACTCCCCCATTCAGCACCCACTCTTTGATCTTATCCAGCGTCGCCTGATCCGCCTGCATCCCCTCCCAGAGCACCAGCACCCGATAGTTGTTCAAGCATCCGTCGGTCACCATACGGTCGTCCACGATGTCGAAGTTGGCGAAGTCCCGCACATAGGCCGTCGCCTGCGCGAAGAGCGGCGCGTAGGGCTGATCGGGGTGCAGTTTCTGCGCCTCCGCCGGGTAGAACATCGCCACATCGACGATGGGCTTTTCGACCCTCATGTACTTGCTGTAACGGGTGAAGACGTCGCGGTTGGCGACGGCGTTGTTGGCCCAGTCGAAATAGCCCTTCGCGCCCTGTGAGACGGCCTCGAAGATACGCTCTGTCTCCTGTTCAGGCGTCAGATTGATCTGTCCCTCGGTCCAGAAGGGGGCGTTGTAGAAGCGGCTGGCGCTGCCGAGCCGCCCGACCATAGTGGCGGCGTTCCCGGCGAAGGGATAGAGGCCGCCGTGCGTGGAGCGCACCTCCGCATGGTACTTTGCGGCGAGTTTGGGCAGCAGGCTGTTGTCGTTGCCGCCGCGCGGGTTTTCGTCGGCGAATCCGGCGGGGAGCATCAGCAGGCTGTTGGGAAAGTGGGTGCGGGCGGCGTCGAGGTTGAGCTCGACCGCCCTACCGACGCCTGCCTGATACCAGTCGACGAAGTCGAGCCACTCGCGCGGAGCCTCGGCGCGTGGGGCCGTCGGGAAGGTGACCTCGGCAGGCGTCTTGAAGGCACGCTTCCAGACGGCGTTGAGCGCCTCCAGAGAGGCGTACTTTTGCAGCATAGCGGCGCGGAAATCGGCGCGGGCGGTCGGATCGTTGCACCACCAGCCGAGATGATCGTGGTCGTTGCCGAAACGACGTATCCAGTCGTCGCGCTGCGCCGGTATGGCCGGGGAGACGCGCCCGCCGTTGAGCAGCCCGGCCTCGCCGAAATCGCCATGAATGCCGACGTAGACGGCGGAGAGGCCACGTTTCTCGGATTTGGGACCGGGTCTGGGCGTGAAATGGCGGGCCAGCGCGTCGTAGCCCCGCGCAATGAAACCGGGCCAGGTCGGATCCCAGGGCGAAAAGGCGGCGACGGGCAGTTTATGCTCCAGACATTCGATGGGCGTGAACGGCACGGTTTTGCGATACCAGGGCGGCGGGAAGGCGTAGTGCGGGAAGTAGGCCCAGTCGAGGCCGAGACTCTGCACGGCCTGCCGCGCGGCGTCCTGCGTATGCCAGTCCCACTGTCCAGAAGTGACCTCTTCGGTGGAGAGGTGGTCGGAATCGGTCTGGAAGAGCGTGAAGCCCAGTGAGGAGAGCACCTGCATATCGGAGATACTCGAGGCGCTGGTGGAGAGGATCATCCGCTCGCCGGACGCCCTTGGGCGTGTATACGGGTCTTCGCCCGCCTCTCCCCCGGCGCGAATATCCCAGAGGCGCAGGAGACGTGAGGGGTCTGCGACCAGCGCGCCGTGCAACGGCCCCCAGACGCCGCCGCCGAGGGGCACGACGACCGACGCAAAGGGCCAACTCTTGTCGTCGTAGTTGAAGAGCGTCCATCCTACCGCTGGATGCCGATTGAAACGCACTCTGGCGTCGGAGAAGAGGGTCTGCGTCCTGCCACCGGGCAGGGTCAGGACGAGCTTGAACAGCAGCCCGCCCGCGCCGCCCGTGTTCTGGGACTCGATCGCCAGCAGGTTCTCCCCGACGCGCACCTGCTTCGTGAGGTCGAACTCCTGTACGGTCGTCCAGTCGTTGCCCTGCGCGACAGGCTTCTTGCCCTCGTTCAGATAGGCGTGAAAGTTGTCGTCTGCGGTGATGAGCAGTTTCGCGGCCGTCGCAGGCCGGGTCAGTCGGAAAGGGAGCCGAAAGTAGACTGTCTCCGGGGGATGGGCCGAATCGGCGGCCCAGATCCAGGTCCAGACCGGAGGTGCGGGCGCGCCGCCGCCGGGACGAGGTTTATAGCCGAGAGCAAGACAAAAGCAGAGCGCGAACAGCGCAAAGCGAACGCAGAACCGCGACATGGCAAAATCCTTACAGAAAACAGGAATGAGCAAGGGGTCTCCGGGACAGATCCCATTTCGGGTTGGACAGAGCCGAATCCTGCTTTGCTCCACTCCACCTTAAGCACGCCTTTCAAGGCAGCGTGGTCAATACGCTGACTCCGCTGCGGGCAGGGCTCCGAACCCTTCGGTTCGACTGCGGTGCCAATCTGACGGTGACGGCCTGCGAAGTCGCCGGACAGACAGCCGCCTTCCTTCAGGAGGGAGACAAACTCCAGATTACCCCTCCGCGTCCGCTGCTGCCGGGGAGACGCGTTGCCGTGACCGTGACCTAAAATACGCCTCCAGTTCTTCCTGACGGCGGAGGGGAAAGTCGCCGCCGTAGACACCGTTCAGCCCTAGATTTCATGACAACGGCCGCATGTTCATGCGTCCTCCGCCCGGAACAGGTCTGTCGAATGGTCATCGTGTTTAGCGAAGAGAACGGTTACTACACAGGTGGTTTGGTCGGGCAACTTTCTAGACTTTCCTACGTACTGAAAGATTATGTTGACACGCGACGAATTTCAGGCTCTCTACGATCAAGGTCCGGACGCCGTCTACGCGCTTTTCCAGACCCTGTGGG
>JBBQPO010000269.1:0-8406 GCA_038217285.1 Chthonomonadales bacterium
AGGCTCCTTATATGTGCGACCAAAAAATTCAGAAAGGCGGCTCTTGCGAACGGGGTTAAACAGCCGCCCTTTCGGACGAGGCCACTTCACTTAGTACGGTCTCGACAAAGACATCTTCAAGATCGCGGCGGTGCTGCACGATGGAGAGGACGCGGGCCTCGGCGCTGCGCACGAGGTCGATAATGGCCGTGATCTGTTCGTCGTCCTCGGTGCGGAGCAACAGGGTATCGCTGCCGGTGCGCTCGGTGTCGGGAACGATCGCCTGAAGTCGGTTCAGCAGGCCGTTCGTCAGGGCTTTGCCCTGCACGGTGACTTCGGTACGCTCGCCAGCGGTCAACTCTTTGATGGTTCCGGTGGTAAGCAGCTTGCCGCGATGAATGATCGCGACGCGGGAGCAGATGAGCTCCACATCGGCCAACTGGTGAGAGGAGAGGAAGACGGTTTTGCCTTCGTCTTTGAGACTGGCGACGATCTCGCGCAATTCGGCGTGCGCGATAGGGTCGAGGCCGGAGGTCGGCTCATCGAGGAAGAGCAGCTTCGGGTCGTTGATTAGCGCCTGCGCGATGCCGGTGCGCTGGCGCATTCCTTTGGAATAGCCCCGGATATTGCGCCGCCAGGCGTCGGGCTGCAGGCGGACTTTCTCCAGGCAGATCTGTACGCGTCGGCTCCGCTCCGGTTCCGGAATACGAAAGAGCCGCCCATAGAAATCCAGCAGATCCCAGGCGGTCATTGAGTCGTAGAAGTAGGTCTCTTCGGGCAGATAAGCGAGCTGGTTTTTGACCGCGTTGTCGCCCATCGGCTTGCCGAGCAGGGTGGCATCACCGGCTGTCGGGAACACGAGTCCGAGCAGCATCTTGATCGTCGTGGTCTTGCCTGCGCCGTTGCGGCCCAGAAAGCCGAAAATCTCGCCTTCCTGAACCTCCAGGTTGAGGTTGTTGACGGCAACGACCTCCTGCTTCTGCCAGACATCCACGTACTTCTTGGTGAGGCCCTGGATCGAGATCGCAGCAGCCATATAGGTTCCTCCCTCCGCCCACACAGACGGAAACCGTGATGATAGCAAAATAGACGAGTGCGAACCGGACAGGGTGCGAAGGCAGCGGAATGCCTGTCAAGGAGGATGCCGCTGAACAACCTGCCGAGGCCAACGGCAAGTATACCTACCGTTATGGAGGTGTGTCAACGCACAGACATTATGCGCCTGTTCCGTCCTGCACTTTGTACGGAAAGCCGACGGCATTTCGTCACAAAGGGGCGGTATGTGCCGAAAACTTCCTGTCGGCGTGGGGTGCGAATGTGTTATAATCGGCGTAAGACGAGAGGTTTACCTGAGAGAGAGGTCGCCGTGAAATTTTTCCGGACACTATTGCCGGGCGTCGGGGCATGCTGTTTCGGTGGCGCTCGCCTGCTGTGCAGCCTCTACTGTGTCTTGAGCCTGCAGACCGCTGGGGCGCAGGAGTTTGCAGCGAAGATGCGGGTGGGATTGAGCCGGTTCGCCGCGGTGTCCGAGCTGACGCTGCGCGCCGAGCCGGGAGCGCGGCTCCTGGACGGGGAAGGCCGAGAACGCGCGGCAGGCGGCGGACCGTTCGTGCTGACGCGGATCGGCAGCGCCGTGACAGCGCGTGACGGGCGGGGGCGCGATCTCGGGACGACGTTGAGCGGCGCGTTCTGGCGGCTGCAGAGCGATGAAGGCGCGACGGTGCTGACAATCACGACGCAGGGGGGCGCGGCGCATCGGTACCGGGGTGAGTTGGAGGTCGGCGGGAGCGGTGGAAGGCTGCGCGTCGTGAATGAAGTCGGCCTGGAAGACTATGTGCGCGGTGTGATCGGGCCAGAGATGGGCAGCCGCGCGCCGCTGGAAGCGTTGAAGGCGCAGGCGGTCGCGTCGCGAACCTTCGCCCTCAGCAGCCTGGGGCGCTGGACGAGCGACGGCTTCGATCTGCGCGACTCGACCGCTTCCCAGGTCTACAGCGGTGTAGAGGCCGAGCGGCCGGAGTGCGACCGGGCTGTTCGGGAGACCGCCGGACTGATTTTGACCGTTGGCGGTCACGCTATCACCGCCTACTTCTGTGCGGACTGTGGCGGCGTCACGGCCCCCGGTGACACGCCCGACGAATGTCCGCATTCTGTTCTCGACGCCGATGCGCACGGCGCCACCGACAAACCTCTGCCTCCGACATGGACCGTCACCTTCCCTGCGGAAAAGCTGACCGGCCTTCTCGCGCGCAACGCGCCCGTCGGAACGGTTCTCGCCCGTATCGCCGTCACGGAGAGCGATGTCTCCGGTCGCGTACGTAAACTGCGTCTGACCTGGGTTCCAGCACATACGGTCCCTGGCAAAAGCAAGGGGACGGAGATCCCTGCCGCGCTGGCCGATACCGACCCTCTGCCCGAATTCGAGCTTCTGCCCGAGAGCCGTAAGCAGGAGAAACCGATGAAAGAGGATCGCCTGCCTCCAGGCGCTGCCACACGGGACATCTCTGCTGCCACGCTGCGCTCTCTGCTCGGCACGGAGGCGCTGCGCAGCACACTCTTCACGGTCCATAGAACGATGGAGGGCGTCTTCGTGTTCGCCGGGCGCGGCTGGGGCCATGGGCGCGGGCTGTGTCAGGTAGGCGCAATGGCTCTGGCGGCCTCGCCCCGGTCGGTCGACTTCCGCGCCATTCTACATCGTTACTACGCAGGCGCCACGCTGTCTGCTCTGGGCGCCACGCAAGAGAGTGAAGAAGGGGAGGGCGCGCCTCCTCCGACAGTCCCTTCCGCGTCTCCTTCCCCTCTGCCTCGCCGTGTGAGGGAAGAGCAGCCTTCCCGCAGCGAAAACTGTCCGCTTCCAAAGCGGCAGGCGAGAAAAAACTTGCAACAGTGGGCAGTACAGGTTGACAAACTGTGCGGCAGTATGCTAAATTGTTTGGTAGACGCGAGGGAAGAGGGCGAAAGTTCGGGAACTCCGGTAACTGTTCATTCGTCTGTAGGCTGTAATATATGTGACCTCTCGTCAAAATAGCGATGATGCAGTTGACATTCTGTGCCATTCCGTCTCTTGAGGGACGACGTTCCGCGCCGAAGCGGGCAGTAAGAGAAGCAGGATACAAGGAAACTCTTCTCCCCACGCCAGGTTTCGACGCCGTTAACGGAGGACTTCGGGGCATGGTTCGTACAGGGTGCCGCAACGCTATCGCGACCCTGCGGACGGCAGCAGCCACTTTCTAATGGCTGGACCGTCCATTCATCAACCCCATCTACCGATTACGGAGGAAAATTCAGTTGAGAAAGTTTATGCCCTATCTGGGCGCATCCCTCTCCACCCTCGCGCTGGTCTGGTCCGCCTCAGCGCATGCCGGTGACACGTTTGGAGACGTCAAGCCGACCCACTGGGCCTACCAGGCTGTCACGGACCTGCAGGCCAAAGGCATCATCAAAGGCTACCCGAACGGATACTTCCAGGGTCAGCGCACCCTCACCCGCTACGAGTTTGCCGTTGCACTGCAGCGTGCTCTCGCCACTCTTCCCACCGCTGGCGCGGGAACCGTTGGCGCAACCGGCGCAACCGGCGCAACCGGCGCGACGGGTGAAACCGGCACGGCAGGCCCCGTTGGACCTCCTGGAATGACCCCGGAAGAGGTCACCACGCTGATGCGACTGACGAACGACTTCCAGAAGGAACTCGCTTCCCTCGGCATGGACGTCAATCAGATCAAAGCTCGCCTGGATGCTCTGAGCAAGCATGTCGATGCGATCCAGAGCTACCTCGACCATATGGTCAAGATACACGGCGAGTTCTTCTTCGGCTACCGCAACGATACCTCGCGCTACGACTTCGCAGACTACAGCGGTGCCTTCCGGATGGCGAACAATCATATCGGCCAAGGCGACACCACCGTCAACGACTTCCACCTGACTGCGGACGGCAATGTGGGTAGCGGAGTCAAGTTCCACGGTGACCTGGTGAGCAGCAACTACCTGGCCTATCGCGGTGATAACCTGAACGCTCCGGGTGCGGGCGGCGGCTTCGGCGGCGGCGGCATCCTCGGCGGTGGCTTTAACTTTGGCGGTAGGCAGTCCACAACGCTCTACGAAGCCAACGTGGCGATTCCGATCGGCCAATTCGGCAACAACACGCAGTTGATTGTGGGTCGATACCGAAACCAGGTCACCCCGTTGACCTTCTATCGTCCCAACTACGATGCTTACTTCGACCTTCCCTGGTACCAAGATGGCAACTACGTCCAGGACGGTTTCAAGCTGAGCTCCAAGTTCGGTAGTGCGACGACCTCCATCTGGACCGGTACGACCAATAACGTGACAACCGATGCCGGAATCCTGTTCAATACGCCGCTTGCCGGCGCGGTTGGCAACGGCAGTCCGTTCGGCGCCTTCGGCAAACCGGTCGGTCTGGTCGATCAGGGGCAGATCCCGACAGCACAGAACACCGGTATTCACATCGGCATTCCGGTCGCGAGAGTCGCGGAACTGGGCCTGACGATGATCGACTTCACCCGAGGCAATCTGGGCTCCGGTTTCGACCAGTTCGGCGCGCCCTCGCCCTTCGACAACGTCATCGTCTACGGCGCTAACCTGAAGGTTAACCCCATCGGACGCCTGACGATCAACGCCGAAGGTTCCAAGAGCGTCACCCAACTCGGTATCGATCGGGGCGACGGTCAGAACAACGAGGACAACAACGCTTATCTGTTGAACCTCGGCTACAACACCGGACCCCTGACCGCACAGGCCGGCTACCAGTACATCGATCCCCGCTTCGCGGCTCCGGGCTACTGGAACAAAATCGGCAACTGGTACAATCCGACCAACATTCGTGGTCCGTACGCCCGCTTGGCCTACAACTTCACGAACGCCCTGTCGGGTTTCGCCGGAGTGGACTATATCGAAGGCGCACGTAACCGGCCGTCTGCTGCTGGCAGCGGTGTGACCGGCTTCTCCATCAGCGACAACATCTACCGCGCCACGGCCGGTGTGAAGTTCCACCTGAATAAGGTCGTCACGCTCAGCGGCGCGTACGAGGGCGTTATGTACGACCTGAGTCCGGGTACCTCCCAGAGCGGCGTTCGTTCCCGCCCGACGGAGCAGTACATCACCATGGGCGCCGGGCTGAACCTGACCGGCAACACCGTGCTGAAAATGGCCTACCAGATCGGTTCCGCCGATAATCAGGGTGGTGGTTTCGGCCCGAACGTTGGTCCCACCAACGGACACTCCAACTTCTCGACGTTCACGACGAGCCTGGGCGTCCACTTCTAAATTGACTTTCTCTCACCGCCTCACCCGCAGTGAGAGAGGCCGTAACCTACGGGAGATCCCCGCTGACTTTTGGGTCGGCGGGGATCTCTTTTTGGGAACATCAGGAGCGAGCTATTCGTCGATTTAGGAACTGCCCCCTGTCCTGTTGCGTACATAAAGGATAGAGTTGCGGAAAGATTCCCCAACAATGAGGGAAAAGCGGAAAGGACAGGAGCATGGCATCTGAGACGACAACTCTCCAGCGTGCGTTGATTTGTGAGGACGTCGGCGTGACCGTGATGCAGATCCGCAAGGCGCTGCAGAAGGCGGGCTACAAAGTGGTAGGGGAGGCTGTCGAGGGCAAGCAGGCCATCGAACTGGCGAAAGAGCTGCAGCCCGACCTGATCCTTATGGACATCAATATGCCCGGACCCATCAACGGGATCGAGGCTACCCGCGAGATACTGCAGATGATGACGGTTCCTATCATTATGCTGACCGCCTACAGCGACGACACCTCCGTAGATGCCGCTCTGGATGCGGGTGCCTGCGGTTATCTCGTCAAACCTATTACCAGTGAGCAGTTGCTGCCCAATATTCGCACCTGCATCGCCCGCTTCCACGCACTTCAAGAGGCGCTTCAGGAGACCAGCGATCTGCGCGATACTCTCGAGACCCGCAAACTGGTCGAAAAGGCCAAAGGGCTTCTGATGGAGAAGCGCAAGTTGAGCGAGGCCGACTCCTTCCGCGCTATGCAGAAAATGAGCCGGGACCGCTGCCAGAATATGAAGACTACCGCACAGGAAATCATCAAAGCCAGCGAAATTTTTTAATCCACCATCCGTTTGCGAAGCCGTTCCAGGCATCTTGCTCTCTCCCCTGATTGTCTTTCCATTACAGGGACAGGTATACTGAGCGTATGCGGTCACCGCGATAACGGCGACCGTCCATTATCTGTAGACCTGTCTCTGTAAGGAAGGAACCGCCTGTGTTTTCTCTTCCCACACGTTCCGTAGCGGCGTTGCTCTGCCTGTGTACGCTTCTTCTGCTTCCCGCGCCCCGCGCGTACGCCTGGGGAGAAGACGGCCATCACTACATCAATAGCCTGGCCGTGGACTGTCTGCCTACCAGGCTGCAAGGCCTGTACGCCGCCAACCGTCCCTGGATCGCCCTGCACGGCGTAGACCCCGATATCTGGCGGCAAGGGTACGCCCCGGAAGCCCCGCACCACTTCATCGACCTTGACACCTGGGGAACGGACGTCGCCCAGCACTTCCCAATGGACTACTGGACGGCCTGCGGTCTCTATGGTCAGACCGCCATCGATAAGAACGGCGTTGTGCCCTGGCGCATCGGGCAGTACTACGGCAAGCTTGTCAGGGCGTTCAAGGAACACGATGCGAAGGCGATTGTGGAGACCTCCGCCTGGCTTGGCCACTATGTCGCGGACATTCATGTGCCGTTCCATGCGGCGGCCAACTACGATGGGCAGTTGTCTGGTCAGAAGGGCATCCATGCCCGCTTCGAAACCGCCTTGCTGAAACGGCAGATCAAGCTGACCGACCTCAAGCCTCGCTCCGCCCACCTGATTGCCAACCCGGTGGCGGCGGCGTTCGACTGGGCACGGGAGAGCCTACGCCTGACCCTGCCGGTTCTCGCGGCCGACAAAGAGGCCGTGGAGACAGACTCCGCGTATGGAGACGCCTACTTTATCGCCTTTGGCGCAAAAACCAGGGGAATCGCTGCGCAGCGTCTGGAAGAGGGCGCGCAGGATCTGGCATCGCTCTGGCTTTCCGCATGGATGGAAGCCGGAAAGCCCGAAATACCTGCGGGCACCGATGTTCACGCCGGAGAGCCACTGGATAAGCGTACCCACGATCCCGACATCTTTCCGACTGTCGCACCCGCGCCCTGACCGTTCTCAACGCAGCAAGCAGCGACAGAATATTCCGGTAACACAGGGAGGAACAGTGATGAGCCGAAGCGAAAAGCGACCCTCTCCTCGCGCGGGCGGCAGCCTGCAGGATGTGGAGCAGTTCTGGGGAACCGGACTGCCGACTGCCTTCACACATCTCTATACACAGTTCTCGACGCCGTTTCTGGCCCCCTGTGAATTTTTCGCGATCGAGGCGATCGCGCAGGGGCAGGGCCGCGAATTCGGGATGCTGCCCTCCTTCCTGCCGTTCGGTCGAGCCGTGGACGAAGGCGGACTGTACGGCTTCTATCGGACGCCGCACAATCTGGATGGGGCGTGGCCTGTCCTCTACTGGGATACGGAGGAGATGTATCTGGAGCCCGTCGCCTCCGATTTCGAGGCGTTTTTGCGACGATGCGTGCTGGTGGGGCGCTATGAAACGGAAGTGCAGGAGACGGGCGGAGAGGGCGTCGGGAGTGATGACGGGACGCGGAAGATCGTGCGCGGCATGAACCTGCCGCCTGCGCTGCTAACCGGGCCGTTGCCGCGTAACGACAGCGAACTCTACGAACGCCTGGCCGTACTCGACCCCCAGGATGCGCAGAGCCTGTGCCATCTTGGCTGTGCACGGCGCAGTCGAAACGACGACGAACGGGCGCTGGATTTCTTTCACCGGGCCAGCGAGGCCGCTCCCTGGTTCGGTGACCCCTGCTATCTGGTGGCGGACGTCTACCGCGAACGCCGCGACTTTGCGCGTGCTGTTCAGGAGTGGTGGGCGGTGGTGCAGTGTCTGCTGCCGCTCTGCACGCGCACCTGGGAGTGGGATCTGGGCGACGAACATCCGGAGGCCGACATCTATGAAGTGGCGGCGGATGGCCTGTCGCAGTTCGAAAAGCAGGCGACCGCAGAGATGCGGACCGACCCGCTCTGGAACGCGGTGGTAGAGCAAGACCCCTATGATCCCGACGTTCGAGAGCGACTCGGACAGGCGCTGGTGAAGCAGGGGAACCTCGGCAGCGCCGAACGGGAGATCCTCAACGCCCTCTCCCTGTGTGGCTCCGAACGCAGCAAGCAGCCCGAACGCCTCTACGACGCCCTCCTCAGCCTCTATGATCGGCAGGATCGGCCTCACGATGCGGCTCTCGTCCGTCATGATCGCGCCCTGCCCCGCCCCACTGTCTGAGGTGGGGCAGGGCGGTCGGAGCTACTTCTCCAGCACGTTGACGATACCGATGTCGATACCCTGGCCACCG
>JBBQPO010000270.1:0-8400 GCA_038217285.1 Chthonomonadales bacterium
GACAAAGGAAGAGGGGGGTCGTCATACTCCTTTCTTTGCGGGCTACACGCCGCAGTTCTTCTTCCGCACGACGGACGTGACGGGGAAGATGAACCTGCCCGAAGGGGTGGAGATGGTGATGCCCGGCGATAACATTCGCATTACGGGCGAGCTGATCCAGCCTATCGCGATGGAAGAGGGTCTGCGCTTTGCCGTTCGCGAAGGCGGAAAAACGGTCGGCGCGGGCGTCGTTACCAAAGTACTTGAATAGTCGAAGTTGTCGGCGGCGGTGAACCTTTTGCCGCACGGACAACGTAAAGAGATCGAGAGCCGGGGAGAACCCTTTCTCCCCGAGCGGCTCGAAGCAACGCAGGCAGATATCGCCTGCCATGAACGGATAGAGAGATGGCTCAAAAAGAGGCACGTATCATAGTCACGATGGAGTGTACGGTTTGTAAGAGTCGGAACTATACGACTTCCAAAAACCGCATTCAGCATCAGGCCCGGCTGGAACTGAACAAGTACTGCAACCGCCCGACCTGTCGCAAACACACACCGCATCGCGAAGCCAAGTAGAGGAAGCTGGGCGGGTTTTGGGAAAAGTAAGCGAACTGCCTGCTCTTCTCTGCCCTCCACACTTCCTAACGTAGGGGTATAGCTCAGTTGGTAGAGCGGCGCTCTCCAAAAGCGTAG
Source organism: Chthonomonadales bacterium (assembly GCA_038217285.1). Lineage (GTDB taxonomy): Bacteria > Armatimonadota > Chthonomonadetes > Chthonomonadales > Chthonomonadaceae > JANXLO01. The sequence goes on from JBBQPO010000270.1 coordinate 673, forward strand.
GTCGGGAGTTCGAGCCTCTCTGCCCCTGCCATTTTTTTCAGGGCGGCAAGCGTCCCAGAGTTTCGGGACACGCTGGCCGCCCTGTAAACCACTTTGAACGGGTATCAGGACAACAGGTGTAATCATGGCTGTGGAACAGCGACCCAATCCGAAGGCGGGCAACAGCGGTGCGCCCTCCGGCCCGGTTAGCTCCGAGAACCTTCAGCGTACGACCAACTTCCTTCAGGAAACCATCGTGGAACTCAAAAAGACCACGTGGCCGACGAAGCAAGAGGCCGGACGTCTGACGGCGGTCGTCATCGGAGTCATCACCGTGCTCGGTTTCTATATGGGAACCCTCGACTTCGTGTTGACCAAACTGGTTGAAAGACTAAGCCTCATAAAGTAGTCGTGAACGAGACGCCCCCACAGAGTGCCGTTGGCCGTTGCACCCGCCGTCTCCGGGGGGTGAGGAATGAAACGCTGTAGGCAGCCGGGCGATCACGGGTGGAGAGAAGATGCAAAGACACTGGTATGCGGTACATACCTACTCCGGTCATGAGAACAAAGTGATGACTAATATCCTGCGCCGCGCCGAGTCCATGAATCTTCAGGACAAGGTGTTCCGCATTCTGGTTCCCACCGAATCGGAGACGCGGACGCGGGGCACCAAAAAGACCGAAGTCAAACGCAAAGTCTTTCCCGGCTATGTCCTCATCGATATGGTGCTCGACGATTCCACCTGGTATCTCATCAAGTCCACCACAGGCGTCACCGGCTTCGTCAGTTCCGGTAATAAGCCCGTTCCGCTCCAACAGCGGGAAGTCGATGTCATTCTGGATGCGCTGGAGGGCAATGCGCCCGTTCCGGTCATCAAGTTCGAGAAGGGCGAAGTCGTGCGTGTCGTCGCAGGACCCTTCACGGAGTTTACCGGCAAGATCGAAGAGGTCAACGCGGATAAGGAGAAGCTGAAAGTGCTTATCTCCATATTCGGTCGCGATACGCCGGTCGAGCTCGACTTCGAGCAGGTCGAAAAAGTCATTTAATCATCGTAACTTGCCGGGCGGGGAGGCTGTTGGAGCCTGCCCGCTCCGGTACTGTATGGCGCGCACGGAACAAGATCACAGTTAGCTCGGGTAATGTTGTGCGCCCCGCGTTCGTATTGGAAAGAGGAGCCTCATGGCAAAGAAGATCACTGCGGTCGTCAAACTTCAGATCGCGGCAGGCAAAGCGACCCCCGCTCCCCCCGTTGGTTCCACGTTGGGCCCTTACGGCATCAACATGATGGAGTTCATCAAGGGGTACAATGAGAAGACGGCGGCCATGATCGGGACAGTTGTTCCGGTCGAGATCACCATCTTCGAAGATCGCTCGTTTACGTTCATCACCAAGACGCCGCCTGCGCCCGAACTCATCAAAAAGGCGGCAGGGTTGCCCAAGGGCTCCGGCAAGCCCAATAAAGAAAAAGTCGGTAAATTGACGCAGGATCAACTGCGCCAGATCGCCGAGACCAAGATGCCGGACCTCAATGCCAACGATATCGAAGCCGCGATGAAGATCATCGCTGGCACCGCCCGCTCGATGGGCGTCGATATCATCGGCTGAGGCGTAAGCTCGGTCAAGAGGATACGTTCATGCTGTTTCTTCCGATCGCTGTGAAATTTGGCGTACTGGGTCTGCTCAGTGCGGGGTGGCTTACGTTGCACCGTCATGTCAATATCCTCGCGCAGGATCAGGCTTACCATCTGGCCGCCGCTCGGCGCGATCAGCGTAAGGCCCGCTTCTACTTTCATTCTGTCTGGATCGGACTGATCGCGGCGTTCCTCTGCTTTGGATGTATGGAGGCTCTTACTGGAGTCTCGTTCGAGTCCCCTCAGATGCGTGACGGGCTTCTCGGCCTGGTTCGTGGACTGGGATTGTGGGGGCTGCTGATCACCGGGGCCGTCTGGGCCAGGGTGGGACAGCGTGCCAGTATGCCCAATTCGGATGGCATGGCGCTGACCCCGCTGCCCGACGAGAAGTATCCTCGCGTGTAGACACTGTGCGCAACGATTGACAACCGGGGGATGAGGCCTATGAGCGAACCGACTCATCCTCATCCCCCTTAATGTGGGAGGGACGCCATCGGCGTACTGATAAAACCACGGGAGAAAATGATATGGCAGATGTAGAGACAACTGAGCCCGAAGTCGCGACTCCGATCATAGGCGGCACCGACGAAGAGACCAAGACCGGCCTTTCGGTCGCGGCGCGGCGGCATGCAAAAGCCGGTAAAGTTCGCCACAGCAAGCGCTTTCTTGCCCTGGCGAAGGGCCTGCCCAACGAACATATTTACGATGTCGAGACCGCTATAGCGAAGGTCAAAGAGCTGGCAACCGCGAAGTTCGACGAGACGGTGGACATCGCTGTGAACCTGGGCGTCGATCCGCGGCATGGCGATCAGATGGTGCGCGGCACCACCAACCTCCCCTTCGGCACGGGCAAGTCCCGCGTGGTCTGGGTGTTTGCCCGTGGTGAGAAGGCCGCCGATGCTATCGCCGCAGGAGCGGACGTCGTCGGTGCGGAAGATCTGGTCGAGCGCATTCAGAAAGAGGGCGGCGCGACCTGTGACCTGCTGGTCGCTTCCCCGGACATGATGCCACTGGTCGGTCGCCTCGGTCAGATCTTGAAAGCCAAGATGCCGAACCCGAAGGCGGGAACCGTCTCCCCCAACATCGGTCAGGTCGTCAAAGACATCAAGGGCGCCACCCGCGCCGAGTACCGCGTCGACAAGAACGGTATTATCCACGCCCCCATCGGCAAGGTCAGCTATCCTGTCGAGAACCTGCAGGCCAACTTCGTCGCCCTGCTGAACGCCCTTGTTAAGGCCAAGCCCGCTGCCGCCAAGGGCAAATACCTGCGCCGCATCAAGATCTCCTCCACCATGGGCCCGAGCCTGGAGATCGACACGGTCTCCGTCCAGAAGGTCGCCGACCGCTCGTAATTTTAAGTGCATTTCCCTTGAAAAAGGCCGAGAGAACCCATGTTCTCTCGGCCTTTTTCTACCCCATGTGCCAGCCTATGTCGATACAGATTGAAAATTCTCCGATGCCCTAAACTGAGGGCCTGTAAATGTATAACCTCCCGCCCCTAGAGATGTTCCGAATTCAAGCCTCAGGAGACGATACTTTTACGGACCCTTAGAGGAGATAGCCAGAAGCTACTTCTTCCTGTTTGAACTGGAAGTCGTCCTCCACGGTAAAGGTCGTCTCCGCCTCTTCGGACGACCAGACTAAGCGGCTATCCGCTGAAGGTTCGTAATTTCTCCGAGGCCAGCGAGATCAGCGCGCGTGAAATTTCTACGAGCGTTGACCGGGCGGCTACTTAGTTCGCCGCGGGCGGCGGCGTGGAGCAAGAACAAGTCGTATAGGTTCGGCTTGTTCAGATGCGTGAGCGCCTGCAGGGTCAGGGCGATACCGCTCAGGTTGCTGTGCACACTGTTATTCCAGTCCGGGTTGCGGCGCAGGGCCATATCGCACCAGATCACCTCGTGGGCTTCGATATCGATGATCAGCGGAATGGCTATGCGCGTGTCCGCAATCGCTCGACCGCCACCATCACCTGTTGCTTTGCCAGCGCCGCCTCGACCTGACTGTTGAACGTCGCCAGCGAGACATCACCCCCGCTCATCGCGACGGCCAGGCGCAGCACATCGGTCGCGGTTTGGCAGAACCGGGCGAGGAACTCCTGTGCGCGGTCGGTATGCGCGATCAGGAGGCCTGCCACAAAAGCCATGTTCTCCTTTTGCGGAATGGCATCCGGCAGCAAGGGGGCTATCTCCGAGCCGAAAGCCTGCACAAACCAGCTCAGGTCTTCCTTATCCCGCGCGGAGAGCGAGGTGTTCGAACCTGCGATCTGCCCGAAAATCTGGGCAAACTCCTCCGACGTGCCGAGATCAAGGACGTGCAGTTCCACCGTATCCAGCAGCGGAAAGCGCTCTTTGCGCTCCGATAGCGGCAGATAACGCCCGGCGGTCAGGTAGTGGAGAATGACGTTGAGATAGAGTTCGCCCTCGCTCATCGCCATCACCTGCGCCGGAAAGTTCGGATACATCGGCTGGTGGAGCTCGCGAGTCGCTTGAGAAGGAAGAACCTCCATAGCCGTAAGGCAAAAAAGTTGTTAAAATCGCGCGTATTTCGACAGGCCGGAGCATTCGGCTTCCCGTAACTGCCATCTACCTGACAGTGGTCTGTGCGGGAAAGTTGCAGCCTCTCAGCGAATTCCAACCCCGACTTTCGAGGCCGTGTCCTAAGGAACGGCACTCCTGTTTGACGAAGCCCTCTGTCTGATTGCGGTCGGGGCATGCCGCTCAAAATCGCTTGACGAGGATGACACCCGCGATCAACAGGACGATACCCAGCACCCGGCCTGCGTTCAGGGGATGCGTGTGGAGACCGAGCAGGCCGAAGTGATCGAGGAAGGCAGAGAGGATAATCTGCCCTGTAATCACCAGGCCCATCGTGACGCTGACGCCGAGGCGTGGAACCAGCGACACGACCCCGACCATATAGACCGTCCCCACAAAGCCTCCCAGCCAGATCCAGGCAGGCAGGCGGCCCAGAGACGACGCGGAGGGCAAGGCCACCCGCGTCGCCAGACAGTAGAGGCCGAGGCAGACGGTCCCGACCAGAAACGAGACGAAGGAGGCCAGCACCGGACTGCCGACCTCCTTGCTCAATCGTCCGTTGATGACCGCTTGAAGCGGCAGAACCATTCCGGCCAGCAGGGCAGGCAGCCACAATACATTCACAAATCCCTCCTATGTTTGCTTTTCTCACATCGCATAGGCGACCGCATTTATCCAGATCATTTCTGCGCGAGTTTTTCCAGATCGATGGTGTACTGCAGAAAGCCGATGCACATTTCGTCCGTCGTCTGTTCTCCCCACGTGACGGCAGCGGGCGGATGCGTCGGCTGGCGGGGGTTGCGCTCGGAGTTGTCGTAGGTGGCGACCAGGCTGATGTGTGTGCCCCTGGGCAGATGGACCGGCTGTTTGTAACGATAGGTCTCCTGCCAGTTGAAGTCCCAGTCGTTGACCCAGACAAGCGGTTTCTCTCCGCCAGTCGGCAGTTGGGCGGTCAGTTTCATCTCTTTGCCCAGCAGGTGCATGTGCGGAAAGACCGACCAGATGGTGGCATCGACCGGGAGGGTAAAACCGCAGCGGACTTCCTGATGGGCGTCACCGGGCCGCAACAGAAACGCCGGGTTGATCATACCGATCGTGCGCAACTCCTTTTCGACCTGCCCTGCAGAGGCGAAGCGTACACTGACGCGACTCTGATCTTGTTCGGCCTTACCATCTTTGTGATAGTGCACCTGAATGACGATGCGACAGCCTTTTTTGAGTCGATAGGCTGTGCCCTTCGGGAGCGCATAGGGCGTCCCGCCAGGCACCCAGGCCTGCACGAACTGCTCACCGAACACGCCGATGCCCGCCCCGGAGACGCTGTAGCCGGGCTCGGCTTCCTTGCCATCCATTTTCGCCGATCTGCCGGTCGGGTCGAAGTAGAGCACGACATGGTGCACGACGGCCCGGTTCCCCGGCTGGAACTCCAGCGACGTGATGAACTTGTCTTCGTCGTAGACCTGCGGCATGACGAATTCGCGATAGACGTCCGCGCCCTCCGCCTCAAGATGGTAAATCCGGTCGGCCTGCATGATGACATCGGGCTTACCCAGAACCCACTCTGCGGACGGAGCGAATTTCGGCACGGCCGGCGCGGCCTTTAAGTTCCCCGCTGGCGCCCCTGCGGCGGCCCATTTCGCCAAGGTCGCGATCTGAGTATCGTCCAGCCTGCGCTGATCGCAGAAGTCGCCATAGCCGCGCACGGCCTTCGAGGGCGGCATCTGGCGCCGGGAGGTGTAGTCCCGTATCTGCGCCGCCCAGGTCTTCGCCTCTTGGTAGGTCTCCAGCGCAAACGGCGCGGCCTCTCCAGTACGATGGCAGGTAACGCAGTTCGCATAGAGAATTGGCGCGACATCGTGGGCGTAATTGACGGCATTCACGCCAGGGGCTGTCTGCCTGGCAGGCTGGTCACGAAAAATAGTGCATCCGACCGCAAGCGTGCGCGGACGCAAGACCGGTTTGCCGGCAAGCATCGCTTCTAGAGCCTCTTGCAGGTCGTGGCGGATGATTCTGGCACGGTCGCGATTGTCGTCGATTCGACCCCGGTAACGCACGATCCCCTGCCCGTCCAGCACGACCGCCTCGGGCGTATGGTCGGCGATGAGGCCATCCGCCAAAGCCAGCGTCTCGTCTTTCACGAGCGGGAAGACAACGCCACGCTCGGCGGCATACTTGCGCAACGCGGCCGGAGTGTCCTCCCGATTGGCGTCCACCAGGAAAAAGCCGACCCCTTTTGACGCATAGGTCTTTGCAATCTCAACTATGCGCGGCGTGTAGAGGTTGGCGATCGGACATTCGGTCGAAACAAAGAAAAAGACGGAGGCCTTGTTCTGTCGCAGATCCGCCGACTGCCACGTATGCCCGCTCAGGTCGCTCCACGTCATCGCCGCGAGCGGTGCTTTGGCGGCCTCCTGCGCGGGCGTAGAGCGCGTCAGCGCCACCAGGCAAGCCAGGAGAAACGCTCGGTTCCATCGACTAAGAGAGATCAAGGCCGTCTATTCCTTTCCGAACTGCACCAGCGGGCGGGTGCGGGCGATGGCACAGCCGAACGCGATCTGTTCTGGTTTCGGGGGCAGTTTGCCGGCCAGGAGAGCGTCAAGCGCATTGCGAAGATCGTTGGAGGTCACTTTGAGCGCATCGCGGTTATCGTCGATGCGGCCATGATAGCGCAGAACGCCTTTGCTGTCGATGACGAACGCTTCCGGCGTGACCTGCGCCCCGATCCGGTCCGCGATCACGTTGCCCTCATCGCGCAGCATGGGGAACGGATAGTGAAACTGCGCGGCATGGGCCGCGATCTCGGCAGGCTGCTCCCCAAAGCTGGAGTTGACCGCCACAAAACGGACACCTCGCGACGCGTATTCGGTGGCCAGACGGACATTGCGTTCGTCGTATTTGGCGGAACAGGGGCAGAGCGCCGAGACAAACACCAGCACCGTCGCCTGCTGTTTCCGATCTCCCAACAGCGAAACAGGCTTTCCGTCCCGCACATCCGGCAGGCGGAAATCGGCGACCACCTTGCCCATACCTTTCGCGGCCCGCTGCGTCGTCTCGTCCAGGCAGCACTCCGCCAGCGAAACCATCTGTTTGCCGTGCTGGGAAGGCTGCACATCGCGGACCGGCAGCAGCACGTTCCCTTTCGGCCCGACCACATACGACACCCGTCCCGGATGTGTGGCATCCGACGCCACGCCATAGCGCCGGGCGATCTGCCCATCGGTATCGGTAAGCAGCGGGTAGTCCAGATGTTCCGCGTCGTGCAGCGATTTCATCGTGGCGGCAGGCTGGGGGGTCACCCCAAAAACCTTCACACCGAGCGTATCGAACTCCCGCATCGTCGCATTGAGCGAGCGCATCTCTGCCAGAGAGTTGCTATCCCGGCCAGGCAAGAACGCCAGCACGACGCCGCGCCCCCGATAGTCTGCCAGATTATGACGGTGTCCATACTGATCGTTCAGCACAAATACCGGCGCGGTCGATCCGAGAACCAACGGACGAATTCCAGCCTCGTGTTGCGTCCGCAGCGCCAGCATCACCGCCACACCGACCACCACCCATATCCCGACCACACCGGCAATAAGGAG
>JBBQPO010000271.1:0-8359 GCA_038217285.1 Chthonomonadales bacterium
GAGCGGGTTGCTCAATTTGCGCGCCACCGGTAGGTTTGAGCTCGTGTAGCGATCTGCACAACCGAAGTTTTCTTCCTTCAAGAAACAGGAGTGTGCTCTTGAGGCGAAGCCGAAACTGTTATTTCGCAATTGATCTTAAGATAAAGCAGACAAGTTCGCGTCGACAAAAAAGTATTGGGTAGAGAATTTCAGGAGAGATCCATCCCGCTCCTGACCACAAACGTTGAACAAGATGTATAATCACAGAGGATAGGCTCCTAGCGAATTGCGAGGTAAGCGACCATGTTTGTAAGTATTTTCAACGATGTCATCGGGCCTGTAATGCGCGGGCCTTCTAGTTCGCACTGTGCGGCTGCGCTTCGCATCGGCAGGATGGCACGCGACCTCATGGATGGCGCATTTCGCGAGGCGCTTGTCGAGTTCGACCGTATCGGCTCGCTGCCGACAACCCATGATACGCAAGGCTCCGACATGGGTCTCTTCGGCGGTCTGATGGGATGGGATGCAGCGGACGAGCGGCTGCCAGATTCCATGCAGACCATACAAGCGAGCGGTGTCGCGATCCGCATCGAGACGGTGGACGTCGGCGACCCGCATCCGAATACGTATCGGCTCACGTTGAGCAGTGAACTTGAACGCCATGCTTTGCGAGCCATCTCCACTGGCGGCGGGATGATAGAAGTTTTGGAAGTAGATGGCTTCTCGGTCTCGATGTTCGGAGACTGTTTCGAGACGCTTCTGTGGGTTTGCGGCGACGGCGCCTCACTGAGGGACAGAATCGCTTCGATGCTCGAAGCGGATGCTGTCCTTCTTCACGAACGCGACGGCGAGTTTCTGATTGAAGTAAAAGCGCAGCAGTTTGTCTCGGACACTCAACTGGAGGAGATTCAGAAACATGGAACTGTTCACTCAGTTAAATGGATCGCTCCCGTGCTGCCGGTGATGTCTCGCCGCACGACAATCGTGCCATTCACAACATGCTCTACAATGCTCGCATTCGATGAGGGACGAAACACTCCGCTGTGGAAGTTGGCGTGCGCCTACGAATGTGCGAGGAGTGGACTGAGTGAGGAGGCTGTGGTGGAGATGATGGTGGGTATCGTGCGAATCCTCCGCCGTTCCATAGCGCAAGGCATTGCTGGCACCGTTTATGAGGATCGTGTGCTAGGGCATCAGTCCGGGGGATTTGAGCGGCTAATGCAGGAGAAGCGACTGCTGGATGCAGGCGCGCTAAACCGCATTGTCCTCTATGTAACGGCGCTTATGGAAGTAAAGAGCGCTATGGGTGTTATTGTTGCAATGCCAACGGCAGGCGCGTGCGCCGCATTGCCCGGCGCGGTCATCGCCATGGCGGAGGAGATGGGGTTGGGAGAGGAAGAGATAGCACGCGCCATTCTCGCGAGCGGGCTAATCGGCGTCTTCATTGCAACCGCCTGGACGTTTGCAGCGGAAGTCGGCGGATGTCAGGCCGAAGGGGGCTCCGCGGCGGCAATGGCTGCCGGCGCACTGGTAACGCTGGCAGGTGGCACGCTCACACAGGCAGTTGGGGCTGCGTCCATGGCGATGCAGAGCATGATCGGTCTCATCTGCGACCCCATTGCAAATCGCGTGGAAGCCCCGTGCCTGGGCAAGAACGTGATGGCGGCAGCCAACGCTCTATGCTGCGCAAACATGGCGATGGCTGGCTATGACCAGGTCATCCCATTTGATGAGGTCATTGAGACCGCAAAACGAGTCGCCCAACAGATGCCGCGCGAACTTCGGTGTACTGCGCAGGGCGGCCTTTCGATTACGCCGACATCGCTCGCCATCGAAAAGAGACTCGCGCTCAAAAGAGCCGCGTGCGGAGCTGCCTCCTGCGGCTGTAGTTGAGCCATAATTACGAGAGCGAGATCACTCAGGATTGCGCGCAGCGCGTATGGCACCCTTACGATGGGAGAGAGGGCCGATCACAGGAACCCACACTGGAGAGGCGTTTCCCCTGCCGTCACCACACAGTTCAGGCGCGCCGAGAGCCTGGAACTGGAAGCGACGGCACGCCATATCGAAGCGCTCATCGAAAAAGGGCTCGCGCTCAAACGGGGATGTGGCTAACCCTCCTGATAGTGTTTCGGCAGGTATAGACCATAACTCAGTAAGTCCGAACTCCCCGGTTGAGGGTATTATCCCAGCGGTGGATGTGGAGATAGGCCAGCGCGGCGCAGAGGCTCTTCGGCGTGGGATGGCGCAGGATAATCTCCACGCCGAACCCGCTGACGTAGCCACAGGAGTCATTAAGGACTTCGGCGACAGCCTCCAACAGCGCTTCGGAAGGTGTAGGTGTGCGAAGGAGGGCCATCATCGCGTTCACCCGCACCTGGTTCTCCCCGGTCCATGTGCGATTGGACGGGTCCTGCCAGTCTTCATTGCGCTCGAAGAGGAGACGCTGGATCTCCGGAAGAGCCTGTTCACCCGCCTGCATCTGTCCTATTGCATCCAGGGCGGTGCGGACTACGTAGTGAGAGGCATGACGCAGACATCCAATAACCTGAGGAATCGCTGTCTGTGCACGTGTCCCGATCTCGCCAAGCGCAAACAGCGCGTTGATCTGTACCCATTCGGACGAATGGTCCAACAGATTGGTCAGAGATGGGACTGCAGGCGTGCCGAGCGCGGCCAGGGCATACGCTGCATTCTCCATCACCACCGCGCTTTCCGCCCAGCGGCTCTCCTTATGTCTCCTCAGCTCGGCGCACAGCGCTTCGATTGCCGCTTCACCGAGCGCTGCCAGGGTATAGAGGCTGTTTATGCGGGTAAACGGGTCGGTATCCCAGGCGGCGATAATTTCGGAAATCGTCTGAGTGCCTAGCATTTTGCCCTCTGGAAGATTCGCCCGGCGTCCCGGCTGGCCGATCATCCAGTTCCATAGGTTCGCCCACACGACGGGCATATCGCAGGGAGCCTGATGCTCCTCCGGCGTGCACCATTCTTCGTCCCGGCAGTTCCATGAAGGCGCGGTCGGTTCCTTCACACGGGCGAAAACGAACTTCGCCATGTGCCGGGTGCGTTCCGAAAGGTTCATAGAGCCGCCATGCGCGATGTCGAAGTGGACCATCGTACAGGTTCCTGCCGGGCCATAAGCCTGAAAGCCACGGGTCCTGTCGGCCTCAGAGATCGCGGCATGTAGATGTGTGGCGGGAATGACCTGTGTCGGCCCCATCAAGACCGGCGTATTCTGGGGATAGTAGAGGATCATGGCATACCGCGGATAGTGGTGGCGTGGGCGCGCCAGCGGGCTATGGCTGTCCTGATGCCAGCCCACAAAACTGGCCCAGCGTTACCCGATGCGGAGTTCCTCCTCGGTGCGTTCCGCAGGCTCGATATTGTGGACGAATCGGTGCGGATGCAGGACGTAGTCAGGACCCAGTATACTGGCCAGCGCGCCGCGAATCACCGGGCTGTCCAGTACCTGCTGCATCTCGGGGACCGCCGGAAGAATGTTGTTGCCGGGGTTACCCTCCTCATGCAGTATCCACTGAAGTTTGTCGTAAATTGCCTCATGGACCTCGGCAGGCAGACCACAGTCCAGTTGCAGATAGCCGTCGGTGATAAAACGGCGGACCTGCTCGTCCGAGAGTAGAACCGGGTTCGGTACGGTAACGTTAATTGGCAAGGTTGTGTCTCGAGCAGGCTTGCTTCCGCCTGCCATTTTCCAGTATCTCTCCCAGACAAGGCAGCAACCCTGTGATCCCCGGACAAAATGTTTCATATATACGAACGGCGCGTCAAAAACTTTGTATTGAGTGCCTTGCTTGGAGAGGCAGAGCGCAGTAATTAGCGTCCCTTCCTACTCAAATTCTCTTGCACCGTCAGTATACTTCGTCGTCTGTTTTTCAAATCCTCCTGGTGTCCGAGGCTTTCTTCGCGAACTCATCGTTGCTTTTCTCCTGCCTTTCCTTGCCGGTTTCGCCTCCTGAGCAAAGGAACGGCAGGAGAAAAAATGTTGTCACCCCTATCAGCGCAACCGTACTCTCAAGACCGTGCTGCCAGCGACAGTACGGATCGAGCGTCTTTTCGCGCGCACGCTCGCTTGACAGTTAGCACGCAACCCGCTAAAATAGTAAGTTGAGTTGCTGCCAGGGTGAACGCTCATCTCGTCACCGTTCACCGAATATTAAATATCGCCGCGAATCCCCTTTCACCGTTACGTAAGGATCACCTTATGGCAATTAAAAGACTCTTCATCACCTGTTATCTCATTCCCTTGCTTTTCCTCTCCCATGGCCTCGCTTGGGCCGATACCGTCCCAAAGAAGAAGGGACGAGGCCCTCTGCAGGTCTTCATCCTGGCCGGACAGTCGAACATGCAAGGGCATGCAAACGTATCGACCATGGATTCCATGGCCGATGATCCAAAGACGGCGGCGATCCTCAAGGAGATGCGGAATGCAGACGGGACACCACGCGTGTGCCGTAAGGTCTGGATCTCGTCGGTCGGGTGTGCCGGCGATGGTTACTCGGATGTCATCGAGCAGACAGGCGTACTGACAATAGGCTTTGGGGCCTCGCCCTCTGAAATCGGGCCGGAATATACGTTCGGGATCTACATGGAGAAGCGGCTCAATAAGCCCATACTGATCATTAAAACCTCCTGGGGCGGACGGAATCTGATGACCGATTTCCGCCCGCCGAGCGCCGGATTGCGGGTGTTCAACGACTATACCGTGACCAAATGGAAAGAGCGAGGGCTTAATCCGAATCAGGAAGCGGCTAAGAATCGAGAGCAATGCGGGGTCTTCTACCGCCACATGATTGAGCACGTACACAAGGTCCTGGGGGACATCCAGCGAGTGGCGCCAGAATATGATCCGAAGCAGGGCTACACGTTGGCCGGTTTTGTCTGGTTTCAGGGGTTTAATGACCTGGTCGACGATTGGTCATACCAAAACCAAATGGAGCCTGGCGGATATGCAGAGTACGGGCAACTGCTGGCACATTTCATCCGTGATGTGCGCAAGGATCTGTCGGCCCCGAAGATGCCCTTCGTGATTGGAGTCATGGGCATCGGTGGCGTGAACGAAGGGCAGAAACCGCCCCAGTCAAACTTCCGCCAGGCACAGTCCACACTGGCGTCGCTTCCTGAGTTCCTGGGCAATGTGGTGGCGGTGCAGACTGCGCCTTTTTGGGATGACGATCTGGACGCGCTGCAGCAGCGGCGGGAGAGATTCAACGCAATGCGGGATCAAGAAGCCAAGAAGGATCCGGGCCAGAGCCAGGCGGCGCGAGACGAGGCTAATAAGAAGGCAATGGCGGCAAACTTCAAGCCCGAGGAGTTAAAAAGCATGAAGGGCATCTCCAACGGTGGCTACCATTATCTCGGCGCCGCCAAGATTTTGGCGCCGATTGGCAAGGCTTTTGCCGAGGCGATGGCGAAGCTGCAGCGGCCCCAAAAGCAGCATAATCCCTAAAATGGTGTCTCGCTTCGAGACACTGACCCACGGCGCCTGGCTGTGAATCTGACGGTCAGGCTGCCTTCCATGAAGGACTAGCCGCCATGACATGTGCTGTTCGAAGCATCCTCGCGCTCATACCACTGCTCAGCGCCCTGCCTGTGGCCGCACATACCGGCCCTCCCTCTCCATGCCCTGGACAACCCGAGGCTTCCGATGTCACTGCGCATGAGGACGGCCTGCATGGATACATCAGCTACAACACACAACCTAACCCTGACAAGGCGGCATCCAGCGCAGGGATTGGCTTCTATTCGGCCGTATGGAACCTGATCGATCAACCTCTGGCCGGTTTCCAGATTGGTCTGCCCGGATGTTGGATACTACCCGACAACAAGGACAACAAAGACCATCCTCTCGCTCCCGAGGGTACTCTAGCACGGACCTGGAAGGAGCGCGGCCCCACCTGGGATAGCGTCTTTCAGACCGTGGAGGGCGGACTAGGCTACTGGGCAGGGAACCATTTCCGCTATAGCGGGCCGAAATTCAGCATGAACGCCACCCCCCAATGTTACGACTACGAGGTCGGTTCCCCAGGATGGTCCTTCTTCTACAACGATAAAACTCTGCCGGACAACCGCCTGGGTATCGCCCAGTTCAGCAATCGCCTCCTTATCCCCCCGGACGGACTGCCGTTCGCTGACAGCCGTGAAGGGCAGTTTTTGGGCTATGCCTGGCTAGCCTTGCCCTTCACTACGCCAACAGCGGAGGACCCGCCGACCGGGGAGCAGAGTTGGACCTGCTTTCTTAACGCAGCCAATTTCAAAGGCCCCATCGCCTTCTACGTCCCCCAGACCTGGAGCAAGATAGGTGCCCTTTTCAAGGATCCCTTCCTCTACGGCCGTGGGCTTGATGCCCGGCCCGGCGTGGTCGGAGGGGGCGCGATCGAGATCAATACGGTGCCGCGCTTCGAGGCACCGGACGCAAAGGGCACCGTCTATTCCCGGATCCCAAGGCTGCACTTCCCCGTCGACCACGCAGGCCGGGCCGTCCTTGTGCAGGACGTGACCTACTTCTCTAAGTCGGCTCTGTACGACTCAGTTAAACGCTGGCGTGACGCGGGCTTGCCGTGCTCCGGCGCATTTCATCCCAGCGGCGCTTGGAAGCCCGCGCTGACCACGAGTCCCACGCACTACGAGCAGGGGAATAAATCGATCACCGGTGTCGAGGGAGTGTGCTTGACCAAAGTCTTCCCGGGGAACCGCTGGGGGATGCAATGGTACCCCAACTCCATCACTCGCGCGGGGGAGTTCCCAGAATATTTTCGGCAAAACGGCGGGAACTGGATCCCTATCCCACCTGGTGCGGTACCTGTCGAGACCGGTTTGACTGCCCAGAAGTTCCGCGTGGCGAAGCAGGGGGCCACTTATATCACGCCCACCACCGCAGCATGGAAGACCCCCGGTCCGGCGACTGTGCCGAAAACCGTCACCCTAAGGGACGGATCTCAGGTCACCTATGCCTGGTACCGATTCATCGATCAACCCGTGTTCCTGCAGTACCACTGGGACGAGGGGCGGAAAAAGCGCTTGCAGAAACTGGTCGCCGAGATGCATGCACGCTGGACCATCGATCAGAACTACATGCCCCCGCCCAGCGCCGGCGCCCTGGTTCGCCTTGATCCAGCCCTGATCGTGACCCCGCCAGCGGGGATGGAGACCGGATACGTCCCTATCGTGGTGGGACAACGTGCAAGCAAGCAAACTCCGAAGACGCCGTAGCAAACTCGACGAGAGCAAACGTGCAATTTGCAGTACCCCGGAAAGAGGAGATTAATTGATCATGACAGGCAACCTGATATCGCAACATGCAATCACGGCAATAACGAGAGCAATCGCAATCGTGCTAGTCCATGCATATATTTCTCCGGCTTCTCACTGTGATACGCACGCTAATCCGATGAATGTCTCCATCCTTGCCATCGCGGGAGAACTGCCGACCAAGCACACCACGCACAACATTGAAGGCTGGTCCGTGCGCGTGGATGATCGCCTCCTCATGGGCGACCATGTGGCAGTCGGCGAACGTGCTTTGAAGCTACTCATGGCACGACTTGTCGCCATCGCCATTGTCGTACCCGAGCCCGCGCTCTCGAAGCTGCGAACTGTAACCATTGAACTCGATCTAGACTATAGCGACTTGACGATGATGCAATATCACCCCGACGCCGTATGGTTGAAAGAGAATAAATACAGCGAGGCGCTCGTGAAGTGCATGCACATCCCGCGCGCCGATGATTTCCTCTCGCCGTATGAAAATTATCGGATGCCCTGGATGGTGCTGCACGAATTGGCGCACGCTTATCACGACCAAGTGCTCGGTTTCGACGAACCGCACGTGGTCGCCGCTTGGAAAAAATTTCGCGACAGCGGAAAATACAAGTCTGTCCTTACCAGCCCGGGCCACATGCGCGAGCATTACGGGCTGACCGACCCGAAGGAGTTCTTCGCCGAGATGACTGAAAGCTACTTCGGCTCGAATGATTTTTATCCGTTCGTCACGGGCGAACTGAAACAGGAGGAGCCTGAAGTCTTCGCTCTGCTGAGAGATATATGGGGCAAGCTGCCTGAACCTCCGCAACCCAAACCGAAAGTCAAGCCATGAAACACATTTTCTCTCTCATCGCGCTTTTCGCGCTCACATCACTCCACTCGGCGGAAGCGAAGCCGCTCAAGTCTTCGTTCTCGCCGGTCAATCGAATATGAAAGGCCACACGAAGGTCGAGACATTCGACTAGTGGGTCATTTGCATTGCACATCGGTATAAACAGTTTTCACGGGTATACTGGGCTATCCTTAACTGCTCGGAGCCGCCCATGTCCCGTCGTAAGAAATCTCCGTTGCGTGAGTTGACTGCCTGTGAGCAGCAGAT
>JBBQPO010000272.1:0-8319 GCA_038217285.1 Chthonomonadales bacterium
GTGGGAGATTTGCTCTGCCACCAGATCGCTCCTGCGCCGTTGGTTCCTCCGAAACGAAGAGGGCGTCCACCTGGAAAAACAGGGGCCAGGGAAACGAAAGGAGGTATGGCCAGTGTCACCGTTTAATGCAGCACTACCCAATTTGCACGGTTGCGCGCAAATTGACAAATCTATGGGGCAGCGATTCCCTGTTTGGTTCTGGCTATACCAGGTTAGGATATATGAAAACTGGCCTGCTGGACCGTTGGGGTATATCTGTAAATCATGATCTCAACTAAAAACAAGGTAACGACTATGAAAAGGCAATTGTGTTTCCTCCTGACGGCAGGATGTTTACTGGCTACGAGCATTGCGTACGCAGGGCAGCAGTCTCCCCAGACGACTCTACCAACTCCCCCTCCGCAGGTCACGACGCATATCAAGGCGACCACACTCCAGGACGCTTTGAAGGAAGTCAGTCGCCTGATAGGAGTGCCTCTTTCTGCTTCGGCGGACACTGCCGACCTGAAGGTGACCATTCTGATCAAGGATCTGCCGCTCGACATACTGCGCTCACGCCTCGCGGAAACGCTCCATCTGACCTGGATCAGGCATGAAGCCGACAAGGAGCAGCCGGTTTCCTACCTGATCTATCGCAGCGCACAGAACAAAGAAGAAGAACTGGAATTGAGAACACGCGGCGAGCGCGCATTTCGAAATGGCATCGCCGAGGCCATTCGCGCTCTGTCCCTGGCTCCGGAAGCCCGTGCCAAACTGTTCTCGGAACATCCGGCGTTGGCGGCCACCTTCGCCCAACCAGGAGGCGAAGCAGCCGTTACGCTCCTCGCACAGCTCTCCCCACAGTTGCGCGAAAGTATCATGGATGGAAACCAGTTGGAGTTTCCCTCCAGCAAGCCGCCGCCTGAACTGGCTTCCCATTTCGGTGCGATCATGAAGAAGCTCACCGCTGCGAACTCCGACAACCCTGACTCTATCTTTGCTCAACTCTTACGTCAGGAGGGTAAATTCTCTGTGACGCGCACTGGGGAGGGAGCGGGAAGCCAAATAGGCATCGCCTTCAGAGTTCAAACCGAAACTCTCTCTGGTTCACTGGGCTATGGCGTCAAAGGAGTTCACGCAGGAGAAGTTTACTTGGGAGCCTATTTCCCGGATCATACAGGGGCGGACTATGTGGCTGCACATCGTCCTGTCCCCATCCCCACAAAACTCACTGCGAAATCTCTGGACGACCTTATGGAGAAAGTCGCGGATACGCTGCACATCAACATCATTGGCGAGAGCTATCGGGAGTCTCTCGACAAAAACGAGAAGGGGGAAGTGGTTTATCCTCTTTCGGTAGAGGCAGGCTCTTCTACCATCGCACAAGCACTGGATAACATCGTATGGAAGGACTACTGGTGGAAACACGGCTCCGTCTATCTTTTCCAGCGGCCCCTCTGGTGGGTAGATCGACGCGGCGAGGTCACTGACACCACGCTGGCCTCTCTCACGAAGTTATTCAAGAGTCGTCCCCTTTCTTTCGAGGCTATGGCCGAAGTAGGCAAAACGCTAAGTGCCGAACAATGGAACGTTCTGGCTCTGATCCCGAATGGCAATGATGCCTTCCTAGCGCAAGGGCAGGCGGCGATGCGTTTCTATGGCCACCTAACAGATTTCCGCAAAGCGGATCTGTTTCTGCAGGATGGGACAGATGCCTCTATTCTGAGCAGTGCCGACGAGATGCGCTTGCGAAGTTGGATAGCGGCGACAGGCAACGAGGCGCTGCAAGAGATTCGAAATACTCCTGGAAAAATACAGGTCATGGCGAAACATTTACCCAAGAACGCGAAGCAAGACCGTGTGCTATTTCGTGCCGTGTTTCAGGCAACCGATGGAACGACCCGTCTGCTGCGCGAGCAGATCGTTACGGACGGCTATGTTGACCCCACGGACCCGCAACTACATGCACAAAATTAGGCCGTGCTGAGCGATTGTAGGTGCGGACCTAAGTGGTTGTCTCGCCAAGAGCATAGGCGAGGGCTGCCGGCAGACCCAGAGAACGCCCCTGCGCGTAGAGGGTCTCAAACTGGTCGGGCACAAGGTGTGTGCGGAGGGTCGTCAGGCATTTCTCGTGCTTCGCGCTGTCTGAGGCCGTGGGGGTGACTCCCAGGCTCTCGCGCAGCGCCGTCGTGGCGGCGAGAAGCAGCGCGGCGCGGGGCCAATCGGCCTGGCGCAGGGCCAGCAGCGTGAGGCCGTGCAGGGCGAACCCGCTGATCATTTTGTCGCCGAGGTCGCGGCATAGCCGGAGGCATTCGCCGTAGTGGACGGCGGCGCGGTCGCTCGCGCCCCTATCTTCCGCGAGTGAACCCAGGTTGACGAGAGCGATGGCTGCATTCTGGCGGTCTCCCACCTCCCGTGCGATCTGCAGGCACTCTTCCAGATGCGTACAAGCCGCTGTCAGGTCACCCGCCTCTTTGGCCCGATTGCCTAGATTATTGAGCAGGATCGCCATGTGCTGACGGTCCCCGAGTTCGCGTAAGATCGCCAGACTCTCCTCCTGAATGGCCCGTGCGCGCTCGTTTTCGCCCAGCTCCTGCAGGACGCTGCCCAGGTTGTTCAGGGTCAGGGCGATGCCGCGCCGGTCACCCGCTTTGCGCCGCAGTTCCAGGCTCTCCTCCAGAAGCGGTCTCGCCTGCGCGGGACGGCCCTGCTCCCGGTGCAGAGCACCCAGACCGTTGAGCACGATGCCCAGGGTTCGGGTGTCCTGCGCCGTTCGGGCCAGATCCAGCCCCTCTTCCAGATATTTCAGCGCCAGGCCATAGTCGCCTTCGTCTTTCGCAATATTGCCCAGATTTCCCAGCGCGGACGCCACGCCGCTCTCGTCGTGCAGGGCGCGTTTGCGTTCCAGGCTCTGCGTGATAAGCCGCCGCGCCTCCGGATTATCGCACTGATGCCAGGCGAGAATTCCGGCACCGTTGAGGCAGGCGGCGTAGGCGGAGGCGAAGAGCGGGGCGTTCGGAAGCGCCAGGACGGCGGCGAGGCGGCTGCGCCCTTCCGTCAGGCAGCCGCGTGTGCGCCAGAAGTCGGACTGCGCCGCCGCGGAGAGAAGGAGCCGTTCTGTCGCGTCGGTGTCGGTGGGATCCTGCGCCTGCGCCAGACAGAGATCGAAAGCCGCGTAAATATTTTCACGCTCCGTGTCGAGGCGTGCAAGCCATTCCGCTTGCTCCGCGCCGCGCAGATGGCGGTTGGCCTCCTCGGCAAAGGCTAGATAGAAGGCGGCGTACTGCCGCCGTACCGCTCCTGCCTCCTCTCTGCTGTTGAGGCGCATCTTGCCATATTCGCGAATCGATTCGAGTAGGCGATAGCGAACCGCGCCCTCCCGTTCCTCGGCCAGGACGAGCGACTTGTCCACCAACTGCGTCATTAGATCGAGCACCTCCCACTCCTCGATCTCGCCCTCTGCGCACACCTGCTCCGCCGCTTCCAGTCTCCAGCCATTCGTGAAGACCGAGAGACGTCCCCACAGGCAGCGCTCTCGCTCGGACAGCAGGTCGTAGCTCCAGTCGATCAAGGCGCGGAGCGTCTGCTGCCGCGGTAACGTTGTCCGATGGCCCCCCGTAAGCAGGCGGAAGCGGTCGTCCAGGCGGGCCAGCAACTGATCCGGAGTCAGCGCCTTCACCCGCACCGCCGCGAGCTCCAGGGCCAGCGGGATGCCATCGAGGCGTCGACAGATCTGGGTCACCGCCCCGGCATTCGCCGCCGTCAGCGTAAAGGTCGGCAGGCTCGCCTGCGCGCGCTCCATAAAGAGGCGCACGGCCTCGAAATCCAGCAGACGCTCCGGTGGCGTCTCCCCGATCCCGGGCAGCGAGAGCGACGGCACGTAGTAGGTCACCTCGCCCCCAACTCCCAGAATCTCACGGCTGCTCGCCAGTATCCGCAAGTGAGGACAGCTCTGCAGGAGCGTCTCCGCCAACTCGGCGGCTATCCCGATCAGGTGCTCGCAGTTGTCGAGGAAGAGCAGGAGGCTCTTCGGTCGCAGCGCGGTTTTCAGCGTCTGCGCCAGCGGCTGTCCGGGCTCTTCCCGCACACCCAGGATCGCAGCGACCTCCTGCCAGACAAGCGCCCTATCGGTGAGCGGAGCCAACTCCACCAGCCAGACGCCATCGGGGAAGCGGTCCAGCAGGTCCGCTCCTGCCTGCAGGGCGAGCCGTGTTTTGCCGGTCCCACCGGCGCCGAGCAGGGTGAGCAGTCGCGTCTGTTGCAGCAGTCGTTTGACGTCGCCCATCTCGCGTTCGCGCCCGACAAAGCTGCTGAGCTGCCCCGGCAGGTTGGTCGGAAGAGTGTCGAGGGAGGGGAGGGGAGGAAACGCGTCCGGCAGCGTCGGGTGGCAGAGCTGAAACACTTGTTCCGGTCGCTCCAGATCTTGGAGACGATGGGTTCCGAGGGAACGGAGGGTCAGATCGGGAGCGAGATGGTCCCCCACCAACTCGACGATGGCGCGGGAAAGGAGCGTCTGTCCCCCGGCAGCCAGGGCGCGCAGGCGCGCGCAGCGGTTCGCGCCGGAAGAGGTATAGCCGTTGCCCTCCACGCCCGTCTCTCCGCTCGTGTGCAGGGCGATCCGGACGTGCAACGGCGCGGGCAGGGGCCAGGTTTCGGTCGTAAGTGCCTGCTGAATAGCCAGCGCCGCGTCTACCGCATTGCGCGGGTTGGAAAAGACGCTGAAGCGACTGTCCCCTTCGCCGCGTTCGCGTACGACACGGCCCTGGAACCTTTCGACGCAGGAGGTGATGAGGTCGCTGTGGCGCGCGTGCGCCTGTCGCATCGCGTCGGCGTGTTCGTCCCACAGGCGAGTCGAACCGGCGATGTCGGTCAGCAGATAGGTGAGGGCTCCGGTCGGCGGAACGGGCATAGTGGAACTTCCGGAATCGGGTCCTGGGAAGGGATAACGAGAGACGGCATCAGGACAGATCGGTTCTCTCTTCGACATCCGAAGGCTTCTCTCCTTCCCAGATTTCTCTAGACACGTGTCACATCAGCTCTCCGAATCGGCAGTGTTTATCATCGTCGGGCGGAGTCAAAATGAAGGACACTATCTCGCGGCTTCTCCCGCGATCCGACCCTTCGGATCTGAGTTTGACGTAGAAGTGGGACTTCTGGAGCTTCATCAGAGTGGATTTTGGCAGCCCGGTCGTCACCAGAGCGTCGAAGGAAGCACGCTGCCGTACGTACAGGTTGGCGGACGCAAGTCCCTGTTCGGTCAATGCTCTTTCTTGCTGCTGTTTGGTTAACGTTGCATAAAAATGCAGCAGCGGGTAGATCCGAATTGCGCTGATAAGATGCATCGAGAGTCGGGCCGCCGGGTGCTGGAGAATGAGCAACGCGATTTGATCCTTGGTACACTGGCTTATCAGCAAGAAGTCCTTTGTGTTGGGCGGACGTTGTTCCTTTGCCTCCACATCCATTGCGTTCATGACGTCGGCCGGCGGCTCCAGGCGAAGGTCCAGACCAGGAACGACCGTGGCCGCCTCCAGAAACCCGTTGAGGTAGACCATTTTGTGTGCAAACGTGCGTGCAGTCTGTCTTAACGCGGTTTCGACAGTCCATTCGTTGTCCGAACGGAAAACGAACCCATAGTGACTGATATTGCTGTTCATATAGCAGTCGCATACGAAGTCGATCCCGCCGACAGCACACACCTCCTCAAGAAGATTGGAGAGATGCGAGACATCGGTGGGTCTGGTGATCGTCAACCTCTTTTGCCGCAGAGCGTCCGGCATTCGGCCAAGATCCAGGATAGAATCGCTCTGGAGCTGCCGAACGACATCGGCGTCGAAATCGTTTTCACGATTATTGGCGTTGAGTCCCGCCACGCGGCCAATCTGGTGGCTCGGAGCGACCCATACATCGCGCCCGTCCGGTTGAACGATTCCGAGCCGAAAACCGCCTGCGGCTGCGATGAGGCCGACTTGCGAGTTATCTGAAAGATGTGTATAACCGCAATCACGAGCGATTCTTGACGCCGCTTCCTGTTGCGCGGGAAGCAGGGAAGAGAACGGCTTTACTGCAAAGAGGTGATCGTGGAAATGGGATTGATCGGTTGCAGAGATTATCGGCTCATCCTCCAGCGCCGATGTGAGACCGCGTTCTATAGCGCCGGGATCACAACCGGCCACGAAGTCGGCAAAGGCTTCACGATCAGCGGGGTTCTCCGAGAGCGCTCTCGACACCTGATCTCGTAACTGTTCCACCTGGCCGCGCAGAAAACCAATTTCTCTCTCCTCAGACCGACGCTTCAAGGACTTCTCCATGTCCTGTTGGTCCGGTGTCTGAAAAAGCTCGTAGCCGGATCCGCTATTGCGCCAGGATACATGCAGGACCCTCCCCACCGCCAACATAAAAGAGACTGTCGGCTTCGCCGTAATCCGCCCGGTCAATCTCCTGGGTGCCAGATCCGGTGTGACGGTCAACGTAACGCCTGTCTTGTGCGACAGCTCCTGGAGTACCGTATCCAGACGCTCCTGGTGAAAGGCACTCTGGATGCTGCGGCGTAAGCGAGGGTCGGTTTGTGGTGTCTGAGGGCTGGAATGTGAAGGTGCCGGATTCTGGAAGTGCAGCGCGGCAAATACGGAGACGCTCTGGCTGGCGATCAGTACAAAGAGACCGCATACGGCGCCACAGAGGATACGTGGAGATCGTTTCAAAGTATTGTCCTTCACGGTACAGATTTCCGTTCCCGGAGGCGGCGCTCCATATCATTGACCAACCCCTCAATATTAACGCCTGTGTAACTGTCTTTGCCCTCCAGCAGTTTGCGGTGCACACCCGGAGGAAGAGGCAGATCGCTGAGGATGCGCGGTAGGGTCACCGTCACTCCGGGCGGAAGCTGGAAATGCTTCGGATCGACGGAGGAAACCTGGGTGAACCGGCTGACCTCCCAGTCCCATACCGAGGGTGGAATACGCGGATTATCGGTCGATTCTATCCTGTGTTGCCGCAACATATAGTGAGTTGTCGGATCGACCCAGATCTTGTTGCCGGAGCCATCCCTCGCCAGGTAGACATTGCACGTTCGTCCGGCGACCTTTTCGTCTGGCAGCTTTTGAAGTTGGCTTTCAAACGCCGGTGATCCTGGCGATACTATGGGAAGTGGGTGCGACAGTACGCGTGGAGGCCCTACGGTATAGAGTCGGGCAAACCTCTCCAAGACAGTCCGATCTATGCCTGATTTTTTGGACGCCAGATCCAACCCATCATGTTGAATCAACTCGAAGAGGCGCTTGTTAGCGAGCGGTGCTTCGAGTTCGGCAGTTTGTTTGTTCAGGTCGCCAGTCCATCGTAGACAGTCATCGGTCCCATCATATATATAGAAGGAATCGGGTCCAAAAAGGGAATATCTGCCCCGATCATAATAGGTCGTAAAAGGGTTGCCATTTCTATTTGACCGTACTGCCACATAGGCAACATCGGGATTTGACAGCCCGACTGTCACCGAACCGTGTTGCCGCATGCACGACATCTGTACTATGGAGAGAAAAGCAACCCAGGCGATTCCGCACGTTCGCCTATGAGGTAAAGACATGTGTTCCATGGTTGGGTTGTTCTCGCAGTCGCGCCATTCGGTATGGAGAAATCGATGACTGTACCAGTAGAGAGAATCAAGGGCGGCAAAGCGCTATCGATACTCGTCCGCCATCTGCCCAAGTTGAGAACATCCGTTGGCTCGATCCGGAAAACGATCCGACCACATCTGTCTCGTACAGGTCGCCGCCAATTTGAGCCACTTGGCGTGCTGGTCAGCAAAGAGCCAGTTACACCCACCGTTGTGGGATTGAAACGGGCCGGCATCCTCCCCCGCACCGATGCGCGTCGGTATGAGCCAACTCCCGAGGTCCGGATAGCTGTTACGCGATTCCAGTATCAAGATCAGATTCGAAGCAGCATCGATCTCGGCCGAAAAACGTGCCCGAACGGTTGGCTCGCCGTACCAGCAAGCCGGCACAGCCTCGTGGAAAAAGCTGCCATTAAACGCGTATGAGTTCGGCAGTCGCTCTGCGGGAGGGTAGAGGTAGTTGGACTCATCGCCTGCGGTCGAGTTGAAACCTCCACGCGCCCAGGCATATCCGTTGGAGGGACATTGGTATACCGGGATGCTCTTGACGTAGGGCAGAACGGCACGCTTCCAGTTGAGTGTGCTTCCCTGCAGATCATCTTCGGGTTGGGCACTAGGAGACGGGGCGGTGCAGGCACCGGCCGGATGAAGGTTGTCGGCGAAACGGTTCATGGGATAGGTTTCATCGTAGTCCTGAAGATAGAGCGTGACCGCGAGCCCCATCTGTTTCA
>JBBQPO010000273.1:0-8275 GCA_038217285.1 Chthonomonadales bacterium
CAGACATTGAGCATTCGTTGTTGGGAATGCGCAAACAACTGGTGAACGATCAGGAGGTGATGTATGGTTTCCTGGAAGCATCGGAATTGTTTCCCGAAAAGTAGGGACGCTCGTTAATACAATAACTGAATGTCAATAATGGCTGCGTATACCGCGCCGCACTATGCAGACAAAATCGCCACAGGACGCCTCTCACGCGTTTCTATGGCGATTTTGACTTTTCCGGGAGGTTAAGGGAGAGCGTACTTGTTCCGAGATCGCTCGAAACTGCCGGGGGTTATAGAGTAGAATGAGAGAGGCTATGCAGATCCGTGCGTAGCGTATGGACGCGACACCGGTCGATGAGGAGACGGCGTGCAACTGACGGAAGACGAAGCGGCGTGGGCGCGGGGGGAGAGCGGCCCGGCGATGGCGATGGCGACGCGCATTCTAGCTGAGATGGGCCGGATTTTGGGCGCGGATCGGCTGATTCCCGTCGCGTCGGCGCATATCGACGGCTGTCTCTATCATGGGGATAGCGGCGTCCATTTTGCCGAGCGACTGGCAACAGGGGGCGGGCAGGTGCGTGTGCCGACGACGTTGAATGTGGGGGCGCTGAACCTTCTCAAGCCGGAGGCGGGTCTGTTGCCGCCGCATCAGCGGGCGATGGCCCACCGCTTGATGCGCGCCTATGTCGTGCTCGGCTGCCGACAGACCTGGACGTGCGCGCCCTATCAGGTCGGGCATCGTCCGGCCCAGGGCGAAGATATCGCCTGGGCCGAAAGCAACGCGGTCGTCTTCGCCAACTCGGTCCTGGGGGCGCGCACGAACCGCTACGGGGATTTTCTCGATATCTGCGCTGCGCTTACCGGTCGCGCTCCACGGTATGGCCTGCACCTCCCGGAGAACCGTCGCGCCACCATCGTGGTTCGGACCGCTTCCCTGTCCGACGCCCTGAAGCGCAGCAGTGTCTTCTTCCCTGTTCTCGGCGCGTGGCTGGGCCGAGCCGTCGGAAGCGAGATCGCCGCTATCGAGGGGCTGCCTGCGGATACCTCCGAAGATGCCCTGAAAGCTCTCGGCGCAGCGGCGGCTTCGACGGGCGCGGTCGCGCTGTTTCATGCCATCGGCGTGACGCCGGAAGCCCCGACTCTCGCCGCGATCTGCCACCCGGAAGGACCACGGCAGATCCTCGACCTGACGCCGGAGATGGTGCGGCAGGCTCTCGATTCGCTTTCGACCACGACGCGGGGTGAACGCCTTGATGTCGTCGCGCTCGGCAGTCCGCACTACTCCCTGCCGGAGGTTATCCGCTTCGAGGCGGCGAGAAAAGGGCGGCGCTTCACGCTTCCGGTGACGATCTGCACGAATCGGTTCGTCCTCGACATATTGGAACGGCAGGGCAAGATCCCGGCAATGACGGCGGCGGGCGTGGAGTTCATCACCGACACCTGCGTCGTGGTGACTCCGATTCTGCCTCCCACCGGCGGCATCTTGATGACGGACTCCGGCAAATTCGCCCACTACACGCCCCCGAATACCGGCTATGCGGTCGCGTATGGGAGCGTGTCGGAGTGCGTGGAGAGTGCGGTCGCCGGGCGCATCGTGCGCGATGAGGAGATATGGAGATGAGGAACGGCGACCCCCTGACCGCGCGTGAAGTCCTGCTCTGCGGAGCGGCGGAGGGCGACTTGCTGCGTCTGGAGCGCCCGCTGAGCTTCTGGGGCGGTGTCGATCCGACCAATGGCGACATTACCGACCCGCGCCATCCCCAGTTCGGGGAGAACATGTCAGGGCGTATCGTGGCGATGGAGCGGGGCATCGGCTCCAGTTCCGGCAGTTCGATCCTTCTGGAACTGCTGGCCAATGGTCACGGCCCGGCGGGACTGCTGCTCATCGAACCGGACGCGATCCTGACGCTGGGCGCGGTCGTGGCGCGCGAGATGGGCTACGCGACGCTGCCGATCTTCCTCATTTCCGAGGCAGACTTTCTTTGTCTACCGAGCCGCCTGCGGATGCACCCCACCGGCGTGTTGGAGGCACTCTAACCCCTGCGGATTCTGGATGCTGCCGCCGTCCGCGCCGTGCTCCCGATGTTCGAGGCGATTGCGGCCGTGCGTTGGGCCTACATTGCGTATTCTACCGGGTAGGTCACCATGCCACCGCGAATCCATCTGCCTCTGCTCTATGATGCTTGCGCTGAAGATCATAATTGTGTGCCTGCTGTCGAGCTTTCGCTATTTTTCAGTTGGACGTACCAGATCGATGAGTTCGGTGAGGCTCCACTGATTCTCGGCTAGACTATCCGTATCTTCGGCCATGCTGTCGATGTACTGGTCAAATTGGCCGCGCTTGCGGAGGAGCACCTGATTGATACGCTCTTCAATGGTGCCGATCTGTATATATCGATAGACAGAGACCGTTTGCTTCTGCCCAAAGCGCCAGCATCGATCCTCTGCCTGCATTTCATCCATTGGGTTCCAGCCCCGGTCGAAGTGAAAGACATAGCTGGCTTCCTGAAGGTTCAAGCCACGGCTTCCCGCCTTTGTGGACATCAGGAGCAAGCGTCCTTCGTTTCGAAACTTTGCCAAGACATTTTTCCGTGCGTTGTCACTCAGGCCTCCGTGGTATAACTGTGGTTTAAATTCCCTGAACTCATGCTCCAAAAATTGGAGCGTCTTAACCCATCGGGAGAACACAATCGCCTTTACCTCCGGTTGAGTCGGATCCATAATGTCCGCTAACTGTCCCTTAATAGCTTCTGCTTTCGCACTCTGTCGAGCAGGCTCATAGACGTTGCATAGCTGTAATAGAGCGTTGATAAGGCTAAAGATATGAAATTTTTCGATCTTGATGCCTATGGCCTGTAGCGCCTCCCACTGCTTGCGTTCGGCCAAGCAATAAGCCTCTCTCTGCTTTCCCGTCATTTCCAGGGCAAGAGGGCCTATCGATTGCTTTGCAGGGAGTTCTGTTAGGTGGTCTACTTTGCGTCTACGGAGGAAATGGGGCTTCAACTTTTTCTGGATGACGGCACGTGACGGCGCATGCTTACGATCAGGCAACTTGAACAGGCCCGGAAAGACGAACTCCATAACGTTGATGATGTCTTCAGGATTGTTCTCAAGTGGTGTTCCTGTCAAACACCAGGAGCGAACACGTGGTATCCGGCGGATCGCCTGGGTTATCTTGCCGTCGTTCTTCAACAGCGATACATCATCGCAGACGACCAGATCAAAGCGGCAAGAACGGAGAACTTCAATATCATTTAGGATGATGTTCGGAGTCGCCATAAGAACTCCTGGGGAACTCTCCCATACGTGCTTGCGAATAGCAGGGGGGCCATCCACGGTAGTGATATGGATTCCCGCCCACTGTTTTGCCTCCTCCTCCCACTGGTGAATGAGCGCACGGGGACAGATGATCAACGTACGCCCGATCCGCTCGCTTCGGCGCAGGACAGCGATGGCGATCGAGCATTGCGCGGTTTTGCCCATACCCATGTCATCGGCAAGAAGAGCGTGTTCACTCTTGACCAGGAATTCTACTCCCATTTTCTGGTAGGAGCGCAACTCGCTGTACCTGGGAATCTGGTCGACGGCAACTTCATTGGGCGGTGGATAGAGCAGACCATAAAGTTGACTATAGCTTGATAAACGCTTTGCCGTCTTACTATCGGTGGAGACCAGTGCCCCAGGAAGTGGGGAGCCTTGGGGGTCGGTTTCCGGATCAGGGTTTTTGTTGGTGCGATATCGAGTGCCCAGTACATGCACATCGAACGTTCCCAACAGGGCGCTGTGACTCTGAACCAAAAAGAACATGTCCGGGGCGTTTACCGCAGGCGTCCGATGGCGAGGAATTGCGAGATCTGCTGTTTTTGGGAGTTCCTGCCACAGGTGGGGCATCTTGCGTAGTAGCAGCGCCCGGAAACCCCTGCGGTGTTCTAGGATTGAAGGAACGGCGTGAAACCTCATGCTTTACGACTTTGCTCGGCCTGCGCAATTTCGGATAGAACGGTGCGGATACGGTCGAACGGTGAAAGCAGGTTCATCGTCTTCTGCGCCAAATCCAGTGCGCTTGTGCCGACAGGATGCCCGTGATCCTCCTCGATGTAGGCGTAAATGCGCTCGGAGGTCGAACCCTTGTAATCAAAATCATGTGCTTGCAGGAGGCTGCCATCCAACGAGAGCGAGTCGGCAAATGCCTTGTCAGGATCGTCTAATGGAACGAGGAGAGCGGCAGGACGGTGAGCATGTAAAAATGAGCCGAAGAGGATGCGGCTGCCAGTGTCGATTAAGAGGAGATCCGGCTTTGCGGAAAGCGCATCGTACAGGGCAGGCGCCAGGGCGTCAGAACCCACGCTGGCATCCAGGCTGTCACCATAAAGCGTAGCCTGGAGCCGGCTGGGCTTAATGCCTTCGGAATGGCGGAATTCTAGCGGAATCCCACGAACGTTTGTTATCAGAAGTCCACCATAGTAGGCCCTTTGAGAGGTTTGGTAGTGAGCGAGATAACCCAACAGGTAGTCGTCCTGTCTCATACTTTTCTGTCGCGGACGGAGGAGAGGGGGTATTCCGGTTCGTCGTCGGAATAAGCCTCTGTGAGTTTTTGTGCGGACAGGTGCAGCCAGGCTTCTCTCTCTTCCTCCGTTTCAGGCAACAGAGTGATAAGGAGCCTCGCGTTGGGTTTTAGCGTATAGGGTTCGTCCAATCGAATTTGTGTGCCATCAAAATGGGCGAAGATGGAAATCGTGCTCATAGGTCACCTCCGCATCCATTCTACCAAATTCCCACGTATTGTCAAGTATCGCCTGTCTGCACTGTGCGGTTGGGCGGTTCATATTGGATCCCCATTGGGTTCACACGTGCTGATCGACGAGAATCGGGTTTCCGTCCGGATCCTCGGCGATGAAGCTCGCTGGCCCTGTGGTGGTCTCGTCCGCCTCCTGCAGCAAAGGTACGCTCTGGGCCTTTAGCTGGCGCTGCAGGTCGCGGACGTCCGTGAAATAGGAACGAGATCTCTTGTTGCCGGCTTCAGCCGCCAGCGATAGCCCCGATTATAAGGTAGGGTTCTGCGCCGTTCGCCACTTCCGGTGGCAGCGGCGTCTCCGGGGAGTCGTGCGACCGGTCCTCGCCGCAGGCGAAGAACCGCACCAGATGGCGGCGTTTCCCGGTTACCTGGTCACGAATGGCGCCGCGCAGCATCGGATAGCGTCTCTCCAACGCATCCAGTACGGAGCGCTGGGTGATGCAGCCCTCGACCTCCAGTTCGATCTCGCTCTCCACCCGGGCCAGGGTCCGCAGGTGGGCCGGCAGTTGAATCCGTATCATGGTAGGGTCTGCACTTCCACGGAGAGGACGGCCGGCAGATCGTGCACGATGGCGGTCCAGTTGTCGCCGGAGTCGGCGGAGGCGTAGACCTGCCCACCGGTGGTACCGAAGTAGACGCCGCACGAATCGAGCGAATCGACGCTCATGGCGTCTCGGAGCACATTGACGTAACAGTCCTTTTGTGGAAGCCCGTTGGTGAGCGGCTCCCACTCGTTGCCGCCTGTTCGACTGCGGTAGACGCGCAGCTTCCCTTCGGGCGGGAAGTGCTCGGTATCGCTCTTGATCGGGATGACGTAGATGGTTTCCGGCTCATGGGCGTGGACGTCGATCGGAAATCCGAAGTCGGACGGAAGGTTGCCGCTGACCTCGCGCCAGGAGTCGCCGCCGTTGTCGCTGCGCATGACGTCCCAGTGTTTCTGCATGAAGAGCACGTTCGGGCGCGAGGGATGCATCGCGAGGCGATGGACGCAGTGACCGACGGCGGCCGTCGGATCGGGGATGTGCTCGGACCGCAGGCCCTGGTTGATCGGCAGCCATGTCGTGCCACCATCGTCGGTTCGGAACGCGCCAGCGGCGGAGATGGCGACGAAGATGCGGTTGGGATCGCTCGGATCGAGGAGGATGGTATGCAGGCACATGCCTCCGGCACCCGGCTGCCAGAGTGGGCCTGTAGAGTGATCGCGCAGCCCGGAGAGCTCATGCCATGTCTGTCCGGCATCTGTCGTGCGGAAGAGGGCGGCGTCTTCGACCCCGGCGTAGACCGTGTCCGGATCCGTCAGGGACGGCTCGAGATGCCAGACTCGCTTGAACTCCCAGGGGTGCTGGGTGCCGTCATACCACTGATGTGTGCCGGGAATCCCGTCGTAGGCGAAGGCGTTCCCGACGGTATCCCATGTCTTACCGCCGTCGTCAGAGCGCTGAATCATCTGTCCGAACCAACCGCTCGACTGCGACGCGTACAGGCGGTTCGGATCGACGGGTGAGGCTTTGATATGGTACATCTCCCAGCCCGCAAAGTGCGGACCCCCGATCTCCCACTTTTCGCGTCGTTCGTCCGATGTCAGGATAAATGCGCCCTTGCGCGTACCGACCAGTAACCGTACTCCGCTCATAGCGAACTCCTTTTCCCTCTCGTTTTCAAGACTCGGCGTAGGCCTGCTTCAGCCATCCTATCAACTCTGTATCGACCTCTTCCGGCGTCGATACACGGACACGGTAGCCGATCATGGCGTTGAAGCTGCGCGTTAAGAATGACGAACACCTTGCATCCGAGACGCCGGTGTCAAACAGGGCGAGCGCCAGCGCATAGTCCTTTCGAATGCGCTTCTGAATTTTTTTCAGGTCTTCGCCCGAAACCCCGTAGATCGGCTCGCTAGCGCCATGCCGAAGCATGGTTTTTCGATAGGTTTCCCGGCCCAGGCTCTTCAGCTCCGCGAGTATCTCTTCTGCGGTCAGGCTCATCGTTTCCTCCCGTTCGGTGGTATTTGCAGCGTTATTGGAGGGCGGCGACCAGCATGCGGACGATTTCGGGATGACGCTCCGACGCCCAGTGCAGCGGTGGGGAGTGGGGAGCGCTCGTCCCACTCGCGCGAGCCGGGCAGATCGGCAGCCAGATTCTTCAGGTTCACCAGATCAGGCCGGTCGGTAAAGACCTGACGTACAAACTCGATGTCGCCTTCCCGCACTCGGCGGAACACCTCTGCACTGGGCACGAACTCCGTCTCGGTCGTCATCTCGACTTCTCCTTATTCCCTATAGTTTCGCCAAAAATGCCGTTGACAGTAGGCGATCCTGTCAGGGATAGATCGTCTCCGATCTCCATTGTCTCTTTTTTCTTACTACGGCCCATCGGCAGGATCCGGAAACAGGGATTCAGGGTCCGTAAAAGTATCATCGTCCGGATGCGGGAACGTAACAGGTAAGACGAGCGACGGTAACCCTGGAGTGCGATAGGGGAGGATACTGGGAAGATGAACCCCCCTTCGGAAAAAGCGATCCAACCCCCCGGATATCGCTGAGATCGTGAGGGCGGAGGAGGCTCTGTGATGAAGGGAACGAGGACGATGCGCAGGCGTGCCGGCATCAAAGGGGTGCTTCTGTTGGTTGGTGTGCTCACCGTTTGTGGAGCGTTGCTGTTCTACCTGGATTCCTCCCCTTCCAACTCCCTGTTGGCGGTGGCGACGAAACTGCCTCCGATAAAGAACCTGCTGGTAGGCGGGGACGTGGTCTATCGTCGTCCGCCTGGGGATCAGGAAGTCCTCGTCGGCAGAAGTGTGTTTGTGCGAGATGCGGTCCGGCCTAACGCGGTTCTGCCGAGACATTATATCCATGTGTCTCGGAGAAACGTGATGACGGGAGAAGAGACGCCGCTTTCCGGCCTCGATCCGTATTTCGCCAGGGACTACATGGCGGTTTACGTCAGCAGTTTTTCCCCCGACGCTCGATGGCTGCTCTGTGGCCTTGCCTCCCCTGGAACTCCCAAGGAGTACGGCGTATGCCGGCCGGATGGAACGCACTTTCAGCGCTGTCCGGCCAGTTCCGCCCAGAGGCAGGCTCGTCCGCCTCGTTCCTACGCCAGTGCCAGGGTGCAGTGGCTTCCGGATTCGCGCCACTGGGTCGAATTTACGGTGGTCGGGTTACCTTTCGGGGCCAGGATCAGCGAGACATTGACCGTTCACGATGTGCAGATGCCCCAGGCCGTCCAGACAATTCCTATCGCCCTTTCCAGTCCACTGTTTACAGAGCCCTCTCTGGATTTCGACCGGATGTGCAAGGTGCTTTCTCCCACGCGAATGCTGATGGCGGTGGAGCAGCCTGTTCCAGGCGGCGCACAGAACGAGAAGCAGGGCGTCATTCTGGAACTCGATCTGGCGGCAGTGGGCACCTTGCTGCGTACACACGCCGTCTTTTTGCCGCGCCTCGTCCAACTCAGGTCGCGCTTGCCAATGTTACGCTTCTCTCGGTCCGGCAAG
>JBBQPO010000274.1:0-8263 GCA_038217285.1 Chthonomonadales bacterium
CCGAACCAGGCCGGAACCCAGAGCGGACGGAAGGTGCCGACCCAGCCGAGATTCTTGAACAAGGCGTAGATCGGAACCATCAGCACCGGGAAGGGAATCATCATGGTCGCGAGCGTGATGCTGAACAGCAGTTCGCGGCCCGGCCAGCGCAGCCGGGCGAAGGCGTAGGCGACCAGCGCGTTCGAGCAGATCGTTCCTGAGACCACGAGAGCGCAGACCAGCAGGGTGTTCCGCCCGTAGATCAGGAACGGAATGTAGCCGAGTTTGTCAGAGTGATAGACAAATGCGTCATAGTAGTTGTGCCAGAGCACACGCGACGGGATCCAGACGATCTCGGTGCTCATCGTCTCTTCCAGCGGCTTGATCGAGGTCAACAGCATCCAGATCAGCGGAAACGTGAATATCAGCGACAGTGCGATTAGCGCCAGATGCAGCAGCCAGGCGTTCTTCTGTCGGTTCGGGTCACGATGTTTCGTTTTTAAGGCGGCAACAGCCATCGTTGTTTTCTCTCTTGAAGGTCAAGCCGCCGAAGCAGGCCGACACGGTGTTTAGCCGCCGCTGTAGTGGACGCGCTTTTCGGACATTTTGAGGGCGACGAACGTCAGGCCCAGGATGATCAGGAACATGATCCAGCCCATCGCACAGGCATACCCCATCTTCAGGTAGACGAAGGCGTTGTCGTACAGATACATCGTGTAGAAGTAGGTCGAGCGCGCGGGAGAGCCGCCGGGAAACATGATGTAGGGCAGCGTAAAGACCTGCAGCGTGCCGATGATGCCCATGATGAGGTTGAAGAGGATGACAGGCGAGAGCATCGGCAGGGTGACGTGGCGGGTTTTGGCCCACCAGCCGGCCCCATCGAGTTCCGCCGCCTCATAGAGCGCCTGCGGTACGTCCTGCAAGCCGGCGAGGTAGATGACCATCGCGTTCCCTGCCCCCCAGACGCCCAGCACGACCAGCGCCGGTTTCGACCAGGCGGGATCGCTCAGCCAGCCCGGCGGGGCGATGTGGTGCAGCGGCACATGCAGGAAAAGGTGCAGCATCTTCGGGATGAAGTTGAGAACAGGGTCCAGGAGCGCATTGAACACCCCGTGTTCTCCGTTGAACACCCAGAGACCAAGCATCGCGAGCGACGCGCCCGGAACCAGCGAGGGCACGTAGAAGAAAGTACGGTAGAGCGTCATGCCCTTGATCTTCGCGTTCAGCATCAGCGCCAGGGAGATGGCGACGAACATCCCCATCGGCAGGGCGAGCGCCGCGAACAGTCCCGTATTTTTCAGGGTTTTCCAGAACACCTCATCGTGAATCAGGTCACGATAGTTCTCCGTGCCGACCCAGACGGGCGGACGCAGGACGGAGTAGTCGCAGAA
Organism: Chthonomonadales bacterium; assembly: GCA_038217285.1. Taxonomy (GTDB): domain Bacteria; phylum Armatimonadota; class Chthonomonadetes; order Chthonomonadales; family Chthonomonadaceae; genus JANXLO01. The sequence continues at coordinate 1,371 of JBBQPO010000274.1, forward strand.
ACTGTAGTACAGGGAGGCGAGCAGCGGATAGAGGAGAAACACGCCGAATCCGATGAACCAGGGCAAGACAAAAAGCAGGGCGGTGACGGTTTCTCGATGGCGATTCTTCACGGACGGACGCCCTCCTTCTCGTTACGCATGCGGAGGCGTTCCAGATACTCGTCCATCTTCGGCTGCATTCGCTCTTGAACGTGTTGCAGCGCCTGCTTCGGAGTCTCGTTGAGCAGGGCGATCTCGTCGAAAGCGGTGGTGAGCTCCGCCTGATACTCCGGCCAGATAGCGAGTTTCGGCGGCGACAGCACATTCTTGCCACGGGGTATCTCGGCGAACAGCTTGATATAGGGGTTCGGGTGCTTGCGATAGAACTCTTCACTCACCTTTATCAGCGGTGAGTGCTTCTTCTGGCCCAGACAGAGCAGTTCCATCCCCTCCTGCGACTGGACGTAGGCGATAAACTCGAACGCCTCGTCCGGGTGCTTTGCGCCACGCGGAATGACCAGGATATCCTCATCGGCGAAGGTGGTGTTGGCGAGGTCGGGCCGATCCGCCGGATGCGGAAACGGCACCGCCGCCCAGTTCAGAGTCGGCTTTTCCAGATTGGGGGCGTACTGATCGATAAAGTTGTACATCCAGACTCCCTGCAGCTCCATCGCGACCTTGCTGGAGAGGAAGGCGTTCTGCGGGGAAGAGAAGTTGCCGAACCCACTGCGAAAGCTCTGCAGTTCCGCCGCGCCATACTTTTGCGAGTAGGACGCTATCCACTCAAAGGCGCGAATATTGGCGGGATCGTCGGCTGTGATCTTCGTTTCACCGTCCCACAGTCTGCCGCCGAAGATATCGCCCCAGCCCCAGTTCCACCAGCCAGGCTCGGCAGGCATAAAGCCGGACTTGTCGAGCTTCCCCGTTGCATCTCGTGTCGTGAGCTTTGCCGCCATAGCGTCCATCTCTTCGATGGTCTGCGGGGGTTTTTCCGGGTCGAGGTGGGCATCGCGAAACATCTGTTTGTTGTAGTGGAGCGCGGTCGAAGCGGGTGTGCTGGGCAGGGAGTAGACATGACCGTGATAGAAACCCATATCGAAGTAGATCGGAATATAGTTGGCGGCCACAATCCCTTTGGCGCGGCAGTAGTCGTCGAGCGGCACGATGGCGTTGTCGTCTGCGTACTGCGCCATGTTCGGGCCGAACAGCCCGGCGACATCGGGAGGATTGCCCCCCGCCACCGCCAGCAGGGTTTTGTTCTCGATATTACTGATCGTCAACAGATCGACATGGATGCGGCTCTGCTTGCGGTTGAAAGCGTTCACCACATCCTGCATGGCGTCACCCTCGAACCCGGTCCACTTCTCCCAATAGGCGACATGGACCAGGCCGGGGTCCAACCTGTCGGTCGTGACACGTTCGCTGGCAAGAACCGTAAGCAGAATGCCCAGCCCCGCAAGGGGCAGGGTGAGGTCGCGTAGATGCATGGACAAAGCCTTATAGGAGGAAGATTGGGACGTGCGTTTGAGTATACCTCAAATCCTGGAAGCTGGTTGGTGATCGTACTCTTCGTCCGTGAGGACGATCCGGCGAAATCCTTTGCGCGGAAGCAGAGGATTTGGGATGCCCGAAGGGCTACCTGCCGAACCGCGTAGCGAGGGGTGATAACCCCTTGACCGCCACAGGCGGTGCGTAGCGAGGGGTGATAACCCCTTGACCGCCCGTCAGCAGCGTCCGGCCAGTTCCACGACAGCGCGGGTCTTGGCGAGGGCCGTTTTCGCAACGGTGAGAGCGTCCTGCTGCCAGTAGTCGCGATTGAACAGCTCAACCGAGAGGACACCGTTAAAACCGATCTTGTGCAGCATCGAAAATATCTGCGTCATCGGAGCGACGCCGTCGCCGGGATAGACGCGGTCGGCGTCGCCGATGGTTTCCCGTGGCAGGGCCGGATAGTCGTTCATGTGCAGCACCGGCAGCACGGCGGGATTGAGCAGCGCCAGCCCCTCCACAGGCGACCCTCCCTTGTACAGGTGATAGACATCCGCGAGAATGGTGGCATGCGCGTGCCCGGTCTCCTGGGCGACAAAGGTGGTCTCGCTCAAACGGGTCAATGTTTTCGAGAAGCCCCAAACTTCCAGGATAGGCGCAACGCCCGTCTGTTCGCCAAGCTCCAGCAGCGCGCGATACCTTTCGGCGATCCGAAACAGATCGAAACCCTGGATCTCTGTGGCTCCCATCGCTGGGGCGGCGATGCGCTTACCGCCGATCTGCGCGACCATCTCCATATCGCGCCGCGCGACCTCGAAACCTCGGGCCCGCCGCGCGTCGTCGTCCACGATCCACTCGGCGAAGCCGATCGCCCCTTCGACCGTCAGACCATGGTCCTCGATCCGACGTTTAAGGTCCGGCAGCGAGCCGCCGCCCTCGACATACCGTTCGATCTCGTTGATCCACGGCTCTATCGCCTGATAGCCCGCCTGCGCCGCGATCTCGATCTCTTCGACGAGAGAGAGTTTCTGTCCCTGAATCGTGCTCGTGTTCAGCCCGTAACGAAATCCGCCTGCTGCCGCCATTGCCACTGCTCCTTGTCCGTTTTTGCGTTTTACATCGAAACACCCTCTCCTCGAGGCTGGAGAAATTCTACCCGCAATTCCCCCAATTGCCCAACAAGGAGATTGAGCGCCCTACGGAGAATCACATGGGCAGAAGAACGCCTTATTTTGAAGGAGACGTACCGTGACCATTGCTCTGCCGAATCGCAGCGACATCGCCCAGGAACATACCTGGGACGCCTCTTCCATTTTTCCCGATCACACGGCCTGGGAGCAGGAGCTGCAAGGCGTGCTTGCAGCGCTCCCAACGCTGACGCCGTATCAGGGGACTCTCGGCAGCGGGCCGGCGCGACTCGCGGACTGGCTTCAAGCCGAACAGGTCGTCCTGCTGTGCGGTTGGAAAGTGCTGGTATACGCCTCTATGTTTCATAACGTCGATACCTCCGATGCGGAGGCGGCAGGCCGTTACAGTAGGGCGCTGGGGATGTTGAGCACACTTCGCGCCACGGTCGCGTTTGCCAGGCCGGAGATGCTGGCGCTACCGGAGCAGACGCTCCGGGACTGGATGCAGACCGAGCCGCGACTGGCTCCTTACGCGCACTATTTCGATCTGCTGGCGCGGCAGCGTCCGCATGTGCGTTCGGCGGAGGTCGAGGAGATGCTCGGGCAGGTCAGCGACCCGTTCGGCGCGGCGCGGCAGATTCACGGCACTCTCTCGGATGCCGACCTGACCTTTGCCCTCGCCCACGATGCCGCCGGAGAGACGAGCGAAATCGGGCAGGGAACCATCAGCGCCTTGCTGCACAGCGCCGACCGTGAGACCCGGCGCACCGCCTGGGAAAACTACGCCGACGCCTATCTGCAGCACAAGAACACCATCGCTAACTGCCTCGCCACCGGTATCAAGCAGAATGTCTTTATGGCGCGTGCCCGCCGCTACGACTCCGCCCTCGAAGCCGCTTTGACGCCCAATCATATCCCCGTCGAGGTCTTTCACAACCTGATTGCGACATTTCGCAAGCACCTCCCGACGTGGCATCGCTACTGGGACATCCGTCGGCGCGCCCTGAAACTCGACCGCCTGCACGTCTACGACATCACGGCTCCGCTGGCCGAGCAGCCTCCGGTGGTCCCCTACTCTCAGGCGGTGGACTGGATCGCCGAAGGGATGCAGCCGCTCGGCGAGGAGTACGTTTCTGTCTTGCGCCGTGGCGCGACGGAGGAGCGGTGGGTAGACATCTATCCGAACCGGGGCAAGCGCATGGGCGCCTACTCCAGCGGTACGCCGGGGACGCATCCCTTCATTCTCATGTCCTACAACGACGACGTGTTCAGCCTCAGCACCCTGGCCCACGAGCTCGGGCATTCGGTCCACTCCTACTACACCTGGCAGAATCAGCCTCCGACGTACAGCAACTACGGCACCTTTCTGGCAGAGGTGGCTTCCAACGTCAATCAGGCGCTCGTCCGGGCGCACCTACTGAAGACGCAGACCGCCCGGGATTTCCAGATCGCGGTCTTGGAAGAGGCGATGGCGAACTTCCACCGGTACTTCTTCATAATGCCGACCCTCGCCCGTTTCGAGTTGGAGATCCATGAGCGCACCGAACGTGGGGAGGCGCTGACCGCACAGAGCCTCATCACATTAATGGCGGAGCTGTTCCAGGAGGGTTACGGCGACGGCGTCGAAATGGACACCGACCGCGTGGGCATCACCTGGGCGCAGTTCCCGACGCATCTCTACTCCAACTTCTACGTGTTCCAGTATGCGACCGGAATCTCCGGAGCCAACGCCCTCACCGAAGCCATTCGACGCGAAGGCGCTCCGGCGGCAGAGCGTTATCTAACCTTCCTCAAAACCGGCGGTGCGCGTTACCCGTTCGATACGCTGCGTGATGCCGGAGTCGATCTGGCTTCCCCGGAGCCCGTCGAGCGCGCCTTTGCCGTCTTCGCCTCCTACGTCGAGCGTCTCGATACCCTGCTCAACTCCCCCCACTCCCCAGAGTGACCCACTACTGACGAAGAGGGGTTGCTCGGTGCGGCAGGGCTACGGACCCATAGCGCTTTGAGCGCCCCTCGGCTCGGGGCTATTCCAACCAGATACGCGGTCCGATGACGGTCGGTAAGGCGAACATGTTACCGGGCAGCTCCCAGTTTAGCGGCCCGTAGGTGTGCTTGACCATCAGCACCCTGCCCTCCTTATCGAAAATGAAAGCCGCAGCCCCGACACTCTTCATGATTATTGCCTTCCATTTGCGACATGTAGCCCATTTTCGCACGGTTCCAGCTACTTTGTTTGCGGCCCTGGTACGGTCCAAGCGGAGCGGAGGGGGGTTACGGTCAGATGAAGGAGTTTGGCTTTGCCTCCAAGGATGTGCAGGCTGAGTTCCTGCTCCTTCGAGCGTGGAAGGAAGCAGGAGGTCAGGGAGACGCGACCGGAGTTGCCGAAGACTTCCAGGGTGGTTCGGTCCGCGAGGATACGCAGCTTCAGTTTGCCGCCTTCGAGTTCGAGGGGCGCGGTGTGGCCGAGGCAGGTGAGCGTCTTATTCCGAACGTCGTAGACGACGGCTTCCCCACGCACGGTCAGGCCAACCTGCGTGGCCCCACCCGGCTCAAACTCCGCCTGAATATCCCACAACTCGCCTTTCAGTTCGTGCAGGGGGTTCTCGCCCGGCGCGACTGTCAGGTTACGCCAGGTGTGGGCGGCCCCGTACAGGCAGGAAATTTCAGCAACCGGTTCCCGGAAGAGACGCAGGCCGTCCGACGTCTCGTGCAGAGTCAGCCTACAGGGAAAGCTCATCTGCTGATTGAAGGGCATCTGCGGGTAGCTTCCGCCCGCCATCCAGGCGATCTGAATCCGACGTCCATCCTTCTGCGGAATGTCGCTGTAGCTCTGTACCGCATAGTAGTTGCCGCCGAAATCGACCTGTCGCAGATCGGTTTCGGGCGTGAACGTGTGGCCGTCGAAGTTTCCGACCAGATAGTGACCGTTGGCCGCCGTCCAGACCCACCTCTCCGTTCCCGGTTTACCGACCACCGGCATCGGGAAGAAGTCCGGGCATTCGCTGACGCCGGGAACGTCCAACTTCTGCAGAAGCGTCCACTCCTTCAGGTTCGGCGACGAGAAGAAAGCGAACTCGCTTTTGTCCAGATAGAGCGCCATGATCCAGCTTCGATTTGGAGCGTACCAGGTCACTTTCGGATCGCGATTTTCGCCTGTGATATGCTTCAGTGCCGGATTTGCGGCGTATTTCGTCCAAGTATGGCCTTCGTCGTTGCTATACGCGATACACTGCGTAAAGGGCTTGCCTTTCGATTCCGGGGAGGTATCCCCTGCCGCCGTATAGATCGCCACCAGCGGCGGCGCTTTGCTGCCTGTCGTCTGGAAACCGGACGTGTTGTGCCAATCTACAACGGCAGAGCCGGAAAAAATCGTTCCCAGCGCGTCCGGCGTCAACGCATCCGCGAGCTGCCTCCAGTGGACCAGATCGCTGCTGACGGCATGTCCCCAGGTCATATTCCCCCAGTCGATCCCCACAGGGTTGTGCTGAAAGAAGAGGTGATACTCCCCTCTATAAAATACCAGTCCGTTCGGATCGTTCAGCCAGTTCTGCCTGGCGGTGAAGTGGAACTGCGGTCGGTACGTCTCGTCGTAGAGCGGAGAGGTTTGGATCGCTTCGACCGGGCTCTCATCGGTCAGTGTAATGTCGTCCACGTTGATGTGTCCCCATCCGCCGGTTTCCCGGTCTACGATTTCGATGCGCGCGGTCTGGCCCTCCAGGTCGCGGACGTCCCATGCCTTCCAGTCGAGTCGTTCAACGCCGCCTGACCGGTCATTCGGACCCGTGGCAGTACGCAGAACCTTACCCTCGACCAGCAGATTGATGCACGTCGCCCCCGGATGCATCCCGCCGCCAATCAGAAAGGCGATAAATAACCGCGTGATCTTAAACTCCGGCGACGTCAGCGTACCTGTCGCCATATCGCCCCCGGTGAACGAGTTCACCAGTCCATGCCCACGAAACCCCGACACAGCCATCTGCCCCGATAGCGCCCCCCGCGCCGGTCCATTGCCAAAGGCCGTCCCCGTCGTGGTCCACCGCCCATAATCCCTCCCTTCGAAATCCTCGAACACAATATCAGGCCGCTTCTGGCCATTAGCCAACGCACCGCACATCAGCAGCAGCATCATAAAAATGAAACCCGTTCTTCTCATGCCAGCTAGGTAGAACCGCATCAAACGGTGAAAATGTGAAAAGTGGGGCATGTCCTTCGTAAGTTTGATTACCACATCCAACTTAGGAGGTTTCCATGCACCCACAACCTACATTTTGCCCTAATCTCGACTGTCCGTCAAGAGGC
>JBBQPO010000275.1:0-8190 GCA_038217285.1 Chthonomonadales bacterium
AGCCGATCACGAAGGGAGACTATCTCCTCGGCAAATGGGTCGGCATTTTTCTGACGCTCTGGCTGGTCGCGGTGGTGCCCTGCCTGCTGCTGTTTCTGTTCTGCACCGTGCTCTATACCGGCGACGGCTTCCTCAAGGAGAACCCGACCCTGATTCTGCGTGTCCTGGTTTCGACCCTCCTCCCGGCCCTGATCCATACGAGCGTCCTGATCGGCATCTCCGCATGGTCCAAGTCGCCGCGCCTGGTAGGAGCGATCTATGCCGGAGTCTATTTCGTCGGTGGAGTCCTCTCCTGGCTGCTGGGAATCTCGCTCTACGCGAACCAGCCGGAGATGAACAATCTGATTCAGCACTTCTCCCTGAACGGGATTATGGAAGGGGTGATTCAGAACATTCTCCATGTCAAGTTACCGACGAGCATCACCAGCCAACGGCTCGACGATCCCACGCTGTCCATTCCCATGCTGACTCCCCTGGTCATCGCGGCGGTCGTGCTCGTTGTGGGCGGTATTCTCGCGGCGCGTGCCAAAATCAACGCGGTGGAGGTCATACGCGGATGATCGTTCTCGAACAGGCCTCTCGCTGGTATGGTCAGGTACTTGGCCTGAACGACGTCTCGTGCATCATGCCGGTAGGCATTACGGCGCTGTTAGGCGAGAACGGAGCAGGCAAATCGACCCTGATGAAGTTGATCACGGGCCAGTTGAAACCGACGACCGGCAGGGTGCTCGTCTTTGGGGAGCCGCCCTTCGCCAATCCCCGCGTTTTCCGCAAGCTCGGCTACTGCCCGGAGATCGAGAATAACTACGACGACATGACGGGGCGGGATTTCGTGACCATGTTGGCGGCGATGGCCGGGCTGCCTTCTTCTACGCTGAAATCCCGCGTCGCCGAGTCTATCGAGACGGTCGGCATGACCGGAGCGGCGGACCGCAAGATCGGCGGCTATTCGAAAGGCATGCGCCAGCGCATCAAAGTCGCACAGGGCATCGTGCATGATCCGGACGCCCTCATACTGGACGAACCGCTGAACGGCCTGGATCCGCTCGGGCGGCGTGACATCTCCACGCTGCTGCACGAGCTGGCTTCGCGCGGCAAAAGTGTGGTCATCTCCTCCCACATTCTCTATGAAGTGGAGCAGATGACCCGCAATATGCTGTTGCTGCACAAAGGCCGTCTCATGGCGCAGGGAGATATTTATCAGATCCGCGGCCTGATCGATTCGCATCCGCACCATATTACGATCACAACAGAGCAGGCGCGGCCGCTGGCCAAACACCTCCTCGATCTGCCCTACGTATCGAGCGTGAAGTTCGATATGCAGGATCCCCGGCTGCTGGAGATCGAGACACGCGCACCAGATCAGTTCTATGCGCAGTTTCCGGACATCGTGCTGGAACACGGCTACAAAATCACCAACTTCGAATCGCCGGACAACAACCTGGAAGCAGTCTTCAAATATCTGGTGAACGGCTGACGGCGGCTCCTGCGGGTCTTTCGACCGTGCGCGGCGCCGCCGTCCTGGAAAACGACACTTTATGAGCGACTACTATCTCTTTCGGACGGCACTACTCGATCACCTGCGTCCCGGCAAACTAGCGGCAGCAGCCATCATGGTCGGTCTCTCTTTCCTGATCGGCCTCCTGATGCGTTGGAAGATGGATCCGGAAACCTATCTGCCCGCGAACGCATACGGCCTGTTGACCGTCTTCTTCGTGTTCGCCTTCGTGCTTACCATCCTGTCAGTCATCTTCTGCACCGGAATCGTCGCTCAAGAGGTCGAACAGAAGACTATCGTCTACCTGCTGACTCGCCCGGTTCCGCGCTGGCGGATTCTGATGATCAAGTACCTCGTCGCCGTCCTCGTCACGACTGTCATCGGCTGGATGGCGGTGTTGGCAGCGGCCCTGGCAACGTTCGGGCCGGCCAAACTCGGAGAGTCCACCGTCCTCCACGATATGCTGATACTGCCCGTCGGTGTCCTCGCCTACAGCTCCATCTTTCTGCTGATGGGAACGCTCTTGAACCGCCCTTTGATCTTAGGGTTGATTTTCGCCTTCGGGTGGGAATGGTTTATTCGCGCGCTTCCCGGCTACGGGCAGTACTGCTCGATCATGACCTACATTCGCGTTCTCGCACCGCACGAAGGGCCGGAATCGATGATCCGTCTGCTCTCCCTCAACACCGTCGGCGTCGACCCACCCAGCCGAGCCGTCTCCTGGATCGTGATGATCTCCGTAACGCTCGTCGCGCTTGTCGCTGCCATCATCGCCTTCTCCACCCGTGAATATGTACCACGCGAAGACGCAGGTTAGAGCAAAGGGCTCTCTCCTGATCCCCCCACCGCTTTAGAGGCATTGATCCAGTGGGGACACATGCGCGTGGACGGCCTGCGCGAACTGCGTCAAATCGTGCGCATTCAGATCGGAAACCGCCCAGAAGGTCATGTTGTCGGTCGCCCACTGGCAGAGACGAACCCCGTGCCGGCACTCCCGTGTCGTCATTTTCGTTTCCGGTCCGGCCGTGGGCCAGAGGAAGAGGTTGACGACATGCTTTTGCGACGTATAGACGATGACCGCGACGGGACGATCGTTGAGATAGTCGAGCCTTCCTCCGAGGAGCGGATAGCCCGCCGTTCTGAGGTCTTCCACGGGAGGCGTATAGTCCAGCTTTGCGCTAAACCAGGGCTTGACGATATTGGGATCTGCCGACCCGACATCCAGAAGGTGATTCACCATCAGCGAACGGACGTGACTAGACACGACCTGCTGCGTCGTCGCCTCCTCGTGAATCGCCGCAGGTATCCGCGCCGCCGCAAACCAGACCAGAGCGAGAACACCGGTAAACGCCGCGATTCCGACAGCAGGTCGAACGAAACGCCGAGACGGATGAGATTGCGTTCCTTCTGCAGCACGAACGGCCGCCAGCACTCTGCTCTCCAGGCCCATTGGCGCGGCATGGTAGAGAAGCTGTGACTGCAGGGACTTCTGCACCGCGCATCCTTCGTGCAGGTTGTTGGCGCACTCCGGGCAGCTCTGCAGGTGCCGTTCGATCTCCATGCGGTGGACCAGATCGAGCTCCCCGTCCATATAGCCGCTCAGCATGGTGAGGGTTTCTCTACAGTTCACGGTGTACCCCCTTCTCATGGCTTTCGGTCAGGCACGTTTGAAGACGACGGCGCGCACGCGCCAGCCGCGACATCACTGTGCCGACCGGGATTTCCGCTACTTCCGCAATCTCTTTGTAGGACAAACCTTCCATCTCGCGCAAAACGATCACCTCACGAAATTCCACAGGCAGCATCTCGAGGGCGCGATGCACGGCCGCCGTATCGACACTCTTCATGAGCAGAGTCTCCGGGTTGAAGGCATCGGAAACCAGATTGAGTATATCGTCGTCGAAGGGCACCGTCAACTCATGGGCCCTGTAGCGACGCAGGTGGGTATAGCAGGTATTCCGCACGATGGTCAGCAGCCACGCCCTGGAATCCCCTCCATGATACCCCGCGAAATATTTCAACGCCCGCACACACGCCTCCTGTACGATGTCTTCCGCATCCTGGTCGTTGCGTGTCAGCCACCGCGCGAGGTTGTGAGCCGCGTCCAGATGGGGCAGAACCGCCTTTTCAAACGCGCTATGTCGTTTCCTGGTGAACACGTGTATCCCCTTTGACTACTCCGCCTTATGCTCATTATAGACCGACCGCGCGCCCATTCTATTCCCGGCACAGAAATTTAGAGGGTGCCCTGGCTTCGCGGGAATAAAATATCCAGCCGGTCAGTCTACAGGACGAACAACGTCTGGGCCAGACCAGACCGGAGGATCTCGAAAGGAAATATCGAATGAAATGTGAGCTTCGTATGCTTTTACTGCCCGCCGCCGCCTGCCTGCTGCTGCTGGCCCCCGCGCGCAGCCGTGCCCAGTTCGACCAGACGAACCTCGTATCGGACCAGCCCGGTGTTGCGCGGTTTACGGACGCCAATTTGGTGAACCCGTGGGGTATTGCGGCCGCTCCGGGCGGCAATTTCTGGCTATCCGACAACGGGACCGGAGTCGCGACTCTCTACAACGGGGCTGGCACAAAAGCGGCGCTCACGGTCACCGTACCTATCGCGTCCGGCGGAACGCCACCCGCCGCGCCGACAGGACAGGTATTCAACGGCAACGCCGCCGACTTCGGAGGCGCGCGCTTCCTCTTTAGCACCGAGAACGGTACGCTGTCCGCCTGGAATTCAGGCACCAACGCGGTTCTCAAAGTCGACAACTCCGCCAGCGGCGCGGTCTACAAAGGATTGGCGCTGGCGAACAACGGTACGGTGAACCGGCTCTATGCCAGCAACTTCAATTCCGGCGCCATCGATGTGTTCAGCAACACCTTCCAGACGGTCGCACTCGGCGGGTCTGCTTTTACCGACCCGAACCTGCCTGCAGGCTATGCACCCTTCAATATCCAGAATATCGGCGGCAAGCTCTTCGTGACCTATGCCAAGCAGAACGCATTGAAACACGACGATATCGCGGGTGCGGGGAACGGCGTCGTCGATGTCTATAGCCCGGACGGAGTCCTTCTCCAGCGCTTCGCCTCCGGCACTGCCGCCGCAGGGGGCACACTCACGCAACTCAACTCGCCCTGGGGCATCGCCATCGCTCCCCCCAAATACAGCCAGTTCGGAAACGACATCCTGATTGGCAATTTCGGTGATGGACACATCAACGCCTTCGATCCCACGACCGGAGCCTTTCAGGGCCAGATGACCGACCCCAGCGGCAATGTCATCACGATTGACGGCCTCTGGGGCCTCTGGACCGGCACCGGCGGCAACAACGGCCGGACCGATCAGGTCTTCTTCACGGCAGGCCCCGCAGGCGAAACTCACGGTCTCTTCGGCGTCCTGACGGCCACGCCCGAACCATCCACCTGGGCTTCCGGCATCATCGGCGCCGTTACCCTGGCCGGATTCGCGCGCCGCCGACGACGGAAATAACGTCTGTCGGCTCTCCTCCTCTCTCCTACCGGGGAGAGAAGGAGATCAGCGGTCAGGATGCGGTATGCGCACCCGCAGGGCGGCTGGAAAGATCTGTATAGCGAGAGGAAGTTGGCCGGTCGGATCTCCATCCAGTTCGACCGGCATCGCTTTGTCGGCAGAGAGAGAGATCCGTCTGGCCTGAAAATGATGGACGCCAGAGGCGATGTGAAACCGATTGCGGACGAGAGCGAGAGCATCCGAAGCCATACCACGTACCAGCGGACGCCGATGGGTACAGACGAAAACGTCTAGCATGCCATCGGTCAGGCTCACGTCCGGCCCAAGTCGGTAGCGGCCAGCATACTGTCCGCCGTTCGCGATCAGGATCAGATAGGAATCGAACTCCTGCGGAGGCTGGTCGTCGAGGGTCAGGGTTATCCGACAGCGCGGATAGCGCAGGGCGACCTTCGCCGCCGCCAGCACATAGGCCCACTCTCCGATCCGCCGCTTTACATGTCGGTTCACCGCCTTCGTCACCGCACCATCGAATCCGATGCCTGCCACGAGCGCGAACCAGCGATCCCCGGCTCGCCCTAAATCGATCCTCTGCTCCAGACCATTCACTGCGATCTGCGCGGCACGGGCGGGGTCATGACGGGGAATATCCAGAACGCGCGCGAGCACATTGGCGGTCCCCATCGGGATCAGCCCCAGGCATGCCCGGTCATCGATGGCGAGCGTCTGCAGCACATCGTTGAGGGTTCCGTCCCCTCCGACGACGACAATGGTCTCACACCCTGCCTCCAGAGCTTCCCTCGCCAGACGTTTTCCATCCTCGGCAGCCTGCATCTCGTACACACGCACACGATCCGGCTGTTCGGGATCGAGCCAGCGCGCCACCGCCGCCGTGCGATCATGTAAGAGGTGCGAGTCGTGTAATCTTTTCCATCCCCCGGCCCTCGGATTGACTATCGCTCCAACCATTCGTCTCGTACCTTTCCGCATGGATCTTTTCTCTGACCGCACGGTTTTATCCAGAACGGCCAGGCATTTGCGTCGCTGATCTGCCCGCATACCCTGTTGGACGCAAGCGCTGCATACCCGGCCTTTCAGTATAGCAAAATCTGACGGGGAATCGGAAACTCCGGGGAGGATCAGACAAGGGACCATTGGGAACAGGGGTGTCCCTCGGCTCCGAAGAAGAAGCCGACCGCGTGAGAGATAGGATCGATCACCAGGGCGATCTGCCAGTCATGGAAGAAGACGCCGCGCTGCGTCCCCCTATCGATCGAGGAGAAAAACACCCCCATACCAGGCGTTACAGTAGTTGAGCGCATACCCTGCGTGTATATTTCCAGGGAATACCGCGCACATGGAGAGGCGTAACCTCACGCCGACCTGGATCGTCCTCCGAATCGCCTTACCCAAACACCTCCGGTGCGATGTCGCGTAGTATGGCGACAACCTCCCTTTGCGTATGGCCCATCTCTTCGAGGAGGCTACCGTAGTTGTTCACCGCCACCTCCAGATACGGATTCGGATAGCCAGTAGTGCGGGCGAACTGAACGAATATCTCCACAACACGCCTACTGTACGGCTCCGCTTCCGAGATCCGGTTCGTCGCCTGAAGCAACTGGGCCAGGTTGTTGAGCCGGATCGCCACATTGGGGTGCTCTTTACCGTAGGACGCCTCATCGATGGACAGCGCACGACGCATCAGGGGCTCCGCTTCCGAAAGACGGTTCGTCGCCTGAAGCAACGCGGCCAGGTTGTTGAGGTCTATGGCCACGTCGGGGTGCTCCTTGCCGTAGGACGCCTCATCGATGGACAGCGCACGACGCATCAGGGGCTCCGCTTCCGCGTACCCGGCCTGGGATTGGTAGAGCATGCCCAACTGGCTGAACAGGCGGGACGTCGGGTCGGAAACACCAGCGTCGTCGGCGAATTGGGCGCACGTCTGGGCGTGGGGAGCGAGGGGTTCCAGGACGGGCCAAGTCCGCACGTCCTGCGGATAGCCCACAAAAGCATCGTTTACCCAGTTTAGCGCCGTGATAAGAGCATGGTGATCCCCATCACTTTCAACGCTGCATCGGGTCACATCCTGAACCAGACGGTGGACCGCAAACGTGGGCGCGTCGTCCGCCCGCGTGACCAGCGAATAGGCTTCCAGGTTCGTGAGAGCGTCGTGTAGGTCGTGCGAAGCTCCTGGTTCGGAGGTGCCCATGCCGGCTATCGGCACGTCCAGCAGCGATTCGGGGATCGGATCGGGGGCGAACCAGGCCAGCAGGTGCAGAAGGCGGCGCGACGGCTCCGTGAGTTGATCGAAGGAGGTCTGCCACGTCACCGCAACGCTCGTCGGGTACTGCATCAAGCGCACGTTGAACCACGTCAGCACCCGCTCGTGACGGCTGCGCCATTCCTGAAGGTACTGGGCGAAGGTGTAGCGGTTTACAGCAATCATCGCCCCGGCTTGCTCCAGGGCGAGAGCGAGTTGACCGAGCGTCACCGCCAATATCCGCGCTTGCTCGGCATCGTCCGCCTGCTTGCGGCGTCGGTTCACCGTGCGTTCCAGCAGGAAGTCAACCGCATCCTCCACCGCCAACACATCCAGCGCCAGACTCTCCACCGCACCCGACCAGTGACCGATGCGCGAGGTGATGAGAACCTGCCCCGCTCCCGAAAGTTTGCCAAGCAGCGCCGCCACCGCCACCGCCGCCGCTTCGGTGTCCACGTTGTCCAGGATCAGAAACCAGCCAGGGTGCGCCTGAAGCCACTGAAGCGCGGCAGCCACCTGCACCTCGAGTTCCCTGGCCTCCTTCTCGGCCAGATCGAGCACGAGGGGACCGCACAGCGCCGCGAGATTGGCGTTCAGGCCCTCCGGCGAGTCGGCGCGGACGAAGAGCAGGGCCGTGTAGTCATCGGCATACCGGTGGGCGAACTCGATGGCAGTGCGTGTCTTGCCGATCCCACCCAGACCGTGAACGGTGGCAGCGGAGGCGCTCGAAGTTATGGCCGCGACACGCTTGTGCCCTCGATAGTCCCCGCGTGAGAGAGTAGTTCGAATGGACTCCAGGAACTCCTCACGGCCTTTGAAGAGGGTGCCGAGGCTCTTGTAGGGCAGGTTGTTCACCTTGAGGTCGAGTTCCAGGCCGAGGTCGAAGAAGACCTCGCGGATAAGTTGGTGATGACTGGCGAACTCTTTGTAATGCTCCCCGGAGTTGTG
>JBBQPO010000276.1:0-8068 GCA_038217285.1 Chthonomonadales bacterium
GTGTGCGGGCTGTTGTTGGCTTTTTGGTCCGCTCTGGGTTGCCTTGGGCTGGCGAAATGCCGTTGGGAGCCTGATCTCACCTGAAATCACGCCGTATTCCCAGTGCCGCCGAAAAGGCCGTTTCCGACCGCGCTTCTAGACCCCGTCAAGGTACCGCCCCAAAGGAGAATAAGGAAACCGCTACTCCAGTCGCACAGCGTCACATAAGCCCCCGCACACAAGACGATGATGCCCAAGAGCAACACGGGGAAGCCTCCGAACCCGAAAACTAACGCAAGGGAATAGCCCGCTCCCTTTCTGCCTGCTGTTGTCAGGTATCGCTTCCAGCCTACCAACCGCTTCTGTGGCTTCTTCGTGCTCATGGTCTGTCCTCCCGCCTTACCATTTACCGCATCGCGCCCGAATCCTCGCTGAATATTCCCTCTCGACATCCACAAACGTTTCCGCTTTTAGCTCGGTCGGGGTAGTATTATAGTACCGGACGAGAGCGGTTAGAGTGCAGGTTTCACAGTATCAAGGTTTAGAGTGGGGGGACTGCCATAGGGGACAGAGGGCTTTTCAGGCACTTCAACAGGGTAAGTCAGTGGTCAGAGTGCCTGCCTGTCCCTCAGGAAGCCGCGAGTTCAAGCCTCGACAATGTAGCAAATGAGGACGCTTATCAGCGGGGGAACGAGACGATGGCGAGGATGCCTTTGCCGTCCGGAGCGTTTTCCAGGGTGAACGTGCCTTGCAGATCGCCGCGTACCAGGGTCTCGACGATGCTGAGGCCAAGGCTGTCGGACTGGCGGGGGGTGAAGCCGGGGGGCAGACTCGCGCCATCGTTCGTGACGGTGACCCGCATCTCCGTTTCGCCCGCCGTCAACTGGATATGGATGCGCCCTTCGTCCAGGGTCTGGAACCCGTGTTCGACCGCGTTCTGCACCAACTCGTTCAGGACCAGCGACATCGAGGTGGCCTGGTGCAGAGGCAGCACGAACTCATCGCCCTCCACACTCATGTGTACTTTTTTATCCGGGGGAACGACGCTCTGCTGGGTTGCGGCCAGCAGACTCTCCGAAACCCGCTTCACACTGACGGTATCCAGATCGTCCCGCGTCAGAAGTTCATGCACGTTGGAGATTGCCAGAATGCGGCTTAAGGTATCGTTCAGAGCCTGTTCGACCGTTTTGTACTGGCTGTAGCGCATCTCCAGACGGATCAGGCTGACGATCTGCTGGAGGTTGTTCTTGATGCGATGATGCATCTCCTGGATGACCGCCGACTTGACCATCAGCTTGGCATGTTCGATAGCGAGCGCGGCCTGAGTCGCCAGCGCCTGCAAGATCAGCAGCTCTTCGCGGGGGAAGTGGTGTACTTTCTCCGTGTAGCAGTTCAGAACTCCGATCGCCTCTCCCTTGATCATCAGGGGAACGCTGGCGATGGAGCGTACGCCCGCCCGCTGCGCGATGTCGGGGAAGCTGTAGTCCGCAGCCTGCTGGACGTCCGCCACGGTCACCGCGCGCTTCTCCGCGAAGGCGCGGCCCGAAACACTCTCCCCGAACTTCAGGTTGGGCTTCTTCATGTATTCGTTGCTGTCCGCCTGCGTCGCCTTAATGACCAACTCGCCCTTCGCCATATCTGCCAGCATGACCGTGCAGATCTTGTAGTGCATGGTGCTGGCCGTCATGGTCACGAAAAGCTGCAGCAGCTCCTCCAGATACATATTGGAGGTGATGGCCTGGCTCACTTCGGAGAGGGTATGGAGCTGGACGGCATGACGCTCTAACTGCCGGAAGCGGCGCGACCGCTCGATAGCGCCCGCAACCTGATTGGCGATACCGGAAAGCAGCCGCACCTGATTCTTGGTATACTCGTGCGGGCGGCGAGTCCGCACATTGATGACCCCGAGAATCTCCCCTCGTGTCACGAGCGGCACCGAGAGCATACTGGAGTATTCGCCTTCGTGCATCTCCGGGAAATACTTGAAGCGATGGTCTTTCCAGGCCTCGTGGCTCACCGAGACCGGCTTGCGCTCCTTCGCCACCCAGCCTGTGATGCCTTCCCCGAGCTTGAGCCGAATCTTGCCGACCATATTTGCCAGCGTCTCGTCGGCAGCGCGCAGGACCAACTGCTCTTTCGCCGAATCGAAGAGATAGACCTGGCACGAGTCGGTCCCGGTGATCTGGACGGCGATATCGGCCGTGACTTTCAGCATCTCTTCGTGGTCGAACGCCGAAGCCGTGGCCTCACTGACCCGCCGGAGGGCTTCCGCCTCGCCCCGTTTCTCTTCCAACTCCCCGCGCAACTGCTCCATGTCCAGATTCAAGGAGCGAATCTGGCGGTCCCTTGCGTCGAGCTCCTCCTGCAAGATAGCGACGTCCGGGTCGTCGTTGCGTCGCATGGCGACGGAGAGACGGCGTGTGCGCCAGGGGCTGCGAATCCGCGTGTATTTGGCTCTCATGGATGGTTTTCTCGCAGTCCGGATCAGACGTTGTGCGCGATGATGATGGCTTCGGCGATTTCGCGCATCGACTTGCGCGTGTTCATGCTCTGCACCTGAATGCGCCGGAACGCCTCCTGCTCTTTCAGGCCGTACTGATCCATGAGAATGCCCTTGGCGCGATCGACGGCTTTCCGGGTTTCCAGCTTATCTTCGAGATCGTTGGCCTGCTCTTCGATCTTGAGAAATGCCTCCCAGCGGGCCACCGCGACTTCGATCTGAGGCATCAGGTCGCCCTCTTTGAACGGCTTGACAAGGTACGAGTAGACCCCGGCATCCTTGGCGCGGTTCACCAGATCGATCTGGCTGTAGGCGGTCAGCAGCAGGACCGGAGCGATCTTCTCTTCCGTAATGATACGCGCCGCGTCGATCCCGTCCATCTCCGGCATCTTGACGTCGAGCATCACGACATCCGGTCGAAGGGTACGCGCCAGTTCGACGGCACGCGCTCCGTCACCGGCCTCTCCGACCACGTCGTAGCCGCAGGTTTCCAGCATTTTCTTCAGATCGAGGCGGATGATCGGCTCGTCGTCTGCAATCACAAGGCGAAGCGGTTTGTCACTCACGGTAGTTTCCTCTTCCTAGTCCGAATGAAACGGATGTAAGGCGATGCTGCGATGGAAGGCACATGCCGGAGGCGGCGTCTTCACCGGAGGGTTCAGGAGCCGTTCTCGCAGAAACATTCTTCAAACGCAGGGAGCCGAAATGCGGGAAGCCAGGCAGGGCAGAACCGGGGCGAGAGGGACGAACCGACAAAACCCGTGTTCCGAAAGCCGGAAAGGTCATGTCTGGAAAGGGACCGAGGTGGACGCGCGCCGGACACCACCGTGCAAGGCTTCTCCGCGAAAGCGACGGCTCTTCTTCGAGGCCGCGCGCGTTATGGTGCAGTGTTGTTGTTGGGGAGCGGAAGCACTTGACGACCGCCACATACTATTATATAATAGAACACGGTCATTTGTCAAAGGGTTGAAGCGATCAGACCGTGTTTTTCACCCTCCGGTCGGGGTTTGATCGTCACTATTTTCCCATTACCGACAGGAATCCACAATTCGCATGGAACAAACCCCTCTGGAGCCGCCCATCGCCTCCTTACCGCCAACCCACACTCCCGAGGTCTCCGGGGAAAATCCCCGCGTTTTGGATCCGTCCTCGCCCTCTTTTATCGGGCGTGAGGGCCTGCTGGCGCTGGCCACCGGCACAGGCTATCTCCTGTTCTGGCCGTTGGTACGGGCCATTCCCTCGGGCGCCCTCGCTATTGTGGCCGCCACGACGCTGATCTCTCTGTTCCTGGTTCTCTTATTCACCGTACGTCTGGCACGGTCCATGCGTTCTCCCCGTGCCGTCGGCCTCAATCTCGCTCTGTCGCTTCTGGTAGTTTTGCCTTCGGTCCTGATTCCGCTTCTGGTGCGTGTCTATCCCGCCTGGTCGGGGTGGGGGGCGCTCTTCCCCTATTGGCAAAAATATTCCGGCCTCTTTCGGGCGGTCAACGGTCTGCATGCGCTGGCGCTGATCTGGATGGCGACGAGTTTAGGCGTCGCCGTCTCCCAACTGGCGCGAGAGTTCAAACTTGTGCTGCCGATGGGGGTGGCACTGGCGATGGTAGATATCTACGCCGTCTTTGGCGGCGGGCTGGTGTCCACGGCGGTCAGCGGGAAAAACGAGGTGGCACAGACCGCCATGAGAGCGCTGACGGTGCAACTGCCGACCATTCAGCCGAAAAGCGGAGCCGCCCCGTTCCCCCTGCTCATTGGCTTCGCCGACTTCCTCTTCATTGCCGTGTTCTTCGCCTGTTTTAGCCGTTTCCACATTCCCGCACGACGGACATTTCAGGTGCTGTTCGTGACCCTGTTTCTCTATATGGGCATCGTGTTTCTGCAGGATATTGCGCTGCCGGCGCTGGTGCCTATCGGCGTCGTGGTCCTCGGCATGAACTGGCGGCGCTTCCGCTACGAACGCAGTGAAGCGTTCGCGCTGCTCTACGCCGGTCTGCTCCTCTCCGGAGTCCTCGCTTACTTCATAGTCCGATTCCCGGCTCGTACCAATCAAACGTTCAAAACACCTACAACGATGAGGAGGCATTCTCCATGAGTATTTCTAGTCCGAAGCGCATGACCATCTCCCTTGATGGAGCATGGTCCTTTCAATTTGGGGCAGAATCCCCACAGTCCATGACGGTGCCCGCGCCGTGGGAGGTGCAGCGGTCAGACCTGCGCGGCAAAGCCGGCACCGCCCTCTATGAGCGCACCTTTACGGTTCCCGCAGAGTTCGCAGGCAAACGGGTGCTGATCCGGTTCGGGGCCGTCGACTATTTCGCGGAGGTCTGGGTCAACGAGGTGCTGGTCGGGACGCATGAGGGCGGATATACGCCGTTCGCCTGTGTTATCGACCATGCTCTCCAGGGTTTTGGCCCCGAGGCCGTCCAGACGGTGCGCGTGCGGGTCACGGATGCGGCCAAGGGAGACGACGCGACGCTGCCGGACGGAACGCCCTTGAAGTTTGCGGAGATCCCGCATGGCAAACAGAGCTGGTATACGAGCGTCAGCGGTATCTGGCAGAGCGTACAGGTGGAAGCGCGGGCGATAGCCCATGTCGCACGGACGGCCTTTCATCCCGATATCGATGCCGGAACGGCCACCGCAAAGTTGGCCCTGACCGGACTGCCGACCACTCTCGATCAGAACTGGCAGGTGCGAATCGACGTCACGGCCCCACAGGGAGCGGAGGCTGTGCAGGCGGTTACCCTTCCTCTACAGGGGCAGGTAACCCGCGATGGCGAACAGTGGAATCTCACCGCCCGATTCGACGTTCGCGATGCGCTCCTCTGGTCGCCGGAAACGCCGCACCTCTACTCCGTCACCGTCACCCTGGAAGAGGGCGAGACGACCCACGATTCCCTCACGACGCGTTTCGGTATGCGCAAAGTGGAAACTCGGCATGGTCGCGTCTGGCTCAATCACCGGCCGGTCTTCCTGGCCGGAACGCTCGATCAGGACTTCTATCCGCAGACCATCTACACGCCGCCGTCGCGGGACTACCTGCGCGACCAGTTCCTCAAGGCCAAAGAGATGGGTCTCAACCTGATGCGCTGTCACATCAAAGTTCCGACCGAAGCCTACCTGGAACTGTGCGACGAGATCGGGCTCCTCGTCTGGTACGAACTGCCGAACGGGGAAAAACTCTCACCGGCGTTCCGGGAACGTGCGTGGCAGACGTGGGAGGCGATGTGGGAGCGCGACGCCAACCATCCCTGTATCATCGTCCTGACCATCATCAACGAGTCATGGGGGATCGACCTGCACGATCCCGAACAGCGTCAGTGGCTCCGCGACACCTACCACCGCGCGAAAACGGCCTTTCCCGACTGGCTTATCGTCGATAACTCGGCCTGCATTCCCAACTACCACCTCGCCAGCGATCTGGACGACTACCACATCTACTACAGTATCCCCGACCATGCCGATGCCTTCGCGGAGTGGGTCAACAGGTTTGCGCATCGCGCAAACGGGACGTACTCCAATTACGGAGACGCGGAGTACGAGCGCACGGAGCCCATCGTCCTCTCGGAGTTCGGAAACTGGGGCCTGCCGCTGCTGGGCAAGGTGCTGGAGGCGGAGGGAGGCGAACCCTACTGGTTCAAAACGGGAGACGGCCCGGTACGCCCGGAAAAAGTGCTGGAGCGGTTCGCGGCGCAAAAACTGGAACGCGCCTTTGCCAACTACGACGCGCTGGCCGTGGCCTCGCAGGAGCAGGAGTGGATCTCGCTCAAATGGGAGATCGAGGAGATGCGGAGACACTCCGAGTTGGCGGGCTATGTCATCACCGAGTTCACGGATCTGAACTGGGAGTGCAACGGTCTCCTCGACATGGGGCGCAACCCGAAAGTCTTCCATCACCGCCTGGCGGATGTGCAGGCCCAGGATATCCTGATCCCCCGCCTCGGCCCGCGCACCGCGCTGTGGGAAGGAGAGCACGCAAAGTTGTCGCTCTGTTTCTCCTGCTTCAGCGGTCATTCTGTCGTCGGAGGGTCGGTGTCGTGGGAGGTCGAGAGGATCATCAGCAGAGTCCCCGAGGCGTCCAGCCTTGCGTTGAGCGCCATGCACGGCGTCGTTCCCATCTCCCTGGACGGAGAAGAGCCGGAATACGGCTCCTATACCATCGGCCAGATTGCGCTCATCGCGCCGCCGGTTACCGTCGCTACGAAAGCCGTCCTGCGCCTGATACTCCGCGACTCAGCCGGCAAAGAACTCGCTCGTAACACCCAGAACGTCGTTTTTGTACCTGCCGCCCTACGAACGTTCGGCCAGGGCAAGAAACTCCACTTACACGATCCTCTCCAGACGGTCGGCAGTCTCAAATCAGCACTAACGTCGCTCGGATTCACAGAATCCACTCTACCGGCAGCGCCCATTCTCGCCACCAAATGGGATGAAACACTGGCCCAATATGTCCAGGCAGGCGGTCATGCCCTCCTCCTGGCCGAACATCCGGAGAGCCTGACGCAGACCGGCGGCCTCGGGTTCGGCCTGACGGATCGCAATGCCAACGGTTGGTGGGGTGACTGGTGCTCCTCGAAAATCTGGTTCGCCAACGATCTCTTCCCGACCCTGCCCGACGTCGATCACTTCGATTTCGAGTACAAGAGCGTGGTCCCGAAACGTGTCCTGACCGGCCCCTATCCGGAAAACATTCTCTCCGGGCTGTTCCTCGGCTGGCTGCACGCCCCCGCCGCACTCGTCGCGCGCCTGCCCATCGGCAAAGGCCAACTCGTCATCACGACCTTCGACCTCCTGCCCCATCTAGACGTCGATCCCGTCGCGACCGTTCTGCTGCACGACCTGCTGGCGATAACAGGCAAATAGCAACGACGAGTAACCCGGTCAAGCCCGTTTCAGGGTGCAGACCCAGGTGCTGCCGCCGGACCAGCCGCTGTTGATGCCGACCCGGTGGATTTCGCAGTGCCAGTCGGGATACTTTTCCTGCAGGAAGTCTTCGAGTTGGCGGCGGGCGTAGCGCTGAATATCGACGCCCTCCCATTTCGATAGCAGGTGGAACATGTGGCCGCACAGCCCATTCGAGGGGCAGGTGAAGATCACGACGCGACGGGCATGGGTCAGCGAATGGGTGAGGAACGCCTGCCAGTCCGGCACGTAGTCCAGTACCCCGATATGGACCACGACATCGACTGGCTCTTGCGGCACGAAGCGGGTGGCCTCGGAGCGGACGAACTGCATCCGGTCGACCTCCTCCGGCGTCAGACGGTTGCGGATGATGTTCAGCATCGACTCCGAATCGTCCAACGCGATCACCCGACGCGCCCGCTTGATAAGGTCGCGGGTGTAGTAGCCCGTGCCGCAGCCGATCTCCAGTACCGTGTCGGTCGCATGAATCAACTCCGAGAAACTCGCATAGATCCGCGTCGACTCGCCGCGCCGTATGCTTCGGATCAGAGGCAGTTGCAGCTTGCGCTCGTACTGCTCCGCCGTCTTATGGTAGGGGTTGTTGTCGGACTTCTCCTCGGAGGGCGCGACGGTCGTTTCTGGGGCTTTCATGGTTGTCCTTGCGAACGGGGACGGACGTTGGCCTGAATAT
>JBBQPO010000277.1:0-8024 GCA_038217285.1 Chthonomonadales bacterium
CCCTGCACTATAAGCTCCCGCTCTCGGAGATTCTGATGGACTTCTTTGATCAGTTGAAGTCCCGCACCAAAGGCTACGCCAGTTTCGACTACGAGCTGAGCGGCTACCGCACCTCGAACCTGGTCAAGATCGATATCAATATGAACGGCGACCCGGTCGATGCGCTCTCCTTCATCACCCACCGCGACAAGGCCTATCCCCGCGCCAAGCTGTTCGTCGAGAAGCTGAAAGAGGTCGTGCCGCGCCAGCAGTACGAGGTGCGGATCCAGGCGGCTATCGGCGGCAAGATCATCGCGGCGGAGACGGTGAAAGCGTTCCGCAAGAACGTCATCGCCAAATGCTACGGTGGCGACATAACCCGCAAGCGCAAACTCCTTGAAAAGCAAAAAGAGGGCAAGAAGCGGATGAAGCAGATAGGCAGCATCGAAATCCCGCAGGAAGCCTTCCTCAGCGTCCTCAAAATCGGCGAGTAGCAAGGTAACTTCGTGGTACGCTTTTCCTTTCATTTCCCAATCGTTCCGGCGCTTCTGCTCTCCATCTGGACCGTAGAGAGACAGCCTCTCTTCCACGACGCCTGATTCGAGGCGGAACTCTAATGAGGTGTAAGATGACAATCACGATAGACCCGGAGTTGGAAAACAGAATACGTCTTGTTGCAGCGCAACAAGGCCAAGACGTTGTCCATTATGCAGTAGAGGCGTTACTACGTCAGGTTGCGGCAGACGAATCGCCCCTCTCGGAAAGCTCACTTCGCTCAGAAATCGATGCGGCAGCCCGCGACCCTCTTTTTCTGGCAGACATTCAGGAGATAGAAGAGGCATTTCGTTCTGCCGACGCAGAAACGGTCGCGATGCTGGATCATGATTGAACCCCCTTTCCAATGGCAAATCGTTCGCGCGCAACTCGATCCCACACGCGGATCAGAGCAAGCTGGGACCCGCCCGGTACTTATAGTTTCGCACGAGGATATGAACACACGCTTGCCCATCGTCACGATATTGCCGCTTACCACGCTACGTCCGGGGCGTCGTATCTATCCTACCGAAGTTCTGTTGCCACCGGAGGTCGCTGATCAACCCAACGCTTCCATTGTGATGGCGCATCAAATCCGAACCCTCGCGAAAGAACGCCTTCTGGAAACCTATGGACGCCTGGAAGACGAAGTATTGCGTGAACGAATAAGGCAGATTTTGAAGACGCATCTTGATCTGAGTTAACAAAAAAGGCAGAGGTCTACGTGTCGAAAAGCAGAAAGAGGGCAAAAAGCGCATGAAGCAGGTCGGCAGCATCGAAATCCCGCAGGAAGCCTTCCTCAACGTCCTCAAAATCGGCGAGTAGTTGCAAGGCCGGAAACTAGCGGCGTTTGCGGCCCAGCCCGAACTGATCCCCCGCATGCGCCGGCTTCTCCCCGTCGAAATCGACCTCGACCATCTTCTCACTCTGCACCGGCTTGCCGGCCTCATCCGCGAGCGCAGTCACGATGCGCCGGGTCTTCGTGTCGATCACTTCGCCGGTGGAGGGATAGGCGAAGCGCCCGTCCAGGCTGAAGGTGACCCAGCCCGGCTGATCCCGGAGCGGGATCGAGGTGATCTCCGTCGGTGGCATCTGCGTCAGGTCGAACAGATGGAGGCGGTTATTAAAGCCGTCGCTGAGCCAGAGCTCTTTCTCATTGGGGGTCAGACCGATGCCATGGCTCGGGCAGCCGTGCCGTTTGACCGGCCCCTTCGGGAAGCCCGTCACATCGACACTGTAGAGCACACGGCCGGTTTTCAGGTCGCCGACTTCGAAGCCGAGCCGCTCGTTGACATTGACGAAGCAGAGACTCTGCCGGCCGTTGACCGTGAAGGGCCGAATGACGTTGCTGAACGGACCGATGGTTTTGACGATCTTCTGTGTTGCCGTATCCACCACGGAGAGCAGCGGTGATTTCAGGCCCGCGAGATAGGCGTAGTGGCCATCCAGTCCGCAGACCGTGTTGTGCGAATTCGAATTGGTCTGGATGGTCGTCAGCAGGTTACCGGTCGCTGCATCGACCACATGCCAGGCCGGGCCTTCCAGCATGGGCAGATAGAGGGTTGCACCATCGGGCGTCAAGGACGGCCGATCACAGCCGCCTTCGTAGCTCTTGTCCCACAAAATCTTGTCGGTCTGGAGGTCCAGGCAGAGGAGACGTCGGGTGGTCGTCAGGTAGAGCCTGCCGGTGCGCCCATTCGCGCAGATTCCCTTGACCGCCTCCGCGTCCTGCCCCGGCACGACCCCCAGAGTTGGGATCCGCTTGACCAGGCGATGCCCCCGGTCCATATCATAGACCAGGATGCCGACTCCTCCCCATCCGACCTCGTTGCGGATACCGGGCACGCTGACATAGAGCAGATGCCGCTGTGTTCCCGCCGCCGTCAGACGCACCGAGGCCGACACGAGCAGAATCAACAGACAGACGAGTAATAAAGGGTAGCGGCATACTTTCATCGTGAGTGTTTCGCTTTCTTCAGGGCGATCTTAGCCGCCCATAAACTACCACGCGGAGGGCCTGTGCTCAACGCCATGGTCCTGTCCCATTCCGGGCCCGATTAACAGGGATATGCGACGAAAGCAGGCGCGCTTCCTCAGAACTACTCTTTGATTGGCTGTCCCCGCTTCGACTCCTCCTTTTCCGCATCCGAATGAAGGCGGAAGGGTTTTATTGTGCGCCTGCCGAAAGACACTATGCAAGGCGCAGGCGTCCTTTGGAAGACCTGTGCCGCGATTTTGCGTGAAGCGAGGTGTCCCCGATGTTTGTCAGCCAACTCTCCTGCTGGGCGTGCGGAACCGTTTATGCGCCGACCAATCTCCACAACCTGTGCACCTGCGGCAAACCGCTGCGCGTAGACTACGACCTGGCCGCTGCCGGGAAAGCGGTTTCGCCGCGTCAACTCGTCGGGCGGCCCTGGAACCTGTGGCGCTATCGTGAGCTGCTGCCCCTGCCCGCCGACGTCGAACCTCCGACGCTCGGCGAAGGCGGCACGCCGCTCCTGCCTGCGGACGAACTGGGCGAAGAGATGGGAATGGAGGCAGGATGCCTGCTCATCAAGGACGAAGCGCTCAACCCGACCGGCTCGTTCAAAGCGCGGGGCATGGCGGTCGCCGTGGCGATGGCGAAGCAGTTGGGCGCGACAAGGCTGGCCGTCCCCTCCGCAGGCAACGCGGGCGGCGCGCTGGCGGCCTATGCGGCGCTGGCGGGCATGGAGGCGTTTGTGTTCATGCCGCAGGACGTTCCGATGGCCAATCGGCTGGAGTGTGAGATCGCTGGAGCAAATGTGACGCTGGTGGACGGCCTGATCACCGACTGCGCCCGCCTGGTGCAGCAGCGCAAGGAGGCCGAAGGGTGGTTCGATGTCTCGACGCTCCGCGAACCCTATCGCGTCGAAGGTAAGAAGACGATGGGCTATGAGATCGCGGAGCAGAGGGAGTGGACACTGCCGGACGTGATCCTCTATCCAACCGGCGGCGGAACGGGCCTGGTCGGCATGTGGAAAGCGTTCGACGAGATGGAGGCGATGGGCTGGATCGACAGTCGCCGCCCCCGCATGATCAGTGTGCAGGCCGCAGGCTGCGCCCCTATCGTGCGCGCCTTCGAGGCAGGCGCGTCGGACGCCGGAATGTTCGAAAACGCGCAGACGGTGGCTGCCGGGCTGCGGGTGCCGCGCGCCATCGGGGACTTCATCATGCTCGACATCCTGCGGAAGAGCCACGGCACGGCCATCGCCATCGAGGATGCCGATCTCATGGAGGAATCCTACCACCTGGGCGCGGCCACGGGCATCTGCGCCTGCCCGGAAGGCGGCGCCTGCCTCGCCGCCCTGCGCCTCCTGCGCGACGCTGGCAAGATCGCCTCCGATGAGACCGTGGTGCTGTTCAATACCGGCACCGGCGTCAAATACGCCGAAGCCTTCGCCGCCTATCCGCGATGATTGTCTCTCTGCTCAGCATAAAGTCGTGAATTATCGTGGGATCCATCGGTTTTTGCTGCCTTAGCCTCCAGCCACATCGCCGCAGTCGTCGCCGCCGGCCTGCCCGGAGGCAGGAATGTACGCTGGAAGCAAGGAATATGGTGGCAAGCAGTTCGCGTGAAGGTTGGAACTCTCTCTTTACGCCGGGAGCATTCTCTTGTCGTCTCTATCTCCTCTGTCCGAACAGCCGCTGCCCCATGGAATCGTGACCTTCCTCTTTACGGATATCGAGGAGAGCACGCGCCTCTGGGAGCAGAATCCCGACTCAATGGGCCTTCTGTTGTCCCGGCACGATGCTCTGGTGCGCGAGGTGATCGGGGCGCAGCACGGCATCGTCTTCAAAACGGTCGGGGACGCCTTCTGCGCGGTCTTCGCCTCCCCCTCCTCCGCCCTCCAGGCCGCTGCAGACGTGCAGCGCCGCCTGATTCGCCTCCTCGCCGAGGACGATTTCGGTCTTTCCCTGCGCGTACGTGTCGCCCTGCATGCCGCTGCCGCCGAACAGCGCGATAACGACTACTTCGGTCCACCCCTGAATCGCGTGACGCGTCTGCTGGCGGTCGGTCATGGCGGACAGATCCTGCTCTCAGACAGCGTGAAGGCGCTGGTCGCCGACGCTCTACCCGCCGGAGGAGCGCTGCGCGATATGGGGCAGCACCGGCTCAAGGATCTGCAGCAGCCCGAACATGTCTGGCAGCTCGTCCATCCGGAGCTTCCTGCCGACTTTCCGCCCCTGCGGTCGCTGCGGGAGGGAGGCCACAACCTGCCCATACAGATGACGACCTTCATCGGACGGGAAGAGGACATTGCCGGAACACGGGAGCGACTGGCATCGACGCGTCTCCTCTCTCTCGTCGGCCCGGGCGGGATCGGAAAGACGCGTCTGGCGCTCCAGGTGGCGGCCGACGTGCTGGGCGACTACCGGGACGGAGTATGGCTGATAGAGATGGCCCCGCTTTCGCGGGAGGATGGCAAACTCGCTACCCAGGCCGTAGCAGGCGTGCTGGGAGTACGAGAGTCCCCGCATACTCCCCTTCTCCAGACCCTGGCCGAGACGCTCAAATCGAAGCAGATGCTGCTGGTGTGGGACAACTGCGAACATATCATCGACGCCTGTGCGGAGTTGGCCCAGACCCTCTTGCAGGCTAGCCCGGCCCTGCGGATACTCGCTACCAGTCGTGAGCCGTTGCAGATCGCCGGAGAGACGCTGTGGCCGATCTCCTCTCTGCCTCTGCCTGATAGTCGCAACCCACCGCCGCTGGAGATTCTCACGCAGTTCGATGCGATCCAGCTCTGGGTCGAACGCGCGCGCGCCATCCGCCCCGATTTCGCCCTCACCGAGCAGAATGCAGGCGTCCTTCTCAAGATCTGCCGGCGCCTCGACGGTCTCCCACTTGCCATTGAGTTGGCCGCCTCGAAGGTGAATATGCTCACCCTGGAAGAGATCGATGCGCGCCTATTCCAGTTGATCAAGGGCGGCAACCGCACCGCGCCGAACCGGCATAAAACCCTGCAGAGTCTCATCGACTGGAGCTACGATCTCATCGAGGCTCCCCATGCCCAGGCCCTTTTCTGCCGTTTCGCGGTCTTTGCAGGGGGATGGACGCTGGACGCTGCCGAGGCGGTCTGCTCCGACGAAGTGATCGACGAAGGCGAGATCTACGACCTCCTGTCGCGGCTCGTGCAAACCTCTCTGGTGATCCGAGACGAGCAGGCGGGCGGCAGTCGCTACCGACTGCTGGAGACGGTGCGGCAGTATGCAGAAGCTCGACTGGCGAAACTGCCCGATAGCGCCGCGCTGACGGACCGATTTCTGGCCTACTATTGCGACGTTGCGGAACAGGCGGAGGCCCATCTTTCCGGCCCCGAACAGGCCGCCTATCTCCGCAAACTGGAGACCGAACAGGATAACCTCCGCACCGCGCTGAGCCTAGCGGTGTCGGACAACGATCTGCGGCTGCGTCTGGCGGGAGCTCTGGGGCGATTCTGGCAGTTGCGTTCCCCTACCGAGGGCATCGCCCGTCTGCAGGGCGCGCTCCTGCCGCGGCGCGGCGTCTCCCCCAGGGCGCGCGCCAAAGCTCTGTTCAGCCTCGGCGCACTCATACGACGTCAGGGAGACTTTGCGGCCGCCGAGAGAGCGCTGACGGAGAGCCTGACGCTCTATCGGGAGCTGCAGAACGCACGGGGAATCGCGGACACGCTCAACACCCTGGGGATTGTTTCCCGCGACCGAGGTGACTACGCTGCCGCTCGCTCTTATCATGAGCAGAGCCTGGAGAATTGGCGAGAAATAGAAGACCGTTGGGGAATCGCCGCTACTCTCAACAACCTGGCCAATGTCAGCCGGGATATCGGAGATTCGGTTCAGGCCCGCTCGTTGTATGAGGAGAGTCTAGAGATTTACCAGCAACTCGGAGACGCCGTCCAGAGCGCGAGTGTGTCGAACAATGTCGCGCTGCTCGCGCTCGACCAGAAAGATTACGTGGCGGCAGAGCCGCTCTTTCGAACGGTTCTGGAGTACTTTACGACGATAGGCAGCCCTCTCGGCACCGCTATCACTCTTCACAACCTGGGTGCAGCGGTCCATAAGGTGCAGGGCACCCGCGCCGCCTACCCGCTGTTCCGCGAAAGCCTTATGCTGAAAAAGGAGCAGAATGATCGCGTCGGCGTCGCTATCACACTCTTGGGTCTGGCGGAAGTCAGCCGTGACGAAGGTGATTACCCTTATGCCGCAACGCTTTTCGGTGCTGCTAAGGCCATACTGATTGCCTGCGATTCGCCTCTCTCCCCGGAAGATCGCCGTGAAACAGAGGCGATGATGGTACCCGTCCGCGAAGCCTTGGGCGACGAGGAATTTACCGAGCATCTCAACGCGGGGAGCCTCATGTTATGGGAAGCTGCCGCAATGTTTGCGATTGATCGAACTTGGATTGACACTAATAACTAGTTATGATACAATGCCTTTTAACGTGCAGTCAATTTTGCCCAAGGAGGAACGAGGATGGTGGTATTAACCGATATTTCAAATGTAGAAGTCAAAAAGGGGCACGATGCTTATGTAACGGTAACCCGCGTAGTTTCGAATAGCGGCGAAACGGCCTACGTTCACTGCCAGGACAACATGATAATCCGGCCGTTCGACCAAGAGAATTGGCCTGCCCCGGTAACGTTTTTGGCAAACGAAGCTACAGCCCAGTTGAAAGTTTTGGGCTACGATACGGGAGCGAGGTCGTTAACTATTTGCATTAATGGTTCGAACGCATGCCCGATCCCTGACTATTCATCTACCGCGACCGTTACGGCCGCACTTAGTGGGGAAGTGATAGGCCAGGCGATACCTATATCGTCGTTCACCGTGGATCCGACGCCTGCATTGACACTTTCCGCGTCCACTTCATATGTGATCAAGTGTATGATCGAGTTAAAAAGGGTTCCAGAGCCATCCGATGGTTCCTCTTACGTGCTCCTGGACGTCACTGAACGCACCCTGTTATCTCCAGAGGATGAAGACGGTACCGACAGTCCGGTCTGGCCCTATGTTGTAGAATTCACTGACCAGAGAAAGGTATATGTGGATATCAGGGTTCAAAAGGTCGAGAATCCAACGGTAGTGAAGATATTTGCCTCGACATATCCTCACGTCAATCCGTTTATTCCTGTCGTCGCTATGAAACCGATTACGCTGATGCCACCGTCGAAGAAAGCCTAGGAAGTCGCCCATTCATCGAAGCTACGGAAGCAGATAGCAATCCGGTAAGCGTACAGCTTTAACGCTGCCCGTCGGTTCATTCCCAGCCCCTCGGTAAGAACGAGGGGTTTTCTTCCTGCTCCCTCTATTTTGAACGAGACGCTTGGGGTTAGAGTTATCAGCTCAATTTCCTGTCGCCTACCGCCGTAACGGTTTACTTGTGGTTTTGACAACCCGGTTTGGCCCACTTCGATACTCAATTTTGGCCCACTTAGATATTCGAGATTGGCCCACCTACCGGGGTTAATCGAATACGATTGTGGGCGCCTCCTTTCCGAAATCTCTCCCCT
>JBBQPO010000278.1:0-8013 GCA_038217285.1 Chthonomonadales bacterium
GACTCCACAAAGGTCCTGGACGACAGTATCGGACGCAGCGTGGCCTGGGCGCAGGCAGCGACAACGATGGGAGCCGCCCTGCACGAACTGGGGCATACGTTTGGCCTGGAACACTCGCCCGACGTCGAGAGCATCATGTCCCGCGGCTTCGACCATTTCAACCGTTTCTTTACCGTGGTCGAGCCTCCGAACAAGCTCCGTCCCATGGCCTATACCTTTCGGGAATCCGAGATCGCCCAGTGGGAGATCCCCTACGCGGCACGGCTGAGTGTCAATCCCTGGTTTCAGCCGGACCCGCCTGCGGTGCTTGCCGCGACGCCGCCCCGGATCAAATTCGAGGCGCAGACGCAGACCTTCGTCGTGACGGCGCCCTACGGGGTGAGGGTGATCGAGTTCAAGCCGCCGCTGGATCGGCCCGACTCCACCCCGCAGAGCGGACAGTACAAACTTTTCGTGACGGATATGCCGACGAGCCTGCGGTACAGCCGGACAGAGGTGCGACGGCTCGCGCACAGCCCGGCGGGAGCGGAGATCGCCGTCACCGACCGGGAGGGCAACACCGTCATCGTCAACGAGGCGACGATGAACGGCAACGCCGAAGGAATATTCGACGCCGTCAACGACTTCAATCCGGCCAAAAATCCGAACGGCGCTTGGCGTTACGGCCTGCTCTCTCCGGACGTAAAGCCGAATCCCGCCTCCTTCCAGACGCTCAAAGAGTGGGTCAAAGGCACCGACGGCGTCGATGTACTCCGTTACCCCGGCAATGTGGACCCGAATGTGACGCACAACGGCACCGTGAAAGCGGTGGTGCAGGAGACGCAGACCTGGGAAGCGAACGCGCTGACGCTGCTGCCGAGCTGGCAGGGCTTCTACAGCGTCGTGCGCTGGACCTGCCCACGCGAGGGCCGGTACCGCGTCGAGACGACGTTTCAGGGCGTGGACACGAAGCCTACCAGCGCCGACGTCCATCTGTTTCACGATACGACGTCGCTCTACGACGAGCTCGTGGAGGGCATCGGAGCGGCGAGCGCCAGACACTTCGAGCGGACCCTACCGATGAAACTGGGCGAGACGCTGGACTTCATCGTGGGCTGGGGACGAAATAAGAACAACTTCAACGACGCCACCGCCCTGGATGCCAGAATTACCCTGCAGCCCTGAGCTGCGCACCGGCGACGAACGCCGAATAAGGTGAGGAGTTTGCAAACGCATGCCTGAGTATGAACCCGTTGTCGGAATGGAGTGCCATGCCGAACTGCTGACGGCCAGCAAGATGTTCTGCAGTTGCCGGAACGAGTTCGGTGGTGAGCCGAACACCCGCTGCTGCCCGGTCTGCCTCGGCATGCCCGGAGCGCTGCCCGTCATGAACCGCATGGCGGTCGAACATGTCATCCGCACCGCGCTGGCCCTCAACTGCGCGATCAACCCTAACGCCAAATTTGATCGTAAGAACTACTTCTATCCCGATCTGCCCAAGGGCTATCAGATCAGCGAGTACGACATTCCCATCGGCGTCGGCGGCTGGCTGGATATCGAAGTGGGCGGCGAAACGAAACGCATCTATATTCGGCGCGTCCACCTGGAAGAGGATACGGGCAAACTGTTCCATGTCGTTGGTGACGAGAGCTATGTCGATCTGAACCGCAGCGGCGTGCCGCTCATGGAGATCGTGACGGAGTTTCCGCCGGACATCCACTCTTCGGACGAAGCACGCGCCTATCTGGTCAAGCTCCGCTCGATCCTGACCTTTATAGGCGTCTGCGACGGCAAAATGGAGGAGGGATCCCTGCGCTGCGAGCCGAACGTCTCCATCCGCGAAAAGGGATCGAGCACCTTTGGGACCAAGACCGAGATCAAGAACCTGAACTCTTTCCGGGCCGTGCAGAAGGGCGTCGAGTACGAGGTGGAGCGGCAGGCGACTCTGCTGGAGCGCGGCGAGCGCGTTCGACAGGAGACGCGGGGCTGGAACGACACGAAGCAGCAGACCTTTGCGCAGCGCTCGAAAGAGGGCGAGCAGGAGTACCGTTACTTCCCGGAGCCGGACCTCGTGCCGCTCAAGATCTCCGACGAATGGATCGAACAGATCCGCGCCTCGATGCCGGAACTGCCCGATGTCCGCCGCGCCCGCTTCGAGACCGAGTACGGCCTGCCCGCCTACGACGCCGTCCAACTCACGGAGAATCGCGCCCTGGCGGACTACTTCGAGACGACCGTGAAGCGCTGCGGCGACCCCAAAGCCGTTGCCAACTGGATCACAGGCGACCTGACACGCCTGCTCAACGCGGGTGGCCATGAAATCGCCGCCAGTCCGATCTCTTCCGAAAATCTGGCCGGTATGATCGGGCTTATGGCCGAAGGCGTCATCAGCGGCAAGATCGCCAAGGCGCTCATCGAGGAGATGTACACGACCGGCAGCCCGCCCGGTCAGATCGTCGAGGAGAAGGGCTGGAAGACGATGAAGGACACGGGCGCGCTGCTCGCCATCGTTGAGAAGGTCCTGGGCGAGAATCCGGCGATCATCGCCGATATTCGCGAGCGAGGACTCGTACAGAAACGTGGGTTCCTTGTCGGACAGGTGATGAAAGCCTCTCAGGGCAAAGCCGACCCGGCGGATGTCAACCGTCTTCTGGACGAAAAGCTGAACGCGTAGCCGCCGCGCAAGGACGCCGATCCCGACTACGGCTCAGACAGGAAAATGTATGAAGCGCACGGAGTTCGGGCTGATACTGGGGGGCGTTCTGGCGCTGTCGGGCGCGGTTCGGGCAGACCGGGTGGACGACCTGATCGCGCAACTGCATTCGCCGCGTGTGGAAGTGCGTTCGGATGCCGCCGATGCCCTCGTCAAGGCGAAGAGCCCGCGTGCGGTTCCGGCGCTGATTCAGATCATGGGCGATTCCGTGGAGTCGGTGCGTGCGCGGGCCGTGCGCGCACTGGCCTCGACCGCGACGAAAACGGATGTCCCTCTCTTTCTGAGCGCCCTGAAGGACCGGGACGCGCATCGACGCGCCGGAGCCGCCACCCTGCTGGGCCTGCTCAACGACCGTCGCGCGGCCGATCCACTCATTCAGGCCACCCGGGATCAGGTAGACGCGGTGCGGTCGGCAGCCATCGAGGCGCTGGGCGAGCTCGGAGATCCCCGCGCCGCCGACAGCCTGCGCCAACGCCTGACCGATCCGGAGGCGCGCGTCCGCCTGAAAGCGGTGACCGCGCTGGGCCTGCTGCGCGACACGCACAGTGCGACCGCGCTGGTGCCGCTGCTGCACGATAAGAGCGGCCCTGTCCGGTCGGGAGCCGCCGTCGCCTTAGCGCGCATCGGCGACCGCAGCGTGACCCCGGCGCTGATCCGTATCGTGGAGAACCGGGCGAACAGCGAGCCGTTCGGCGTCCGCTTCTATTCGGCCTATGCCCTCGGCGCTTTGAACGACCGCCGCGCTGGACCCGTTCTCCAGGAGGGGTTGAGCGACAGAGACCCGACGGTGCGAGTCGCCGCCGCCGGAGCGCTCGGCAGTCTGCGCTTGCAAACAGCCGTCCCTACGCTGACGAAACTGCTGACGGATAAGTACTATCTGGTGAGGTTCACGGCGGCGCAGGCCCTCGGCAGTATCGCCGACCGCCGCGCCGTACCGGCCCTCCTCAAAGGTCTGAAAGATCCGAATGAGGATATTCGCGAACAGTGCGCGAAGGCGCTGGGCAAGATCGGAGACCGACGCGCCGTGCCCGCGCTGATCGCGCTTTTCGCGGACAGCGACGAGGCCATTCCGAAAGCCGCCGTGCTCGCGCTGGGCAAGATCGGGGATCCGCAAGCCCTGCCTGCCGTCCGCAAGCTGCTGCAGCACAAAGACCCGACCGTTCGCGCCGCCGCCGCCGATGTGGTGAAAATGCTCGAAAAGAGGTGAAAGAGACCGCCATGCTGAAAGATCGTTCTTGTTGGGCTGGGTTCGCCGCGTTCCGAAACCGTGCCGCATTCCTTCGAACCGTCGGCATGGCGCTGCTTTTGGGCGCGATCCTCGTGCCAGACGCCTACGCGCAGAAGCAAGCAGGCCAGGAGAAGCCGCTGCCCACCAAATCGAACCCGACCGTTTTCTACACGCCGGAGGGTCAGCAGCAGATTGCGGATGCGATCCTCACCGATGCTGTGGACCAGTTGTGGGCACAAGCCGACGCGCATTTCCACAAAGGTGAGTACAATCACACGATCAATCTGAGCCGCGTCGTCGTGCAGGGGGATCCCCGCAACGTAGAAGCCTTCTCGGATGCGGCCTATCTGCTCTGGAGCACGGGCCAGAATGATGCCGCCACTGCCTTTTTGAAGCAGGGTTTAACCGCGAATTCTGATAGCTACTACATGTACGACGAACTTGGCGCCCACTTCTACTACCGTCTGAAAGACTATCCCAATGCGGTGACCTACTACGAAAAAGCGATAAAATACGACTGTCCGTTTTTTACCTGGAGCGGCCTCGCCCACAGTTACGAAAAGACGAATCAGTGGGAGAAGGCGGTCAAGACCTGGGAGAAGTCAGGCAACTTTGTGACCGATGGGCAGGTCAGCGACGTCATGAAGCATAATTTGGCCCGGGCGAAGGCAGAACTCGCCAGGCGTCAAAAGTAATAGGAGGCAGTCGTGGCGGCAGCAGGCGCTGCCGCCACGGACTGTGGAGATACCGCTATGTTTATCTTTGTACGACCCGTAACGTTCAGCGCGATTCTTGCGGACCTGATCGTCGTTCTGATCTGGGCCATCCTTATCGAATCCCTGCTCAGCAACATCATCGCCTTTGGCGGCAAGCTGTCGCCCTATCATCCGTTCGTCAAAGCGCTGCGGGCCGTGGTCAATCCTATCCTGACTCCGGTGCGGCGTCTGCTGCCCCCTCCCTCCCGCACAGGCGGCTGGGATCTGTCTCCTCTGATCGTCATCATCTTACTGCAGATGCTGCGGAACTATCTCTATTAGATCTGCCTTTGGAAACGGAATGACCACTTTGCCGGACAACTCAATGCCCCTCGCCAGCGTGTCGACTAGACGGTGGGGCTGGCCCAACACGCCGGGCTGGGTGTCAGGGCTGGCTCTGATGCTGGTGGTGGTCTGCGTGATCCTACGGACGGCTTTCGCCACCCGAGACGCCTCCTCCAAAGACGAAACCGATTCTATCGAGAAGACGTTCAGAGCCGTCCATATCACCAAAACCGCCTATGCCTTGAGCCGGATGCCGGGGTTCGTGGAGAGTTCCGGGAAATCGAGCCGCTTCGCCTCCCCAACCCGCTTTTCCGACGATGCCCTCGGCGCCTGGCGACACATTACGCGTCTGCCCTCCGCTCACACGGCCGACTGGCGCCGTCTCGCCCTGACCCTGAGCCTCTTCGACCGCCCCGGCATTTCCGAGGCGCTCAGCCATATCGCCGCCGCCCGCGCCGTAGACGACGCCCGGCTGGCCAAAGAGAAGAGTCGGACCGCCCGAAGCCGGCGGGCGCAGGCGGCGGCCGTTCCGGTAGTGGAAGAGGTCGCCCTCTGGAAAGCCCTCTACGGCCCGAAATCGATTGCGGCAGACCATGTCGAGGCGCTGCACCTGGTGATCGTCCGCCTCAATCTAGGGTGGTTCGAACACGCGGCGCTCGCGCAGCTCTATCACCGAGCCGGTCAGGAGTCGCAGGCTACGGGGGAGCGGGACGCGGCCTATCGCTCAGCCTCCCTTATCGTCGGCTACAGCAGTTTCGAGGCCGGGCTGTTGCTGCTCGGTGTCGTCGGCCTTCTCACCTTTGGACTGCTGTACATCCTCAACCGTGCCTCAGGGAAGAAACTGGCGACGGACTACGCCCAGGCACCTGCCTACGTTACCTCCTACTCGCCGCTGATACCTGTTGTATCGACGCTTCCCCCTCTCCCGCCGCCACCGCTTCTCTCTCTCCCGCCGATAGAGCACATGGCACCGTCCGGGCTTCGGTTCTCCTACCGCGCTAGAACGATCGCCTTTAGCGTCTACATGGCCGTCTTCATGATCATAGGGCTGCCGCTGCACCTGCTGCGTCCTGTCTTTGAAAACTGGTCGGCTGGCGCCCTCACGCGTCTAAATACCGTGCTGGAGATCGTGCTCTACGTCCCGGTCGTCTTCATCGCGCTCTGGGTACTGCGTCGTCTTGCCGCCGCAGAGTCCCCCTCCCGTACGCTTCCGACCTGGCGCGAAACGTTCCAGGCTCTCGGCATGACTTCGCAGCGTCCGCTGGCGGATATCGGTGTCGGTACGCTCAACTACGTGATGCTGATGCCTCTGTTCTTCGCTGTGACCGCCTTTTCTCAGTGGATCTTCGCGCGCTACCATACGCCGATCAACCCGGTACAGTTCGACTCGATGATGGCCCAGAGCAACCTGGACCGCCTGCTTCTGCTGCTTGTCACCGCCGTCGCCGCGCCTATCGTCGAGGAACTGATGTTTCGCGGTGTGCTCTATCCGGCCCTCAAAGGCCCCTGGGGAGCGGTCGGCGCAGCGGCCCTCTCCGGAGCGGTCTTCGCCGTCGTCCACCCAACCATTCCTGGCGGCTTCCTGCCCATCATGCTGCTCGGCTTCGCCTTCGCCCTGACCTACGAACGGCGCGGCTCCCTGCTCCCCAACATCGTCATGCACGGCATACACAATGGCCTCATCCTCCTGACCGTCTTCTTCCTCTTCGCCCGCTGACCTCCCCAACCCCTCCTTTTTAATGCTTATCTTGTCCTTTAGATTTGCCTTGACAAGGAACCTCCTCCCCGCGCTTTACTCCCCGCCCCTCAAGGGGCGGTCTGAGGCGGTAAGCCCCCTAAAGGGGGCTGGGTCGGACGTGAGCAGGAGCGATTGCGCAAGGGTACAGGGTGTCAGCCATCCCTGGCGGAGAAGATTTGCTCTCCCTTTCAACCCTCCCATGCCCATTTATGGGCCTTTACCTTCCCCAACAGGCCGCTCCTTTAGGGGTGGCGGTCTTAAGAAGGAGAGGTTGGGGGAGGTGCTCCCGGGCCGGACTGGGGTTTGGGGTACAATAGAAGTATAGATGAGTCTGCGGTACTGCGGGTACGCCTGACGCCGAAAGGCGGGCGCCACGAGGTGATCCGGCGCGTGGCCGGGGTGCTGTACGTGCGCGTGGTGGCACCTCCTCGAGGCGGTGCGCTGATCGAGGATCGGGAAGGAAAAGGGGAGAATGTCGCAAGTCAAAGTCGTCGTTACGCTGAAGCCGTCGCTGCTGGACGCGCAGGGCCGCGTCGTGCAGGATGCCCTGCATTCGCTGGGCTACGCCGGCGTCACGCAGGTGCGCATCGGCAAGTATATGGAGCTAGAGTTGACATCGAGCGGGAAGGGCGACCTGGACACCGAGATCAAAGAGATGTGTGACCGACTGCTTACCAACCCTGTCATCGAAAACTATACCTACGAGGTTGTAAAATGAGTACGACCGCACTGAGCCATGAGACAGCCCGGCCGACCGCCGGGGGCGCGAAACCGAAGTTCGCGGTCGTGCGGTTCCCCGGCTCCAACTGCGATCAAGATGCCTACTTCATGGTGCGCGACGTGTTGGACTGTCCGGTAGAGTATGTCTGGCACGAGGAGAGGTCGCTTCAGGGCTTCGATGTCGTGTTGCTTCCGGGCGGATTCTCCTATGGCGACTATCTGCGCACCGGCGCTGTGGCCCGATTCGCCCCGATCATGGAGGCGGTCGTCGCCCATGCCGAGCGCGGTGGCTATGTCGTCGGGATCTGCAACGGCTTTCAGATCCTGTGTGAGGCGCATCTGCTGCCGGGCGCTCTCGTCCGCAACACCGACTGTAAGTTTATCTGCAAGCATGTGCACCTGCGCGTCGAGAACGCGGAGACCCCTTTCACTCGCAGCTACCGACAGGGCCAGACGCTGCGGATCCCGATCGCGCACGGTGAGGGCCGCTACGTCTGCGATGAGGCGACCCTGCAAGAGCTGGAGCAGAACAGCCGCGTCCTGTTCCGTTATGTGAACGCAGAGGGCGAGGCGGATGAGGCCGGCAACCCCAACG